>JANORL010000189.1:0-14307 GCA_031415295.1 Polyangiaceae bacterium | reverse complement strand
GCAGAAACGAGCTGGCCGTAATCGTACGAAGCAAAAACAACCATCGGGTACGTGCGACCAGCGTTGTCTCCACTCGCCGCCCACGCACCAACCAATCCACGTGCTGGAGGTTCGTCCGGTTTCGCGCCTTCACCGTGAAAGATGAAGAGACCCACGGAAGGTTGATAGGCCTGCTCGAACGCAGATCCGAGCGATCGACGTGAGAAGTCGAGCGCGCCTCCGAGCCATCGGTCGAAGGCCGCTAGTTCATCGCCACCCGCATTAAATCGGATGAAATCTCCCGTTGCCGGGAGCTTTCCAAAACAGCCGATCTGCGGAGGAGCGGCAGCAACTTTCTTGCGACGCCAGAACATCAGCGGCCGTGCCTACCCATGCAAGAAGCGCCACCTGAACCGCCATTCTTCTTATCGAGAAAGGATGGCGGTGTTTGGTGACAGTTAGATGCCAAGAAGTATCAGAGATTGAACTGAAATCGGCAGGAGTTACTTCTTGCCGCCACCGAAACTGTCGCCAATCGAAGGCGGGCAGTTCGTCGCTCGGAAGAAGCTGCTGGGGAAGGGATGGTTCGTGCGAGTTGGTCGCACTTCCATGGTCACGATGACTGGAGGCGCCGTCGTCTGCCATGTCACGGTGAAGACGCCATCCTTGTCCTTCTCCGCAGTCGTTGTGCCGCGCTCGAAGAGACGGAAGATGCCCCAAGGTCCCTCGGCGAGGATTTCTTCGTCGAGACCACCAGCACCACGAATGCGCATACGCGCTCCCGTCTGCTTTTCACCCGGCCAATTGAACGTGTGCCAAAATTCCTTCTCGTTGCGGTACAGGCGCTTCTGCCCATCCACCTCGAAAAGAACTTCGCTGACAATCGGACTGACGGTCTTCAAGTTGATGTGGAACTTGACGCCGGGTTTTTCTCCGGTGCCTCCAGGCCACAACGCATCCGTGATCTCATCCATGCGGTGCAAGCACGGATAGAGAAGTCCGTTGAACGGCGAGAACGGTTTGGCCGGACGAGGTCGCCCTTCAAGGCCACCCTTCGGAATGAAATCGTGTCCGACCTGCATGTGAAAGTCTTTGAGGTATTGGCCGTAGAAACCCCAGAGAATGCCGTCCTTCGGCTTGAGGAATGCAACCACATCCTCGTACGAAGCATCGCGCGACGACGACAGATCGAAGGGATATCGATCCTTGATGTTGTCGCGGAATGGAGGCCACACGACGACTTCCCACAAGCCGCTCGCGGATCCACCAGCGCTGCGCATCACGGCTTTGTAGGCCTGACGGAGAGGATTCATGAGCAGTGGCGTCATGAGTTCCTGACCCGTCTCGTCCATTTTGAGCAGCAACTTTTCCGTCTCGCGAATGGCCTCGCCAAACTTTTCACGAGCTTCAGCAGTGGCCGCTTGTCCTGGAGGAGCATCTTCGATGCTCCCCATCTCAGCGGCGAGTCCTTCAAGATGACCCACGTACCGCGAAAGCTCGGCCGGCTTCGGTGCTGGCGGTGTGGTCCCTTCGGCCTCTTGCTTTGGCACCACAGGAACACCGAACCGCACCATCGAACGGAACTTGTCCGGAATCGGATCACGCCGAGCACGAGCACCACCAGGACCACCCAAGGTCACGAGATCGGTAATACGACCCGATGTACCAAGAGCGCTGCCCGCCTTCGAATCGATACGGCGGCGTGCACGTTCTTTGATCTGATCAAGCAAACCGCCATCTGCATACGCGGCTTCTTCAGCTTCGTTTCGCACAACGTCGAACTGCGTGTTGTCTTCGAGCGTGCGAAGCAAACGTTGGTACGGCCAATCAGGCGTCGACAGTACGCGGAACTCTTCGATCGCATCCTTGTTGTTCGGAGGAACTTCAACCTGTACGTCCCGGAAAAACTCGACCCACTCACGGATGTACTGAGCGTCGTAGTCCTGACGAACACGAGCGAGCGCTTGCTGAATCTTGTCACCCTGACGCTCCTCTTCTTGCGTCAAAGGCACGACCCAACGTTCACGATCGAGAACGGTCAAACCTTCCTCGAGTGATGCCACGACCTGAGCATGTCCCTTCGCCGTGTACGGTCCACGAACGACGAGCCACTTGCCTGTGCGATCCTTCTGCGACGAACGAACCTTGCCAAGAACTTCACGACGATCCGAGAAAAGCTCGTCGAGCGAGATCGCCGGATACTTCATGTTGTCTTTATCGTCCGAACCGTTCTCGTCGTACTTGTCGTACTCGAGCTTCGTGACGAATCGATCGTAGAAGCGTTGCGCCGGGCCGACGCGCGCGAGGATGTCACGCGAACGCTCGACGAGTGCCTTGTCGAGCGTCTCGCCCGACGTTGCACCACGTCGCAACAGGTCGACGTAATACTTCACGTGCGGAAGAAGTTTGGCCTTCAGATCCGCTTCAGGCATGTCCGTCGTCGTGCGCAGCGTATCGGTCCAGAGCTGCAACAGACGTCCGGTTTCCCACGCCGTTTCTGATTCGGGCAGCAACCGAGCCTTGTTCTCGTCAGCGAGCAACAAGTACGTCTTCAGGTCGTTGTACTCCTCGAGGTACTTGGCGCCGGTAACTCCACCAAGACGTTCCTCGAGACGCGATCGTACTGGCTTGACGAACCCTTCTCGCAACGACGCGATGTACTGATCTTTCGTCGGCTCGAAGAGTTTGTCGCCCTGGTACATGCCCCAGCGATAACTCACGGGTGCACCTTCGTCGCGGTACTGGTCGAGAAGCTGGGCGTGCTCGCGGATGTTGTCGAGCTTCTCGATCTTGTCGACAGGCGACGTGGCTCCATCGGACCACTTCACGCTTGAAGCTTCTTTCGACACGCGTGAGGTTTCCGCAACGAGCGATCGGTTGTTCCAGAACGCGAGGAGGGAAGGAACGAGGAGAAGCATGCCCAACATCGCTGCAGCGAATGCTCCAGCGAAGCGTTGGAAACGTTGCTTGCGAACCTCGGCTGCCGTTCGCGCCGCGATGTCGTGATCTGGGAAGATCACGTTCATGAACACGTCGCGAAGGAAGTAGCTCTTCGACTCTGTCGCAGCAGCACCGAGATCCAAGTCATCATTGGCCGCAGCAGTAGGCTTCAAGCCGAACGCACTCATCATACTGCCGAGCACGCGCTCGAGGGGTTTGCCCTCTTGCGTACCGCTCGTCATGTAAAACCCGCGCAAAATCGGCGTCGCCAAACCCGCGGTCTTCGACGGTGCGAAGGCCACGTTCAGGAACGAAGACATGTTGTGTTTGATCGCCGCGAACTCGAGCGGGAATTGGTACACACGCTCCTTCGCCGCTCGATTGCGTTCCGTCGCCATACGACGAAGCGACCGCGTGTGAACACGCTCGACGAGAGCATCGAACTCTTCGTCGAAAATCTTTCCTGGCTCGGCCTTGTTCGCATCGAGCTTGATGGTCGTTCCGAAACCTTGACCGCGTTCGCTCTTCTTCAGATCGGAGAAGAACTCGACGAACCCGGACACGAGATCGATCTTCGTGAACATCACGTACACGGGCAGGACCATCTTCAGCGTGGTCTGCATCTCGTCGACACGAGCGCGTACTTTCTTGGCGACTGCTTCGACTTGCTCTTCGCTTGCGTCGACGAGTTCGCTGATGCTCACCGCACAGATGACACCGTTGATGGGCTTGCTTGGACGGTACTTGAGCAGCTGCTCGAGAAACGCCATCCACTCATCGTGATCATCGGCTTCGGTCGTGTATCGACCGGCGGTGTCAAGCAGGATGGCTTCGTTCGTGAACCACCACTCGCAGTTACGCGTGCCACCGACGCCTTGAACACCACCGCCTTGCGGATCGAGGTACGGGAACACGAGTCCCGAGTGTCGAAGTGCCGTTGTCTTCCCAGCTCCGGGAGGACCAACCATCACGTACCAAGGAAGTGAGTAGAGGGCGTTTCCGCCTCCACCGAGCTTCGAGGCTTTGAGAGCCTTGATGCCTTCCTGGAGTTGGCTGTGCAGGGCGAGAATTTCCGCTCGTCGTTCGGGCTTTGCTGCAAGCGCTTGTTCTTGCGCCTGCTGTGCAATCGCTTTCTCGAGCGCGCGCGCAGCACGAGCTGCACGAACACGTCGATAGACGACGAGCCCAACGAGTCCGACGACGATAACGACCGTTACAACGATCGGGATCCACGTCGGAAAAACCTCAGCACCGGGCCCAGGCCCAGATGGCCTCAAAATGAACCACGTTCCCCATACGAGAGCGAGGAACAGGGCGCTCAGGATCCACAACCACATGGGACGTCTCCCTCGGTCCTTTGCCAGGTCCCCCTGACGCTACTTTCCACCACCAAGCAGCCGTTTGATTTCGTCTGCGGTGGAGTCGGCATTCGAGCCTATGACCAGCCAAAGGATGAAGATCACGATCAGGGCCAGGATAAGAAAACCTATGGCGACGAAGACATACGGCAACTCGCGACGAACGGCGCTTCCGCCGCCATCCTTGCGCTCAGCGTTCGGTGCGAGCTGATCATTCGCACCTTCCGTGAGCGCAACATAGTTGCCGAGTCCTTCGACGACCGCCTGCAATCCTTCCTGGTGGCGCAGACGATATTTCCCCTGAAAGCCTAGGGCCAAACAAAGGAAGTAAATTTGTGCGACATGGGCTCGATTCCGCTGCCCATGCAAGTTGTCGAGGTTCACGAAGAACTGATCACCTGCCGTGTTGAGCTGGAAAAACTGCAGCTGGAGCGGGTTGCTCAACCACTGCTGTTTGCCCGGCCAACTCGAGTGATAGATGACTTCGTCCGCGAACGCTGCGAGCGCGAACTTCGCATCGATCATGTCTTGCTCGGGTATTCGCGCTTCACGCCCGTTCTGCATCATCGTTTCGAAGAGTTGCAAAACGCGACGCTGCAAGATGTCCGGCGCAGGAAGCTCTCGCGAGTTCCTAAGCTGCAGGATCAGCGACAAAACGTCCGAGCACACCCAATACATCGACTGCGACTGGCTCATGTGCGCCCCATGAAATGAACAGCCATGCCCTCAATCACTTGCCACCCTGAACGGCGATGAGCCGTAGATCGACTTTTTGAGGATCGATCGGTTGGTAGATCGCCACGGTTCCCGATCCAAGAATGTCGTTCCAGTAGTCGCCTGCTTGATCGATACGCAAGTAGACGACTCCGGGTTTGACCGGGATAGCCCCCGGCGGCCGATACTCGACAGCCACACGCACACCAGGCATGGCGGCGTTGAGGATGTATCCAATCTGCGTCCACGAACCCATCTTGAGCAGCCGCGGCAAACGCTCTCGAAGGGTTGCTTCATCTGCGCCTTTCGCTTCGAGGAACAACTCGTGCGTGCGCGGAAGTTTCGGATCCTCGAACTTGCCGAGGTACATCCCGTCCTCGCGCTTCTCGAGCGGAATGACGGTGTAGTTCTCCGCGAGCACGGACGAGAGCAACGTGAGCGCTCGATCGAACAACGGTTCGAAAACGCCTTCGAGGTCCATGTAATTGAACTTCGGAATCGACGTCGGATCACCATCGGCGGCAAACGTGCAGAGCTCGCCGATCAACGAAGCTATGAGGACGTAACAATCTTCAGGATGCGCGTTGCCGTGATCGACCATGTGCGACACGGCAGGAATGAATGCGTTCAACGTGTGAAGCATCCAGAACTTCGCGGTGTCTGAAAACTGAAAGTCGACCGATGCCGCCGTACGCAACCGACGCCCTTCGGCCAAAGACTTCTGCTTACCAACCATCGCCGACAGGATCCGGCGAAGCCCTCCCATGACGTGATCAGAACTTCCGATGTGCGGGATCGAGGGAATGAACGTCTTCTTCAGAACGATCGCACCCGTACGATCTCTAACGAGCTGTGCAATACGCACCGTTTGATACGCGTCACGAGGTTCGGTACCGAAGAGAATACGCAAGTTGTAACGAGCCCAAACGACCGCGGTGTCCGCGCGACCCGTGTTGATGTCCTGCACCGTCGATGTCGCCGCGACAAACCGAATCGCTGGACTCACTTTGGCAGGATCGAGCGCGATGTTCGGATGCTGTTCGCGCGTCTGCGGAATCGCCAAAAACACGTCGAGCGCTTCGAGTGCGGCAGGAAAAACCCCTTCGAGCGGCCTTGCTTCGACGATGTCTTCGCCTCGATCACCGACGAAAAACGGAGTGCCGTCGGGGAAAAACCCATGGCACTTCACGAGCTTCAACTGACCAGCAGACAACGCACGCTCGTCGAACTGCACGCCAACGACGCCCCACGGATAGTTGAGCAGGGCATTGGTGCGCGCCTGTATCAACGCCTCGTGATACTGGTCCCCTTGCTGCAAATGCTGAGGGGTCATGAAGAGCCCCTCGGTCCAGACGGGCTTGCGCGGGTGGATCATATCGCCCGGTCAGTCTTATCAGAACTCGCTCCCCAAAGGACGCGAGTCGAGGGTGGAAGGGCATGGCTCGGACGATCGCCAAGTGCCCACGGCACCAAAGCGACAGCAATACGGAGCGGATGGAGACACGACATCACACGAGGCTCCCGATTCTTCTCAAGGCCCTGAGGACGCAGCTTTGGGCGCGTCCCCAGACGACTTCTTCGGCAAGTTGACTTTGCGAATCGACGTCGCGTTTGGAAACATCGACTCGTCAAACTCGCTGCCGTTGTCGAGCTTCGTCGACTCGACGAAAAACGACACGTGAGGGTCCGCCGTTGCTGGACCACCATCAGCTTCGCGCCCCGCGCACTGCGCTTCTCCGGGCTTGAGAGGGAACGTGTAAAACGTCTTCCAGCTCTGCCCTTTCGGACTGTGGAACAACGCCACACCGCCAAGAACGCTGGCCTCTTTCATCCGCTCGAATTTGATCTCGACAAGATCGTTCGGAAAAACCACCACCTCATCTTTCGAGATGATGTCTTCACCGAGCACTTCTTTGTCCGTCAGCAGAACTTCGTCGTAACTCGCGTTCTGCAAACGCATCTCGTCCTTCAACTGGTAAAGCCGAATGACGACGGAACGAGGATTCTGGTTCTCGTTGGGATTGATGTTGTCTGCTGCGTAAATCCGAAGCGTGACGATCTGCACGTCACACGGCTTTGGTGCAGCAGGCGGAGCATTTTGTGCACACCCCATCCCGAGCGAGCCCATCACAAGGCCGAGGCTGAGACCAAGTCCGATGAGGACGTGGGCCGCACGCCTGCGCACACGATGGGTAACCGACGCTAAAACCGCCATGGCTCTCCTTTCTATCGGAAGGCGCGGTGAATGGCCCAATTTTTTGGATCGATGTCGACGCTCGACCCGCGCGCATCGAGATGCGCGTGCGAAAAGCATCGGCCCAAAAACAAAGACTCCCCTCGCCAAACCTGCGCGAGAGGAGCCTTGCTTTCGAGTCTCGAGTTCAGATCACTCGGGGAATACGGCCGTGAAGTTCTTCTGATCATCGATGTCGATGAACAACTTCTTCGGCATGAGCCCTTCAGCCATCTTGCCGAGAATCTCTGACGAGAGCAGCGGCAAGAGCGACGCGCGCAAGATGTGATCGATGTTGCGGGCGCCCGTATCGACTTCCGTGCAACGACTCGCAATGAGTTCAACCATGCGATCCGAGTACGTCGCGTCGATCCTCTGACTCTTCTTCAAACGATCAACGAGCGAGTTGAGCTTCAAGCGCGTGATGTCTCCAAGCGCGGCCGGCGAGATCGGGATGTACGGGACAACCGTCATACGCGCGAGCAGTGCGGGCTTGAAATGCGCAGAGAGCGTCGGTTTGATCTCCTCGTAGATCTCACGAATGACGGGCTCACGCTTTTCTTCCCATGCACTCACAACGTGGTTCGTGATTTTGTCCGTCGCGAGGTTGCTCGTCAGGATGATGACCGTGTTCTTGAAGTCGACGAGAAGGCCCGTTCCATCCGTGAGTTGGCCCTTGTCGAACACTTGGTAAAACAGGTTCATAACGTCCGGATCCGCCTTCTCGCATTCGTCGAGAAGAACCACGGTGTACGGACGTTGACGCACGCCTTCCGTCAACATGCCGCCTTCGCCATAACCGACGTAACCAGGCGGTGAACCGATGAGCCGGGAAGTCGTGTGTTTTTCCTGGAACTCGCTCATGTTGACGGTGACCATCATGCGTTCGCCACCGAAAAGCATGTCGGCAAGGGCCAACGCGGTCTCGGTTTTACCAACGCCTGACGGACCAACGAAGAGGAAGACGCCCATCGGCGTGTTCGCGGGCTTCAGACCCGCACGAGCGGAGCGAAGCTCCTTGGCGACCGTTTCGAGCGCGTGGGCCTGACCCTTGATACGGTTATTGAGACGCGCTTCCATCTCGACGAGCGCTCGGACGTTGTCCGACTGCATCTTGCCAGCAGGAATGCCCGTCCACGCGCTGACGACGGCTGCGACCATCGCTTCGTCCACGTCAGGTCGGATGAGCGGCACTTCGCCTTGGTCCTTGTGAAGTTTGTCGATGGCCGCGACAACCTCTTTGCGGATCGCGTCGCGTTCGCTTTCGCTCTTCGCTTCGTTCATGCGCTTGCGAGACTCGAGGACCTTCTTGGCGCCTTCGGACTCGTTCAAGTACGCAGCACTGACCTTCTCGAGCTCCACTTTGGCCTTCTCGATCTTCTCTTCGAGTTGCCCAATACGCTCCTCCTCGAGGAGCGTGATGCCTGCTGCAAGATCTCGCTTCAGCGCGGCAAGCTCGGTCGAGTACGTCGTGATGCGAACCTCGACATCCTCGACTTGCGCAGGCTTCTGCTGCAACGCGATCTTCACCTTCGCCGAACACGTATCGAGAAGATCCACCGCCTTGTCGGGGAGGAGGCGGCCCTGGATGAATCGCGCCGAGAGTTTGACCGCGGCGACGACAGCTTCGTCCGTGACGATGACGTTGTGCGCATCTTCGAACTTGGAGCGCAGACCGCGAAGCATCGTGATCGCAACGGCTTCGCTCGGTTCGTCGACCTTCACAGGCTGGAAGCGACGAGCAAGTGCGGCGTCCTTCTCGAAGTATTTCTTGTACTCGGCCCACGTCGTCGCAGCGATCGTGCGGAGCTCACCACGTGCGAGTGCAGGCTTGAGCAAGTTGGCAGCGTCGCCTGCGCCGGCTTGATTGCCAGCACCGATGATCGTGTGCGCTTCGTCGATGAACAGAATGATCGGATAGGCCGAACCTTTGATCTCCGAGAGGACCTGCTTCATGCGGTTCTCGAATTCGCCCTTCACGCCGGCGCCGGCTTGAAGAAGACCAAGATCGAGACCCATGATCTCGACGCCTTGCATGATCGGCGGAACTTGGTTGTTCACGATCATGAGCGCCAAGCCTTCAACGAGCGCGGTTTTACCAACGCCGCTGTCGCCAACGATGATCGGGTTGTTTTTTCGACGACGACCGAGGATGTCGATCATCTGTCGAATCTCGCTCTCGCGACCGAAGATGGGATCGATCTCGCCAGCGCGTGCGCGACCCGTGTAGTCGACGCAGTACTTCGCGAGCGCCGAGTCAGCCGGAGCGCTCCCAGCGCCCGACGGCAAACCGCCACCACCCGATGCACCACCGGCACCTCCGCCAGCAGCAGGAAGTGACTCGGCTTCTTCCTTCGAACCCGAAACAATTTTTTGCAGGTTCGTCTTGATGTCTTCGCGCGAGATGCCTTCCAGCAACGCGCCGACGCCACTCATCGTGTAGCGGCTGGTCTGGATCAGCAGACGCGAGAACAACATGCCGCTGCGAACTTTGGCGAATCCGTATTCGACGGATCCAACCGTCCACGCATCTTGCATCCACTCCAGCATCGTCGGAGAAAACACGGGTTTGCCCGCGTTCCCGGTGCGAAGGTCAGACAAGCTGCGTTGGAGCGCTTGACGCAACCTCGCAGGGTCGAGGTCGTAGTGCATTACGAGGAACGCGACATCGGAGTTCGCGTCGTCGAGCAGTGCAAGAAGCAGGTGCTCTACGGTCACCTCGTAGTGCCGTGCGTTTACACATTGAACGACGGCCGCCTCGAGTGCAGTGGTGCATATCCGAGAGAGCCTTTTGATAATGGATTTGGCTTCGACGAGCATACTCATGGCGCCCGCATCGTACACAGGATCGTGTCCGTGGGGAGCACTCGTCGGATCGTTCGCGTTGAGCTGAAATTGATCGGAAAAGTCGAACGACTGGTTCAGCCGTGCGGTCTGTCACTGCGAACTGCTGAACCCTTGTCCCGCTGGGAGCGTTTTGCTTCCGTTTTGGGTCCTGAAGACTCTCCGTGTCCCGGCTTTGCTGCGTCGTCGGTCTTGCCGTCACGATCGCCAACTTCGACACGATCGTCCATCGCACCCAGCACAGAAGGCTTCACGTGCAGCTTCAAGATCGCACCCGTGCGCAGCTTCGCGTCACCATCGATGTGGTTCTCTTTCGCAACGTCGTCGACGTCCATCGCGAACTGACGCGCCACGCCGAGCAAGGTGTCGCCTGGACCAACCTTGTAGAGGAGCGTCTTGCGACCACTTCGCTTCACTCGACGACGCGGTTCCGGAGAATCGAAAACATTGTCGTCATCTTGTCCGTCGTCATCGGTCGCGACCAAGTCCTCCACTGGGTCGCGCAACGCACGACGCTTCTTGTACGCCGGCAACATCGACAACAAACTGCCGTCGCCACGACCATTCGTTCGCAAACGCGCCTCGCGACCACCAACAAGATCAACCGGATCGAGCACCGAAGAATCGTCGACGGAGATCGGCTCCGTCTGCAACAGCACGGGCAACATCGCATGCGCACGTGAGAGCGACTCGGGCGGGATGTTCAGGAGGAAATCTCCATGACCCGGCGGAACTTTGTCACCGAGCATGTCGGGATTGATCGTACGGATTGTCTTGACAGACACGCCCGCTGCTTTGGCTAAAGTCTTGAGTGACAAACGAGGCGGCACAGCGATTTCGGCGATGTCCATCGGACGCATGATCTCGACTTGATCAAATCCGAAACGCTCGAGGTTGTTGGCGATGAGGGCCGCCGCCGCGATCTTCGGAACGTACGACGCAGTCTCCGTTGGCAACGCTTCTTGTCGTGCGAGTTCGTTGAAGTCTGCGGTGCCGTACCGATCGATACGATCGAGAAGCTGCTCGTAACCCATGTTGTACGCAGCGAGCGCAAGGTCCCAACTTCCAAACCGCATGTAGAGATCGCGCAAGTGATGCGCCGCCGCCGTCGTCGCGAGCTTTGGGTTCTTGCGTTGATCGACATGCTTGTTTTGCACGAGCCCATAAACGGCTCCCGTCGACGGCATGAACTGCCAAAGACCAACCGCGCCCGCGGGAGACTTCACCCGCGCATCAAATCCGCTTTCGATCATCGACAGCCAAATCAGATCCTCGGGCAAACGCCACTCACGAAGTTCGTGCTGGATCAAATCTGCAAACTTGCCGCTGCGACGAAGCCACGTTTCGAACATGTGCCGACCCTTGTCGGTGCGTGCGAAGAAGTTGACGTACTTGAGTGTGCGTCGCGTGATCGTGAGCTTGAGGTCTGGCAACTGCAGACGCGACAACGCGTCGGTACCAGCCATGTCGAGATCGTCCGGATCCGTAACATTTACTTCCGCGCCCGTAGAAGAAAGCCGTTGCGACCTTGAAAACAGCGGCTTTTCGACTTCACGCGACTCACCACGTTCCGCGTCGACTCCCCCAGTCTCGCGCAAACGACCAAGCTCTTTTGACTCAGGTCCACCTGTGCGCGCAGCAAACCCGTCGCGCGCTGGTTGACCTCGATGTCCAGGCGTCGTAATCAAACTTGCAAAGTTTCCACGCTCTGCGGGACGCACGATAGCCGGTATGCCTCCTGACTCCCGATGCTCGCCAACAGCGGCACGGACCGGCGTCAAGGCCGTTTCCGGGGCAGTCATCCCAACGCCGTATCCAAATGCGATAGCGGAGACGAGGGGCGGAATCCTGTGGAGTAGGCTCATGTCATGCAAGGTCGCATGATGTAGGTCTACTGGTCAAGAAAACGGGAACGATCGTAAAATCGCGGGGGAAAGTGGAATTGGATGGGAGGGGTTTTGGGGGTCTACTTTTGAGGTGATGGTGTCTGCTAGTCTCGGCGCATGGCGGTGGCGCTCGTGGCCCGGGTTATCGACACCCAGGCCAACCAAAGCTTCGACGTGACGTACGAACGCTTCCCTGTCCGCATTGGCCGCAACGCGCTGAACGACTTGCCGATCGATCGTCCGTATGTGTCGCAATTTCACGCGGCAATTGAAGTACGGGACAAACAGATCATCGCCAAGGACCTTGGTTCGACGAACGGCACGGTGTTTTCGGGCAGGCGCATGGTTCGTGACACGCCGATCGACATCACGGGTTCACCCGAGTTGACGATTGGTCCGGTGATCATTCGGATGCAGATCGCTGATGTTGCACCGAAGAAGCGTGAGGCACCGAAAGACGGCACGGTGCTCGACTTCGATCAATCCGGTGATGCTGAGGAGGCGTGGAAAGAGCAGCAGCACAAGCCGATCGCGCCTGGCGCTGAAGACGCGTACATGCGGCAACTTCAGCCGTACATCGAAGCGTATCGAGCGGCGTGGGTGGGTGTGTATCGCGTGATCTACGACCACTTGCCGCGGCTTCAGCCAGACGTGCGTGAAAATTATTTGAAGCGTTTGGCGATGGAGCACGGCGCGATTGGAGCCGAGCAGGACTTCCAAAAAATTGCGCAGTATTACGGCGTGAATCCACGCATGTTTACCGAACCAAGTTCAGCGTCGGCAGCGCATGCGGCGATGAGCGAGTTGTCACGCACGCTCGCACCTGGTTCGAAACAGATCGAAAGTGTCGAAGACGTCCTGATGTTCGCGAAGCGACTTCGCGACGTGATGGAAGTGTTCCTCAAGTGCTTCGTGAGTTTGCGTGACGGTTATCAAGAGTTCGAGACTGAGGTGCTTGCGCGCGACAGTCAGCCTGAAGAAGGCAACCATGTCGAAGCGGCGAAGGACGAGAAAGAACTTGGTACCGTGCTTCTTGGTGGCCAGGGTGGCCCGGACGCACCCCGACAACTCCAAACCATTTTCATCGACGTGATGCAGCACCAGGTTGCGCTCATCAGCGGTGTGATGGAGGGTGTGCGGACGTTGCTCACGAAGTTGTCACCCAAGACCATCGAGGAAGATCTCGAGCGACGTGGCAAGAAGGGCGGGCTCTTCTCGAACAAGTTCGAGGCGCTCTGGAAGCTCTACGAAGTGGTCCATGGGGACTACGCCGGCGAGCAGAAGGAAACGTATATGATTATTTTTGGCCCGCAGTTCTCACGCGCGTACGCTCGAACGACTGGCGACGAAGACAAAGCCGCCGGCGACGCGGCCGCGAGAAATCGCGCCCGTTTTGCAATGACTTCTACCCACCCGAAGAGATAGCCGCGCTTGCCTCGTGAAGCGCACGAAGACGGAAGGCTCCGCAGGATGCGAATCAAGCAGCTCGTACTGGCCAGCATGGGCCTCGTCGCTGCCTCGTGGATCAACTCCAGCGAGGCGTTTGCCCAAAGCACCGTCGACCCGATCGTTGGTCGTGATCCCGATTGGGCAACGGTGACTCAAGTCAGCACCATCATTGGTGCGTCGACCGTGTTTCTCATGCCGCGTGTTTACTACAGCGATCCGGAATCCACGGTTGGCTGGAAAGGGCGTTGGCACTTCTCGCACTTCGCACCAATGATGACGATGGCGGCAGCCACATTTCTCGTTGATGGCCCCATCAAGAACGAGCTGAAGTTGGTACGGCCCGGGTGTGCTGGTGTCGATCCTGCCGTAGCTGGTCCGGGTTCGAACTGCGAAACCTTTGGCGGACCTTCGACGCTCGCGTTCGCGTCATGGGGTGCGTTTGGTGTCGGTACCGGCATCTTTCTCGTCGACACGCTCAAATATTCGAAGGGACGTTTTCACGCCGGAGCGTTCATCGGCAACGTCGCCGTTCCACTCGTCGCGGGTGTGCTCACCTCCGTAGGCCGCAGCGTCGATGGCGTTGGGCAACCGTTCGAAACGCAAGGCCAAGTCCTCGCGGGCACGTTCATCGGCATGGGCACCGGTTTGCTCGTCGGCGTCGCGTATTCACTGCTCCAGCGTCCGTCGTGTGGCTACGGCAACGCCGTCTTCTGCTGGTGATGCTTCGCAAATTCGTTTGACGCCCAATGATTGGGCCTCAAACGACTGAGCCCCCTTCCCGCATCGCGGTGAGGGGGCTCGTCATTTGTTCGACCTCAAAAGAAGTCGCTCAGAGGGTGTTCATCTGGCGTCGCGAGTGTTGCGAAGCTAGGGAGGGCGGCGGAAGCGTACATCGTACGCTGAG
>JANORL010000188.1:0-15985 GCA_031415295.1 Polyangiaceae bacterium | reverse complement strand
TTTCCTCACGCAGGCGGGCGACTTCTGCCTCGAGTTGTTCACGCGCAGCCGCTTCTTGCTGCTGCCGTTGTTCGGCGAGAAGACGCGCAGCCGCTTCTTGCTGCTGCCGTTGTTCGGCGAGAAGACGCGCAGCCACTTCTTGCTGCTGCCGTTGTTCGGCGAGAAGACGCGCAGCCGCTTCTTGCTGCTGCAGCTGTTCGGCGAGAAGACGCGCAGCCGCTTCTTGCTGCTGCAGCTGTTCGGCGACGAGCTGCCGTTGCTCTGCGACAAGCCTGGCTGTCGCCTCTTCTTGGTGCCGCTGCTCTGCGACCAGTTTTTCGTGTTCGGCCTGCGCCCGCGCGCGTCGTTCCGCCGCCAGTTCTTGTTCGAGCACCACTTCGCTTTCGGTCGGGGTAGGCAGGATCTGCTTGCCTGTGCGGTCCTTTGCGAGTCTCAATTGGGGGCCGTACGTCTCGTCCCTGACCGCTACCCAATAAAGTCCGAGGGTTTTGCATTCGAGAAGGGTCACACCGCTTCGCTTGCGTTCGACCAATTGGTTTCCGACACGATCCCAGACTGCGATTTGTTCCTGGGCCTCAGCGTCGAACCGCACGATTTCACGTACACCACTCGCTTCGTACCGAGCGACCTTGTCGCACCAGGAGTTATCGTCGCGATCGGATTCGCTGACGATTTCGACGACCAAGTCGGGGTTTCCCCGTTCCCACACCTTCCACGTATTGAAGTCACGGGCATCAGAATCGACCTTGACAAACACATCCGGGGAAAAACACTTTTTGGGATCTCGAGAATCGTAATAAACGAATTGCTCAGAACCAACGGCTACCTTTTTCCATTGGCGATGCCTCTTCTTCGCTATCTCGTATGCTTTCCGGAGCACCAGGTACAGCGTGGTGCGTGCTTCCAAGTGGCGCTTGGTTTCCGACACGCTTTCCTCGAACGATTCTTCCGAACGAAATACCAAGGTCTTCGATAGTGTATTTGCCGGCGCACCCAAAAAGGGATCGGCGGATCCCTCCGCCGATGGATCCGCCGATACATCCGCCGGTGGCTCCGACAACCTGCCTTGCGAAGAATCAGGAGACAACGCCTTCACTTTGCGAAATCGACGTCGTACCCGCGGCGGGGGGATTTCGGAGATGTGCTCGGCAGGCATGAGTGTCTACTACCAGGGCCTGCCCGCAGTGTCAAGCGAAAAGTTTTACCGCGGGCACACGAGCATGCCCTGCATGCCAAACCTGTTTCGCCTCGAAGCTTCTCACGGACGAACTCCAGACCGATTGTTCATCGACCCAAATAAATCGTATCTGTAGGCGCAGGTTTGCTCACTGGTGGCACCCGTGGCGTGTCCGATATTCGTTTGCCCGTCGTGCTCGGCGCCATTGACGCAATCGGTGCGATCGTAACCCGGTTTGGCGATGCGCCCTGTTCCGCAATGGTCACGTTTGTCGTTTCAGTACGATTCCCAGCCGTTACCCCGACGACGTGCGAGCTGCCAAGCGTTCCTTTGATCGTAATCATACCGTTGCGCAATGGCGCCGCTTGGCCGTTCACAGTGACATGGGCATCCGCTGGTTCGATGTTAACACCCACCGTGCGAGTAGAGCCGGCAAGATTCGCCGATTGTGCAGCAGAAGGCATTGCATCAATTCTTGACAAAGCGGGTTTGCGAAACAAAAAAAACGACAACACTCCTCCAAGGGCGGCGAATGCCACTACCGCAGCGACCAAATATGCCGTTTGTGGACGCTTTATTGCCTCGTTGTCACGCGGCGGCGCGAACTGCTCCTCTTGCACCAACGGCTCGAGTTGCACCGGTTGTGGTGTATTCTTGGTGCTCGCGAGCGCGAGTCGCTCGGATTCGGGGATCGTTACGAGCATATGTTCATGAATGAACGTTCCGTCAGACAAACACGCCAGCAATGCGCTACGCATCTCACTTATCGATTGAAATCGCGCAGCAGGATTGATTTCGAGCGCGCGATGCACGATGTCGGCCACCTGCTTCGGCACCCATGGCGCAAGTAGCTCGATACGTTCCGCAGGTTCTGTGCAAATCGTAACGATGAGTTCACCAATCGCTTCCGTAAACGGGTGCGGCGTGCGCCCGGTGAGCGCCTCATAAAGCACGACGCCAAGCGACCAAATGTCCACACGGGCATCGATATTCTTCTGCCCGCGCGCTTGTTCGGGGGCCATGTACAACGGCGATCCCAACAAGTGCCCCGTTTTGGTCAAATTCGTCACGTTTCCTGGAGATGATTCAGCTTCCGGTATGAGTTTCGCCAGTCCAAAATCGAGAATCTTGATCGTTCGTTCGCCCGCTGAAGGACCCATTGTAAAAAAAAGATTCGACGGCTTGATGTCGCGATGCACAATTCGTGCGGCGTGCGCAATTTCGAGCCCCGCGCATGCTTGGGCCCCCACACGCAAAACAAGGTCCGGTCGAAGTGGTTTGATGCGTTTGAAGATGTACGCCGCGTCGTCCCCTTCGAGCACTTCCATTACGAGAAACGGCAAACCCGAAGAAGCATCGCGCCCTGCGTCGAGCATCCGCACGACATGCGGTGTTTCGAGCGCTCGAACCGCGTGCACCTCGCGCTCGAATCGGCTCAGAGCGACACTATTTTCCGCGATGTCCGCCGACACGACTTTCACGGCCACATAGCTGCCTGTGACCGTATCTGTCGCCGCATACACGGTGCCCATTCCGCCCGCACCGAGCCTGACTGAAGATCTGTATCGCCCCCCGATCAATTCTTGCATGGGTAGCTCGAAGACCGACGTTAAGCGATTTTCTCGCACATTGCAAGACGACAGAAAGAACGTAGGGAGCGTTTGTCAACAGTGGATGTGGTGCGCCAAACGGCGCGCCTTTCGTGCTTTCAAACCAAAATTCGTGGTAGGCTGCCGCCGTGATGAATGCAGGACCGGGCGTTTCAGGAGATCTTTTGATCGGGCGGTATCGCGTGCACGACGAAATCGCCGCGGGCGGCATGGCGACCGTGCACCTCGGTCGACTCGTGGGCGACGTCGGATTCTCACGCACCGTAGCGATCAAACGTCTGCATCGGTATCACGCCAAAGACCCGGAAATCGTAAAAAGCTTCACGGACGAAGCTCGTATTGCTGCACGCATTCGTCATCCGAACGTCGTCCCAACCCTCGACGTGATCTCCCAAGACGGCGAAGTATTCCTGATTATGGAGTACGTGCATGGCGAGCCTTTGTCTAGACTCATTGTCGCGACGAACAAACGCAAGGAAAAAGTTCCGCCGAGTATCGTTGCCGCTGTTTTGTCGAGCGCTCTCCATGGTTTGCATGCGGCGCACGAAGCAAGGGATTCCTCGGGACAACTACTTGGCGTCGTGCATCGCGATATCTCTCCGCAAAATATCATCGTGGGTGTCGATGGAGTTGCCCGATTGCTCGATTTTGGCATTGCCCGCGCTGCGGGACGTTTGGCGATGACCGCCGATGGTGCGATCAAAGGCAAATTGGCATACATGGCGCCCGAGCACATTCGGGGCGAAGAAATCGATCGCCGTGCCGATATTTATGCGTCAGGTGTGGTGCTTTGGGAAGCACTCACGTGTCGACGATTGCATTCAGGCAATGCGCATGCGCTCACGGTTGGACGCGCCGCTGATGGGAATCTCGACCCGCCCAGTTCACGCGTGCCAGATTTACCTAAAGTATTCGATGAAATTGCTTTACGCGCATTGCGCGGTCGTGCGGATGAACGTTATCCCACCGCGGCAGCGATGGCCGAAGCGCTCGAAGCAACGCGAATGCTGGCAACGACATCCGAAATATCGGCGTGGGTTCTGAATCTTGCCAGCGAAACACTCAATGAGCGGGCACGCGTCCTCGAACGGATCGAAAACGATGAACGGGTTTTTGCTCCGCCATTACCTCAAGCGCCAATCATGCCCATTGTCGACGATCCGACGACCGAACGAGTCGATGTGGCGGACCCAAAACAGCATCGTGCGGAAGCCACGATCAAGATGTCGTCGTCGAATCTTTTGCGCGTAATTCCGCCAGAATTTCCGCCGCCACCACGCGAATCGTCGCCAATTCGTACGCCTCACGCGACGATGCTACTCGATACTGAGCACAACCAACCGCAAAGTCTCATTTCGTCTTCTTCGACAAACCCTCGTGTAGATTTTTCACCAGCGCAATTGGCGCCACGTGCTTTCCATGTCCCCATTCCCGAGCCGGGCGTAGCCACAGTAGCATTTCCTGCGCAGTTCGTTTCTCCAACGCCGACATATGTCCCTGAAAAAAACGTTCCGGTTCAATCACGTGCGGCATTCTATTGGGGCGCGTGGATTGCTGCGGCAATTGTTCTTTTTGTCCTGACCGGCGCCATTGTCGCGCTGATTGTTGGAGGCGACGGCCAAGAAAATGCTCCGCCGTTGCCTGCCGTTTCCGCTTCAGCACCGCATTGATTCGTATTGATTCACGGGGCGACGACAACGCCCGTTTGCGATGGAGCGACTTGCATTCCCATCGGCACGTTGGCATTGCTGCCATTCATGCCCCACGTGCAACCCAAATACACCGCCTTTTTACCGCCGAAGTACACCTTCGAACTTTGCGTCTTGGGTTGCGCCGGACCAATGAAAACGCCGGAAATGACGCCACCGGTCGCGCCAGCCTCATCGCCACTCGAAAAAGGAATGATGGATCCTTGGACCACCGCAGGGCGCATTTTCACGAGCACGTTCAAAGCGACGTTTTGACACATCGCCAGTTGGGCGATATTCACATATGGCACGGGGATTTGGAGCGGCGGCGTTTTGCAAACGTCCGGCGTCCCCATACACGTCCCTCCGCCAGTTGTCGATGCAGGAAACATGTCGACTCCTTTCGTTTAGCCAAGTAAAACGCGTTTACCGTCGATCGTCGTATCTTCTTTCGACGCCATCGTCGTTCGTCGCGACAAAAGCGCATACACGTCACTGATGAGCGATCGTGCCCGTCCGGCGCGTGTTTCCATCAAGTCCGTCGCTTCTCGATACGTGTCGCGCGTGCGTTCCACAAGCCGTGTAGCCGTCACTTCGACCCGTTCGGCTTGTAACGCAATATGACTCGCCGTCTGCACGATGCGCGTTGCCAATACACTCGCCGTTTCACCGGCGCGTTGCGTGAGGTTTCCCCGCGCGGCCAATTCGATGTCCGTGCCCGCGCTGATTCTCACTTTGCCCGCGGGCGCCGAAAACACGAGGTCTCCGTCTGGCGCGACAATCTCGGCTCGACCGTGCGTATACAACACCACAATCCGACCTTCTGGATCGCGAATCGTTGCAGATCCACCGTCGACCGAAACCGATCCTCCGCCGTCGAGAGGAACCTCGACGACTTGCGTCCGCTGTTTTTTTGCGATTGCTTTACGCATTGTCGTCTCCTGCTTTCAGCCGATCATGACTTTTTGGCCGCTTATTTTGATCATGGGCGCCTTGACGTCGATGTTTGATGACGCTTTCAACGTTGCCGCACTTGTGGTGATTTCAAGCGACGTCGATGTGCCGTGCACGAGTTTCGTAGCGGCTTTTTCCGATTGCATGCCACGACTCATCTTGAGGTCGCCAATTTTGGCCGTACGATCAGTGATTTCCGTTTTCCAATCGCCAATGACGTGACCCATGGTGACCTTTTTCGCCGTTGCGTCGACTTTGACTCCCCACGGCGGTTTGGCGCGTGGTCCGGCGAGTACGTCGACCTTTTCTTCGCCCAACACATCCACGTGTTTCGTCGACGTTACCTTGACTTTTTCGAGCCCCGTGACTTCAACGAGATTCGGGGAAGCTATCAGCGTTTGAACTTCGCCAATGACCGCGATGGTGCCTTCATTGGGCACCGCCGTTGCTAACATCGCACTGACTGCGGTTAGAACGTCCGCACCAGGTTTGAACAATGCGGTCACTTTGCCCTGAAGTTCCGTGAATTTGGCAGCAATACCGCCCAAAAACGTCGTCGGCGGAGTTGGTGGCTGCACTGCTGCTTTTTGCGCCATGAGCACGGTGACTTGGCCCGCGACCATCGCGGCTTCTGCGCCTCGCAAAATGGCTGTACCTTCGGATTGGATAATGTTGAAGGTCGGCTCGGGTGAATTTGCGGTAATCACCTTGCCAGCGGCCGAGGCCGTTTCGACCGCCGTCTTGTACGCGGCTCTTTTTCTGGCGAGCGCCAATTGCACCAATACCGCAGCGCCGGGCATGACGGTCCCGGCAAGCAGCGATGCAAATACGATCGGCCACCCCGTCAATGAGCCCATCCAATTAGGTACGGCTTTACCGAGAACGTATTTCCCGTCGTGTTCGCGATGTTTCGACGTAAATAACAAATTGCTCGCGTCGTCCCATTGCTTTTTGACTTCGGTAACGGTGTCGCCCTCGTTGAGCATGCCGAGCATGCTGTTAATGGTGCTGTACAGCGTAACGAACGTGGTCACGCTGTCTTTGACATTGTTGATGCCGCCGATGACTTCTTCCGCCTGCGCTATCGCTTGCGCTCGGTCACCTTCCGTCGTTTCGAATTCGACACGCTGGTATTCCGCTTTTGCGGCGATAACCGCCATCATCAACACAAGCAGCGACGCGTCGCTCGTTGGATCCAGGCTATCGGGATTCGCCAGTACGTCTTGTCGATGGGCTTCCACTTCAGCCATGAGTGCGGCAATGCTCGCCGCTGAAGCTTGATACGCGTCGAATTCGTCCGACCACGCCGCCGACGACGGCATCACCAAAGGATCGGCCGTGCCACCTTGCTGCTGGAACGACAATGCCAAGCCGCCGAGTTGATCGATTTCTGCTTGCGCCGCGCTGCGCGACGATGCCGTCGCCGCAGGATCCGCAGCCTTTTGCTTCATATCGTTCATGTGCTGAAGCAACGCCGTCATGGCCGCTTTTGCATTTTCACCTTTGGGATCCGCGGACATTGCAACGATTGCTTGACCAAATGTCATAGGCGGATCACCACGCATCGTGGATCCGTCGAGGTCAATCTTCGTTTCTAGCGGCGCTACGCGGTTTTCGACCGACGCTTTTAGCGCTGCTTGAATCGTGGCAATCGTGATTGGCGTGTCGCTTGGAATCCCTAAATCTTGTCGAATTTTTGCCACGGCTGCCGGATCATTGGCGGCTTGAAACATGAGTGCCGCGCGAAGTTCAATAGCCAGCGCCAACGTGGCTTCCGCGTCATCTTGCGCTTTTTGCGCCTTTTCTAGTTGCTCGGCCTGTTTCTCTTTTAATTTTTCAATGACTTTGACGGCAATCGAAGCGAGGCCACCTTCAGAATTGGTCGTCAAGTCGAGCAACGTGAGAATACCCAGGCTCGTGTCGGCTAACGTATTGCCTGCACTCGAAACGATGTTACCCGAGGTAATCGTGCCTGCCGCCATGTTGATCACATTGTCCCAGCTCGACATCTTCGCCGTTCCAGCGAGCGCGAATTGGCTGAATGCACCCCACGTTTCCAAGGATGCGCCTTTTTCTGGGGAGTTTTTCTCGCCAAGCTGAAATGTCGTGCTGGCAAAAGGCGTGTGCAATTTGATGCGTTGCCCGTCCGTCGTATCGTCGATATTGATCTCGTTGCCACCACCCGTGCGCATGATATTCCGAGTGGAATTGTTCTTGGCCACCGGACTGGGCGTTTGTGGGTTTGGCACGGCCGCGGTGATGATCGGACGATCAGGATCGCCATCGACGAAGGAAATCAATACTTCGATACCGGCGCGAAGTGGAAAGTGGAAGCCATATCCGGCGCCTGTATGCGGTTGCGCCATGCGTACGTAACGCGATGCTGGCTTTCCATCGGGCGTGACCGTATCGAACAAGAACTTTACCCGATAACGCCCTTGATCGTCGATTTCGGCATATTTGCCTTTTTCGTCGGCATCCACGACGGCATTGATGACGCCATGAATACGCGGCTTCGGCGTCGTACGTTGCGGTCTGAAACGCACAGCTTCACGAATCGCTTTGAATTTCGCCTCGAAACGATTGCTTTCGACTGTCGAAATACCAGCACCGAACGCCGACTGCGCGGCTTCGATCGTCACTTCGGTCACGAGCAGCCGCATGTTGCCCATGGGATGTTCTGACAATATGAACCGCGAGCCAGCGCAAATGCGTTCGACGTCTGTCGATGCTTCGAATCCGCGGCGCGAAGTGATCCGTTCTTCCGCCCGAACTTGCGCCATTTGTGTGGCCTCTTCGGGCGTTTTTACGTGCGACCCGTATTCGGACATCAGCCCCTTGCCATCTTCGAATGCGGATTGTCCCTGCAAACTTAGTTGTGGATTGCGGTAGTTGTAATCACGCACGACATACTGCGCAGGAATCATGCGCAGTTTTTCCTCGAAGCGATAGATCTCGTGATGCTCGCCACGCGGCCGATACGGCACTTCGATATTGCCAATGATCTGCGGATACGATTCGTTCAGGTCCACGAAGACCAAGACGTCAGTGCCGCTTTGATGCTCAAAATAATATGCAACGCCATAATGTTCGCATAATCGCGACAAAAATGCCAAATCCGTTTCCCGATATTGGACACAAAGGTCACGTACAGGATATTTCCCGGACAATCGAATCTCGAAGTCCTTGCCTTCCGTCAGTGTCGCGGCGGCAAGCTTTTGTCGCAGCAACAACGGCAAATCCACGTCGAGCAACACGTCCTGCTGCTCCATCAGTGCCAATCGATACGCACGCGGCACGAGGTGCAAATCGAATGTCGAATAATCCGATTCCGTTTCGAGCCGATCGAACACCTCGCAAATCATGCCGTGGACACGACGTACCAATTCATCATTGCGGTATATCAACAGGTCCGCTTCTTGCCCCAGCAAGTCATCGGCCGTGATTCCCCCCATTCCTCGCTCTCGATAGTTCGCGAGAATCTGATACGAAAACAACTCAGAAATCGATTCCCGTCCCGCCACCGTGGAGACCTCGAGTTCCGTGCCCTCCAACGTGGTGATTACGAGTGAAATTTTGCG
Organism: Polyangiaceae bacterium; assembly: GCA_031415295.1. Taxonomy (GTDB): domain Bacteria; phylum Myxococcota_A; class Polyangia; order Polyangiales; family Polyangiaceae; genus Polyangium. The sequence continues at coordinate 6,975 of JANORL010000188.1, read as the reverse complement.
CACATCGAACATCGCCGTTCCTCCTCAACCTACGCTTCGAGAACCAGAATCGAAATCCTCTGCACGTGCCCGATCCGGATCGGTTTCGCGTACACCCTTCAGGTTTGTCCCCTGCACACGCGCGTCACGCCGGGTCGCACGATGCATGTCCGCGGCTTCAAAATCCGCACCGGAAAGGTCCGCTCCTTCCATCTGTGCATGCGACATGTCAGCGTATTGAAATACGACATCCACCAAGCTCGCCCCACGTAGGTTTGCGTTGACGAACCTCACTCGCCGGCCGCGCGCCCCGTCGAATCGCGCTCCAATTGCACGCGCGCCTTCGAACGAAGCTTCTTCGATATCTGTACCCGACAAATCCGCTCCATCGAGTTTCGCTTCCGAAAAGCTCGCGTGTAACGCCGTCGACTGCATCAGGCGCGCTTGCCGCAAGTCGGCACGATCGAAATTCGTTTTCGTCGCATCCACGCCCGTGAGGTCAGCACGCACCAACGTTGCTCCGGTAAAGAGTGACAAACGCAGATCTGCTGCTCCAAAACGGACGTCCGTCGCGTCGATCTCATCGAGCAAGCTATTGAAAAACGTCGTGCGTTCGATACGCGCTTTGCGAAAATCGATTCCGGAAAGAACCGATTCCTGAAACCTCACGCCATCGAAACTCGCGCCATACGCTTTGGCTCGAGCTAGGAAACATTTTTCGAAGAATGCGCGATCGAGTTTTGCATCGGTGAAGTCCGCGCCTTCAAAGTCCGTGTCGTTGCAACGCGCGCCGGTGAGTGTCGCTTGCATGAGTTTGGCTTGACAATACATGCTCCGCGTCAGCGTGACGTGGTCCAATTGGGCCGCGGTGAAGTCCGCGCCCGTTGCGTCGACTTCTTCGAACGTGGATCCATCGAGACGCGCACGGACAAAGGATCCGCCGGCAAACGAGGTGCGCAGAATCGTTGCGCGTGACAACCGAGTCTTGTCGAAACACACGCGCGCCGCGAGGACATCTTGCAGGGTGACGTCGTCGGCATTTGTTTGGACAAACTTCGCGTCTTCAAGATCTGCGGCGTCGAACACCGCACCTTGCAAGTTCACGTCTGACAAAAGCGCTCCACGGAGGACCGTACGGGACAATTGCGCGCGTTCGAGGGAGCATCGAATCAAGCGGGTATCGCTGAGGTCCACGTCGGAAAGATCGCGACCAGCAAGCGACAACCCTTCAAAAGTTCTACCCGACAAACGCGCGCCGGGGCGTAACAAAGACGCGGGGCTCGTCATTTCGCTTGGCCTCCGAGTTTCGACTTTTGCATCAAGGAACGCGACAAGTCGGTGCGTTCCAGCTTGGCGCGCCATGTTTCGGCGCCGTACAAGTTCGCGTCACGAAGTACGGCCCCCGTAAGATCCGCGCTTTCGAGCGAGGCATGCATCAGGTTTGCCTTGTCGAACACCGCGTCGACGAGGTGCGCTTTGCGGAACGTTGCATGCATGAGTCTCGCACTCGAAAAGACCGCTCGATCCAATTCCGCACGTTGGAAACTCGCATGAGCGAGCGTGGCCCACGACCACTTCGTATCCGATAACTTCGCCTTGTCCCACACCGATCCCGACACTTCTGCGCCTACAAACGAAGCGTGTTCGAACTTGGTTCCGTCTGCTCGCGCGCCCGTCATGATGGTTTCGTCGAACGCGATCGCGTGACCTGCAGCGTCGTAAAAACGTACGTCGACAATACGTGCATGGGCAAAAGATGCGTTTTCAAGTACCGCGGAGGAAAAGTCAGCCTTGGGAAGTTCTGCGTGATCGAATGCCGCAAAGCCCAACGAAGCGTGCACAAATTGAACACCTTCGCCTCGTGTGCGCCGAAAGTTTGCCCCCGTCGCGTGTACATTCGTTAGGTTTGTCTCGTCAATCGACGCTTCCTGCAAATCTGCACCGTCGAAGTTGCAGTCCGTCAAGTCGGCGCGATCGAGCTGAACACGGGCGGCTTTCACGTCCTTGAACACGGCATTCGCTGCTTTTACATCCGTTAGATCGGCGTCTTCGAGTTTTGCGCCGCGTAGATTCGCTCGTCGCATGTTTGTCCGGGTGAATATTTGTCCTGACAAATCCATGCCGGAAAGATCAGCATTCTCGAGATCGAGTTCCGCGAGCGTTTCGCTCTGGGCAATCCGCGCTTCGACCATTCGACGAGCTGTTTGATCGAGCTGTTCAGGTGGCGGAACGGGGTTGGCTGGTTGTTCGGAGGCGTGAGCTTCGGGCAAAGCACCAAGCGACACGGCGCCTCCAGCGGCAAGCGCTGTTTCGATGGAGGTTTGTCGTGGTGCGAACGTTTCCAACGACTGATCGTTGGCGGGTTTCGCGAGCGGCTCGGACGAAGCGGCAGCCAGCAAATCCTGCTTGGCACGATACCGCGCGTAGACTTCGTCGAGCGACAATGAGGGGCCTTCAACGGGTTCCATCGTGACAAAAACGGCGGCGACATCGGTGGCGTCGTCATCGGCGACTTCCATGGAACCACGGAAGATCATGTCAATTTTCATCTTGTCGGCGTCGAACGCGATGGTGTCGAGGCGCAAGGCAACTTCGTACAGATGGCCGTTTCTGTCCGCAAAACAGCGCGCGGTACGTCCCGGCAAACGTCCGTCAATGACGCCGTATTTGGGATGAACTCCGACCAAGACAAACGTTTCGTCGCCTCTGGCGAGGTCGAGTTGTTGTTGTGTAGGGGCTGATTGCCAGTACGCCCAATCGTGATCGACGGGCATGGACGGCCAGCGTTTGGCGCTCCAGGAAGCATCGAACGTGCCGATTTTTGTATGACGCACGGGCCAGCTAGGCGAAACGGGACCGAAACACGCGGCGTCAATGGTGCTGCTCGGCGTACGAACGAGGCGTGACAGGTGGTCGAGTTGCGGCGCGAAGATGCCATCTTTGCCGATACCGACGGGGTTGTCTGGACAATCTGTTCCGCCAAAAGCGTGTTCGTAAACGAGTGGGATACGGGTCCAGGTCGTGGGTTTTCCTGGAGAAACGGTGCCGTTCGCGGCACGTTCGAAGCGCCGTTGTCCATGGATTCTGATTTTGCGCTCGAAGCCACCTTGCGCGGGATTGCCAAATCGAAACTCAACGATGGCCGAATCGACGGCGGGCCCCGTCGTTGTTGCGTGTCCGACGAGCGTGACGTCGACTTTGGGTTTTTGCGGAACGAAGTCGCTGGCGTAAAGCAAACTTTGGGCTCGATCGTCGTCGCGAAATACGTCGCCCAACGGGAAGTCGGGTTCGTCGCGGATCTGCGCGACGTCATCGGAAATGATGTCGCAGGTCATTTTGACGACGACCGTGCGGAGACATCGATTGCCTTGGAACATCCACGGAAACGTGAACACCGAGATGTTGGAATCGTGAACGAGCGGAATGGCGTCGGTTTGTCGTGGCTCGAGCGCCGTGACAAGCGCGGTCGTTTGCGAGATGCCTGGCGCAGCGACGCGATGGAAGAATCGGGATGCTTTTGGCGCAGGCGTGGGATCTGCGTGGATCGTTTGTGCAGCAATCGATGCGCTCGACGAAATCGAATCGGCGAATGGATCAGACGACGAAATGCCGACGAACGATGCGGGAGCGAACGGCAGCAATTCGCTGTGTGCCGCGATGAGGTGTGCTGTTAGGGACAGGTGTTCGGTTTGATCATCGAAGCGAATCAGATCGTCGTCATCGGGATCGATTCGCCTGACAAACGGCGTCGCAGCGGAAGTTTGTCTCGGCGTGGAGGCATCGGGCAATGTCGATGGTCCAGCGTTGAAAGGCAATGTCGGCGCAGTTCCTCGGCGAGCTTGTTCCGCGGGCGAGAGTTGTTCGGTGACGTCGGTCCATTGTTCCGTGGGCGGATCTTCGACGTTTTGCGCTGTCGGCAAAGCGCGCTGCTGAAAGGGCAAAGCGGGTGCTGATAGCAACTGTGATTGCGCATCGACGCTCAGCGTCTCCGTCGCGTCGTCCCATGCGTCCAACGTGCCGTCATCGGGCAACATCATCGTCGGTTCGTCGACGATGTGCATGCCGGTAGGCGTAGGAGGCATTGGTGGTCGGATCGCGTCCGAAATGAGCGCAGCTTGCCGGTGTTTGGGCAACACTTCGGTTACGTCGTCGAAACTGACGTCGTCATCATCATCGTTGCCTGCCATTGGTTTCAATGGCGTATCAAGAATGTCGACGTTCATGCAATGAATATCGACCCTCGCACTACGATGAACTTTGGGGACGAGGTGTTACGGATTTCTCGCGCATCGTGCTCCGACGTCGCGGAGTCGAATTGTGGGTGCTTGGTTGTATCGGGCGGAATTGAGCAACAACAATTCGTGAATGATCCAGCCTCCTCCACGCACGACTCGGTACGTGTCGCTACCAGTCAAATTTGCACAATCGGTGCAAGGATTGAGGAGCGCACCATATCGATCGACGGCCCATTCCCACATACCCCCGGCCAGGTCACTTTGCCCAAATTTCCCATCGCCGAGAGGCGATTTCGAAGCTACAGGCAATATGTCGCCGAAGGTGCACTGCCCGACGCCATCGCCTTCGCAATTGTAATTCGCGAACGTCGTATCGATGGTCGTAGAACTCGAGGGATCCGACCATGGATATGCGCGTTGGTCCGTTCCACCCGATGCCGCGTGGTTCCATTCAGATTCCGTTGGTAGTCGCCCGCCATCCCACGTGCAGAATGCAAACGATGTATACCAATCCAAACAATTCATTGGCTTGAGTTCGTTCGTTCCCGCCGTGTCGGTCCACGCGGTCTCATTGCTGCATTTGATGGCCGCTAGCAATTCTGCTTGCGTTGGTGGCAATTTGACATCCCATGCCGTATCCCAGCCACTGCCCAGCATCAATGGATGAGCGCCTTGATTTACCTTGGGCTTGCTGTTTGGATAAGCATCGACGAATTTTCTAAATCGACCCACGGTTACTTCGAATCGATCCAATCGATAGTTGCTCACGGTCGCGGGAAACGTCGAGTCATTGATGCGATTGTACGTACCACCGGCGATGGACGTCGCCAAGCAGCAGCTTTCATTTCCTGACGGACCACAGTTGTTTGCCAAGGATTCACAACTCGCAGGCAACTTGCAATCGCCCGCCACGCAATATGTACCGGCCGCCGTGCATTCCGTCTCGTCCTTCCAGAACGACGCCGGCGTGCAGGTTTGTCGCATATTACCATTGCATCCGATTGCTCCAGGGACGCATTCTCCACTACATGCGCCGTCACCGCACGCGAAAGGACACGCCTCGACGTCCGACCAGCTGCCATCGGCACACCCTTGCACTTGCAATCCATTGCATTGTTTTTGCGCCGGCGCGCATTCCCCCGAACACACTCCATCTCCCGAGCAGGTTTGTCCCACGCACGGACCGCTGTCCTCCCACACGTCGTCGTTACACTTCAAAACATTATTTCCCATGCATCGAGTGGCCCCCGTTTTACAATTCTTGTACCCGCCGCCCCCATCCGGCGAACCGTCGCCCTTCGCGCATCCCATGGCCGTCATGACCAATGCCAACCAAACTCCAACACCGATGGCCCGTTTCATAACTCGATTCCTTCCACTCGTCTGATGATCGGTTGCAGCGTCTTGTCCGTTGCTGCTTCCTGACTATGTTGCCAAGATACCTCACATCATTCGGTCTCCTAAGCATTTATTTCCCACCTCGTCCGAAGGGATCAAAGATCCGCGAGGTGAGGTGATGTTCGGAAGGAGTAGGCCGAGACAGTACTCGAAAGTGGTATCGACACACGAGCGGGAAGTGCGATTCGATGAGGCTCGCTTCGCTTGAAGCTGAAAGCCGCGCGTCGAGCAATTCGACGTGCGGCCGCGACATGCACGGCGGTATCCGCGGTGAATCAGAGCGTCAAGGTACGTGCTTGGTGGAAAGATGCGGGAAGGAAGTTGGCTGAAATAGCGGTGACTCTATGTGTCACCGCATTTTCGTGAGTATCATCCTTGGCATTGGCCGGCGACGCAAACTTCATTGTTGTTGCAATCATTGCCGCATTGACCGCAATTACGCCGATCGGTGTTCAAATCGACGCATCCTGCGCCTTGGCACGTTGTTGCTGGTGCGGGGCACAGGCATTGACCTGAAACGCACATTCCGGCAGGACCGCAGCGGTTATCGCATTGTCCGCAGTTTTGGGGATCCGACGACAGATCGCTGCAACCAATGTCAGCGCCGCATTGAGTTTGTCCTGCACCACAGACGCACGCGCCGGAAACGCATGCACCCAGGCCACATGTGGTGTCACACATACCGCAGCTTGTGGGATCCGCCGAAAGATCTCGACAACCGAGCTGATTGCCGCAATTGACTTGGCCTTGCGCACATTGGCAAGTGCCGGAAATGCAGACACCGCCGCCACAATTCGTTTGGCATTGCCCGCAATGCTCGTTGTCCTTTGACAAATCGAAACATCCATTGTTGCATTCCACCGTGCCGGCCGGACATGCCCCGCATTGTCCAGACGTGCACATTTGCCCCGTTTTGCACGAATCTGTGCATGCTCCGCAATGCGTGGGATCGCTCGCCAAGTCGAAACAACCATCCACGCATGAAACGAGCCCGGTGCCGCATACACACACGTCGTTGATGCATACGCCGCCCGCGCCGCAGACGGTATTGCCGCATGGCTTCGGATCGCCCGAACTACTACTACTGCTGCCGCTGCTGGTGGTATTGCTCGAACCACTGCTAATGTTCGTTTGATCCCCACCGCAACCGCTGGCGATCGTCATGAACAGCGTCCAAGAAGCAAGAAGAAACCCACCCACGTAAAGATGTCGTCGCATTGCGTTACCTCGTTTTGAAGTTACCTACTGCACACGTGAGAGCCTCGGGCACTTACAAACGGTTCAACTATTTTTGCTTAGGAATGACGAGGGTTATTGGCACTTGCCATCGACGCAGGTTTGTCCGTTACCACAAGCTTCGTTG
>JANORL010000187.1:0-7405 GCA_031415295.1 Polyangiaceae bacterium | reverse complement strand
GAAAACGGCAAACGTATCAGCGTTTGGGCGAACGAAATTCAAGCCATTCAACGCATTGAAGGCACGGGCGGACGCGCGAAGTAAAGTCAACCAGCTCTTTTGGGGGTGTAACTCGTCACCTCGTCTTCCAAACGCCTTCTGCAGGCGCAACGAGTCACCCCCAACATTTCTTTTCTGCGGTTTCGAGCCGCTCTTTTCATCACGCTCACTAGAATAGTGGCCGGAGATGTTCGACAAAATCCCATAGATTTCGATTCGATGTTGACCCGTAGCGCTCTTGCATGACACGTTGAAAATATTTCGAAATGGAGCGATCCGTTACGCGTCCTTGGCTCCCAAGGCCCTGCGTCGCGTGCCGTCCGGCTTCATCACCGTCTGCTGAGCACGCTTTCGATGGGCGATACGGTTGCCGTGAGCAAATTCCTGCACCCGGTGATCTTTTTGCCGTCGAATGTATATTGCGATGTATCCGGCGTGATCACGACCATGGAGATACGCAGTTGTCCATTGTCCAATCGCGCTTCTAGCGGCTTTCCGCCGATTTCACTAAACGGTACCAAACACGTCAGGCGCGCTCGGGCTGGGTCATATTCTTTTCCACTCGGAGCATTGGGACGTAATCGATCTTCGACCAAAAACGTATCCGTTTTACCTGGTACCGCGCGCAAAAGCAGGCGTGCTTCGTTTTGTTCGTAACCTTGTATGAGAAATGGTTTTACATCGTGAATGCGCAATTCTAGCAATTCGCCCACGAGTACCGCGTCGTATTCTCGTCCCGAGCCGCTTTTCCAGGCACCTTGTAATGCCTCGAGCGGACTCTTGTTTTTGGACGGTGCCGGCGTCGTCGCTGCAGGATCTTTGGACGCTGCCTCCGCCGAATCGACATGTTTTGCAGAGGATGGTCCATGTTTGGGTGCCTGGCCAAACCAACCGAGGCTGTACGAGGCACCAAGTCCGAGCGCAATCGACGCGAGCATTGTGACGACAACCATGACGCCGCGATTGGAACTCACTGGCGCTTGATTCGTAGCGGTCACCGCCGATGCCGGCGCCGTGTTGTGGCTCGGCATGGGAATACGAGGCGTATCCATGATGGCCGGCATTGCGGGGATGGTTGAAGGTGGCTTTGGCGTCATCAGGGGCGCCCCAGGAACCGTGCTGCTCGGACGACTTTGAAGATCCGTCGGTATCTGCGCCAGCAGTTCTTCGCACGAAGCATATCGGTGTTCGCGCTTTTTTTCCGTGCATCGTCGAACGATATTTTCGAGCCATTGCGGCACATCCGAGCGCAGCGAGGACACCGAAGGTAATGCTTCGTACACGTGTTTACTCATCAATTCGAAACCACTTCCATCGAACGGACGCGTTCCCGTGAGCAATTCGAAAAGCACGATACCGAGCGCATAAATATCGAGACGTTTGTCGAGGTCTTTCTGGCCTGTGCATTGCTCGGGCGCCATGTACCGCACCGATCCAATGACTCCAACGGTGTTCCCTTTTCCTTCTTGCGCTTCCGATTCTTCTTTCGCAATGCCAAAATCCGTCACTTTGACGACGCCGTCTTTGGCGCGGATCAACACGTTCCCCGGTTTCAAATCGCGGTGAATGATGCCTTCCGCGTGCGCCGCAGCTACGCCGCTCACGATTTGGCGAAAAATCGAAATCACTTCGACGAGCGAAAACGCTGTTTTATTGGCGACGTGCCGTTCGATGCTCACGTCGAGCGATTCGCCGGCCACGAATTGCATGACGAGACAAACGTCGTCTTCCTCCGCAATGACCGCATTGAGCCTCACGACATTCGGGTGGTCGATACGCGCGAGGGCGCGTCCTTCCGCCAAGATGCGGGCACGGTAATCCTTCAAGTGCGTGTATTCCGACCGGATCGCCTTGAGGACGACAGGCACGTCCGTGACGATGTCTCGACACAGCCAGACGATGCCCATGCCGCCTTCGCCAAGGAGTTTTTCGATCTTGTATTTACGATCGACAATTGTGCCAGGGGCCAAAATTTGCATGGTATTTCGTCGCCGTTGCGCCGTTCATAATCATGCTACAACGAGACGCGCCGCGTCGTCTACTCGACTTTTCGTTCCCGTTCATCGAACGTGTTTTTTTTCGTCGGAAGCTTGGCGCGCTTTTCACAAGCCACGCGGCTCGCGCCGTTGTACCCGGGCAATGACGATTTTTTCTCCACGAGACAACCCACCCTGACTGGGCGCGAGCCAAATAGGTTCTTTCAACTGCAAAATGGCTAGAGTGCCGCGGTAAAAGGCCAGAGACAAAAGGTTGTTCGTAGAGAGTACGCGAACAAACACGATGCCCATTCAGGTTCACGATTGCGGTGTGCGTAAAATATGTAGAAAAGCTCGCGCTTCCGCTTCCGTCTCAAAAAGTCGAAATGGCGTTCGATTCTTGTCGCGATCGAGCAACTCCATGGCGCGGCGCATAAGATCCGACACTATGCGTAACGTCCGGCTGGCGCCATAACCAACCACGGCAGTGATTCCTTGATAAGGGTTTTGGGCCATCCAGCGACGGGCTTCGGGTGAGGGAGCTTCGGCGCGCGCCAAATTCATCATATAATATCGTACGCCGTCGTTTTGGACGGCTTGTTCAATTTTCGACATCAATGTCCGCATTTCTGCAAGCGACACCGGCCCGTCATTAAAAGTGACGAACGTGTCACCATCGACGCAGAAACGGTGTTTTCCAACATTGCCCCAGTCTGCCATTACGTCTCACTCTATCGCAACATCCGTCGGTCTCGCATGACCTGGTTGCGTAAAGCAATCATTCGTCGTCGGGTAGTTTTTTTGAGTGCCATTGCTCACACATTCGAACGTCTAGTCGTTTCGAATGTGTACCGTTTGTCCTGGAGGCAGCTCCATGGTTTGAGCACCAATCATTCGGAGCTCGTGTGCCGCGCCTTCTTGTCGTGCCTCGAAGCGCGCATCAGAACGACGCCGATTCCTTGCGACCTTTGCGACTCCGGACTATCTACGGAGCTGGTTCCGTCATGCGCTTCGCGTGGTCATCGGTCTTTTTTTCCGTTTTGATGCTCACGACGACCCTCTGGTCGACTGGGTGCAAACGTCGTTACGAAGTCGGCGACAAAGTCCTCGTCGAGTGGGAAAAGAACACCTATCCCGCCGTCATTCTCGAAACGAATGGCCCGACCAAGATCAAGGTCCACTACGAAGGTTACGATCCGATCTGGGACGAAACCGTTCCACGTGACCGCATCAAAAACTTCAACGACGGCACCGCGCCACGTCCCGAACCTCCGCCGAAGGTTCGAGCCAAGGCCCTCCAGGCCGCGCAAACGAACGTTTACAAGATCGGGGATCGGGTTCGTGTCGAGTGGCACGGGGCGATGTACCCAGCGGTCATCGTCGGCATCGTGGGTCAAGAGCGCTACCGGATTCACTTCGAAGGTTACGGCGATGAGTGGGATGACACTGTCGGGCTGAATCGAATTCAGCAGCGGTGACAAGCCCCTTGCCGTGTCGCTCAGAAGGCCGTACCGATGCGTACCGCGTTTGTCGGCATGGTGTCGAGCGACGTAGCGGTCACTTTTCTTGTGGCACAAGGCGTCGCAAACGATTATAGGGCGCGGCGTTTTGCGTTTAGTCGAACGCCGCGATCGCCCAGCCGGCGATCCTCGAGCGGCAGGAGTTCCATCTCGTGATCAGCGATCTGTCGAAGCTCAGAAACATAGGAATCAGCGCGCACATTGACTCGGGCAAGACCACGTTGACCGAGCGCGTGCTGTTCTATACGAAGCGAATCCACGCCATCCACGACGTAAAAGGTAAAGACGGCGTTGGCGCGAAGATGGACTCGATGGACCTCGAGCGCGAGCGCGGGATCACCATCCAGTCAGCCGCGACGCACTGCACGTGGGGCCAATACCGCATCAACATCATCGACACGCCCGGACACGTCGACTTCACCATCGAAGTCGAACGTAGTTTGCGCGTGCTCGACGGCGCGATCCTCGTGCTGTGTGCTGTTGCCGGTGTGCAGTCGCAGTCACTCACCGTCGATCGCCAGATGCGCCGTTACGGCGTTCCGCGTATCGCATTCGTGAACAAGTGCGATCGCGCTGGTGCCAACCCGCTACGCGCTCGTGATCAGCTCCGGGAAAAACTCAACCTGAACCCCGTGCTTTTGCAGCTCCCCATCGGCCTCGAAGACAAATTTGAGGGCGTGGTGGATCTCATCGGGATGAAGTCGTTCCGGTTCGAAGGGGCAAACGGCGAGAAAATTCTCGAAGGCGATGTTCCCGCCGACATGCAAGCCGAAGCGACCAAGTGCCGCGACGAAATGCTCGACGCTCTCAGCATGTTCTCGGACGCACTCACCGAAGCGATGCTCGAAGAAAAAGTCACCGAAGAGCTCATCATCAACGCCGTGCGTTCTGCCACCATCAACTTGCAGATCGTTCCCGTGATGATGGGTTCGGCCTACAAGAACAAGGCCGTACAGGTTCTTCTCGATGGCGTGGCCAAGTTCCTCCCGTGCCCCACGGACGTGACAAACCAAGCCGTCGATCTCGAAAAGGACGAAGAGAAAGTCACGCTCGACAGTAACTCGGAAAAACCGCTCGTCATGCTTGCGTTCAAGCTCGAAGACGGTCGTTTCGGGCAACTCACGTACCTGCGCGTCTACCAAGGCACCATCGCAAAGGGCCGCGAAATCACGAACACGCGCACCGGCAAACGGCACAAAGTCGGCCGTCTCGCGCGTATGCACTCCGACGAGATGGAGGACATAGACAGCGCCGAGGCCGGTGACATCTGCGCAATGTTCGGTGTCGATTGCAACTCGGGCGATACCTTCACCGATGGCGTCCTCAGCGTCGCCATGACCAGCATGCACGTGCCCGAGCCGGTCATCGCGTTGACCGTCACGCCGAAGGACAACAAGGCGCAAGTCAACATGTCCAAGGCGCTGAAGCGTTTTACCAAGGAAGATCCGACGTTTCGCGTCAGCAGCGATGCCGAGACGAGCGAGACGATCATCCACGGCATGGGCGAACTGCACCTCGAAGTTTACGTCGAGCGCATGAAGCGCGAGTACGCGGCCGAAGTCATCACGAGCCCGCCGCGAGTTGCGTACCGTGAAACCATCACCCGTCGCGTGGACTTCAACTACACGCACAAGAAGCAAACGGGTGGCTCGGGTCAATACGGTAAGGTTTTGGGCTACATCGAGCCGGCAGAAGGTCGTTTCGAGTTTGTCGATTCGATCAAGGGCGGCTCGATTCCGCAGGAGTTCATCTCGGCGTGTGAGAAGGGCTTTACGTCCATGCTCGCCAAGGGGTTGGTCATCCATGCGCCCGTGACGGGTATTCGCGTCGTCGTCAACGACGGTGCTGCGCACGCAGTCGACTCGTCAGATATCGCCTTCCAAGAAGCGGCACGTGGCGCTTGGCGTGAGGCCTATCCGAAGGCCCATCCGCAGATTCTCGAGCCGCTCATGAAGGTCGCAGTCGAAGGACCGGCCGAGTACCAAGGTGGCGTGGTTGGTGTGCTCATGCAGCGTCGCGGTATCATCATTGGCACGACGGAATCCGAAGGGTTCTGCCGCGTCGAGGCTGAAGTGCCGCTCGCCGAAATGTTCGGATTCTCGACGGTTCTTCGTTCTGCCACGCAGGGCAAAGCCGAGTTTACGATGGAGTTCTCCCGGTACACACCGGTCCCCGGTGCCATTGGTGAAGAACTCGTCAAGAAGCACAAAGAAGAGCTGGCGAAGAAAGCGAAGTGAGGGAGGACCCGATGTACCGCAAAGAAGTCAACGAGCGGAGCCCGATGCGGGTCTTCGAAAAATCGATCCACGGCGGCTTGGGCCGTGGAAACGTGGGTGTGGTTTTGTCTCGGGCGGGCGTTGGTAAAACCGCGCTCCTCGTGCAAATCGCACTCGACGATCTGCTTCGCGATCGGCGCGTCCTGCATATCTCGACCGAGCACGCCGTCGATCACGTGCGTGCGTACTACGACGAACTCTTCCACGATCTCGCGCAATACACGAAGCTTGCCGAGCCGGAAACCGTGCGTCTCGATGTCGAACGACACCGGCTGATCTTCTCACTGCTCGGCCATGCACCGACCAGCGAAGCAACGTCGACTTCCCTGAAGAAGCTCGTCGACACCGTTGGGTTTGCCCGCGATGTCGCGCACTTCTCGCCGGACGTCATCATCATCGATGGTTACGACTTGGCTCACGTGAGCCAAGCGATGATGGACACGCTCGCCACGCTTGCTCGGGAACACTCTGCCGAACTGTGGTTGTCGACGAACACGAAGGCGAGTCAAGTGATTGCGGGAACCGCGCCTGCACCACTGGAGCCGTTCTTCGACAAACTCGGCGTCGTCGTCTACTTGGAGTCGGAAAGGGACCTCGTTCGTCTGCGCTTGTTGAAGGATCACGACAGCAAGGACCTGGCCGAGATCACCTTGCGCCTCGACGCACACACGATGCGGATCATCGAACAGGATGTGCTTCCGCCTTCCGAGCGTCGTCGCGACGGCAAGCGCTTCCGTTTGCTTTCGGGTGGTGCCAAGGGCGCTGAAGCAACGTTTGGCGCGTGTGCTGAACGTTGGGGTTTGGCCGAGCAAAACTATTCGTTCGAGGGGCACTCGCTTCGCGAGCGTCAACGTGGCGTGATCATCCTGAGCGAAGTCGAGTTGCGACGAGGTGACTTTAGCCTCGTGTACGTTTCCAAGCGACTTGGTCGTGTACTCAGCGACATCCCGCTCGTGCGTAACGTGCTCCAAACAATTTGGTACCAGATCAATGCTGCACGTGAGGTTTTCGTCATTGGTCAAATCCAAGACGACGGCACAGTGCGTGGTGGTACCGGTTGGGGCGCCGAGTTGGCGCGGCTCTGGAAGAAGCCGCTCTACGTGTTCGATCAGCAGAAGCGCACGTGGTTCCGTTGGAGTGGCTCGGCGTGGGAAATAATCACCGCTCCGATCATTTCGAGCGAATCATTTGCCGGCATCGGCACGCAGAACCTCACCGAAGACGGCAAACAAGCCATCACGGAGTTGTTCCAGCGTTCGTTCGGCGATTCCTGATCTTCAGATCCCAACCCGATTCTGGTTTGTCCCCGCAACAAACCAACCCGTCCATGAATGATTGTGAGATCGAATAGGCGCCCCCAGCAATGGGCGTGCGCCTAGTCGATCCCCCTGCGCGCCCGTCATGCCCTGGGCACCCCGTTTGCAAACTGGCAAATTTCGGGGGGTATGGGGGGCGGAGCAGCCGGCTCGTCTTTTGGGCTTTGCCCAAAAGACTTAAAGAGCCGCCTGCGAGCCCCCCATCGTGACTGGCCTCGCGCAGCGCGTGTCCCACACGCGCGAAGCGAGCGTTCAAATCCAGGCTCGGATTCAAACGG
>JANORL010000186.1:0-2528 GCA_031415295.1 Polyangiaceae bacterium | reverse complement strand
TTTGGAATCCAAGAATAGACGCCATGACAAACGATGTAGTCGAATGATTCAGGTTCGTCTTGGAAGTCGCGTACATCCGCCAAATGCAACACGACGTTCGACAGGCCCGATCGTTCGGCGTGATGTCTGGCAACGGCGAGTGATTCTTCGGCGCGGTCGATCGCGACGAAGTGGCAATCTGGAAATGCCGCCGCCATGGGCAGGATGTTTCCACCCGTAGCTGTGCCGATTTCGAGCAAACGAAAAGGTCTGGGCGACGTGCGATACAGGCCAAAAAGCGTGCCGATCGCGCCGAGATGATCCGGGTGTGTCTCGGCGAACGGAAGCGCTTCGTAAAAATAGTCCTCGACGGGACCGAAACGTTTGTCGCGTTGCTCCAAAGCCTGCGCACCTTGGCGGAACGCCGGCGACGCTGCAAGGATGTTGCATCGAGTTTGCCCGTTGGCGTGGTTTGGGCGCATGCTGAGCGGCGAGCTGCCCATGGATCCGCTTACGTTGCTTCTGCTAGGCGTCGTCGTGGCGCTCGGGATCGTCATTTCGCTGCAGTTTCGCGTGCGACGAGTGCTCGTCGAGCAGCTCGAAACGAGCCGCACGCGAGCGCTCGATCAATCCGCTTCAAACACTCGGCAAATCGAAGACGTACGGTCCCATGCAGAAGCCCGAGCGGACGAATCATCGATCGCCCGGACAAACGACCTTCGCGCCAAACTTGAACGAGCCAAAAACAAAGCGCGGGATCTCGAGGAAGAACTCGAACAAGTTCGCGAGCGGTCGAAGCAGCTAGAAAGCAAGGTTGAAGCTGCCGATCCACCGTCACGGGACCTCGAGCGACAAATCGAGGTGATGCAGGGACAAACGACGACGCTCCGTCAGGAGTTGCACGAAGCGCGCGCGCGGGCGGAGACGTATCGCAAGGATCTCGAGGCGGTCCGCAGACAAACCGGGACGCTGCAGGCGAGCATCGACGAGGCGCTGGCGGAGGCGAAGAAGTACCGGGACAAACTCGGAGAAACGTTACAAACGGCCGAAAAACTCGAGACGGAGTCGTTGGCGCAACGAACGGAAATCGAGGATGTTCGAGCGTTATTGGAACGAATGCAATCGACGGCAACCGTTGATGCGAGCGAAGAACGTCGACAGTCAGAAGCGTTGCAAGTCGAAGTGCAGACGCTGCGTGCGAGATCGGAATCAGTTACGAAGGAGCTGGCGGAGGTACGCGCCAATTCGGACACGCGAATTCACGAGCTGATGCAGGCGATGCGTCGTGCCGAAGAAGACGTGTTGACGGCGCAGATGCAGAAGGATTCGTTTGCGGGCGAAGTCCGGGCGCTTCGTGACGAAATCGAGCGACGCAAACGATTGGCGGAAGCGGAGGCGAAAGGGCCGGCAGTGTCGAAGGTTCGTCCGTCGAAACCTCCCGAGCCGATCATGACGTATTTTTGTTTGGTGTGTGGGGAGGGTGGATCGGGTCCAAAAGCACACCGATGCATGGTGGAAGAGCTCGAGCAGCGGAAAAAATTGACGGACAAGCGATAGAGGCACGATCACGCGACAAAGACGCGAGCAACGCGGGAACGCTTGGCGCTTGGGGATCGGGCATTACGCTGTTCGATGATCCTGTTGCAAGGATCGGTGCAGCACGGCTACCATCGGTGCGCTCCGTTGTTTCTTTCCGTGATTTCGTGCGCGCGTCAGCCGTTCGAGCCGCGGAAGAACCCTCTTGGAGCGAGTTGGGTCGTTCGGTTTCTTTCGCAGGTATGCCGTATGAAAATGCGACGAACGGGTTACACGTTGCTTGGTCTGTTGACCGTTGCACTGACGGTCATGAGTTGTACGAAGCTCCTGGGAATCGACACCGAAGCGATCGACAACCCATGTAGTGCTCCGGATTTGCCGCCGCTCGAATGTGGCGTGGGTGCGTGCCAGGTGGTGTTGCCAGCCTGCGTGAACGGTTTGCCGCAGACGTGTCCGTCAGTGACGTCGACGGCCGATGAGATATGCGACGGCATCGACAACAACTGCGACGGGCTGATTGACGAAGGTTGCCCGTGCATGGATGCACAGGTGCAGAATTGTTACAGCGGGGCGCCGCTGACGCGCAACGTTGGGGTGTGCATCACGGGCATTCAGATTTGCACCAATGGTGTGTGGGGCGATTGCACGGGCGAGGTTCTTCCGGACCTCGAAAACTGCAACGACAATTTTGATAACGACTGCAGCGGCGCGGTAAACGATGCGTGTCCGTGCACGGAAGGTCAGCAGCGCGAATGTTATGGGGGTCCTCCGGGAACGCTTGGGGTATCGAACTGCAAAGGTGGTTTGCAGAGCTGCATTGGTGGATTCTGGGGGGATTGCAAGTCGGACATCATTCCGGGCGGCGAAGTTTGCGACGGTTTTGACAACGATTGCAATGGCCAGACGGATGAGATCACGGGTTGCGAGTGTTCCAATGATCAAACGCAACCGTGCTACACGGGCGACGAAAAGTTCATTGGTATCGGCATCTGTAAGAAGGGTTTTTTCCCCTG
>JANORL010000185.1:0-2028 GCA_031415295.1 Polyangiaceae bacterium | reverse complement strand
AGGCGGGCAAAACCAGCCTCCAGACATTCGACCCGAAACGGAAACATCTCCGAAAGAGGAATGGTTTGTCGCACCGCGTTCTCGAATTGTTCAGCAGTAATACGTGACGGTTTTCGCTCCATACGTTGATTTCGCTCCTTGGAATGACAATATCGTGAGCACTTGATGTCCGTTTACATGTTGTAATGTGTTGGGCGACGTTATCGGAAACATGCCGTACTTATCAAGACCCATTCGCACCACCCTACACAGCAAAACGAATCATAACACACATAAACTTGGTTAACAATCGCATATCTGAGCCTCCAAGCAGTATCTTGGACTACTAAATGCCTTCCTGGAAGCCGTTGAGTACCTCTTTTTAAGGACAAAGCCTTGCCGGAGGGCTCTCGACTGTGTGCCGAATTGGATTTTACCTGGTAAGGAACACGTCGGCAGCGGCGGGATCACGTGAAACCTTCAGAAAAGGCTGTCGACGGCTATTGAGAAGGCTACGGGACCGGCGCGGAGGCTGCGCGATGTCACTTGGCGAGGAATTGGCCCATCAAACCTTCGTCTTCGTGGTTGACCATGTGACAAAGCGATTGCAGCTCGAATGCAGTCCTGAGAAACAGCAAGCTTTCCTTGGCGCGCGAAGCGTGCCATCATGCCGCCCTGCATGAAGCCTCCGTCGATTTCACCAGTCACCATTTCGCTCATGGATACGCAACGAATCGTTCGCTCGGCGCTGGGCGAAGTTGCCGGTGCGGCCATTGTGCTCGATGAACAATTACGCATCATTGATTGCACGACCGAAGCGGAAACACTCGTAGGTCAAGCATTGCCGAGGGGCATTGCGGCGCCCGATGTTCTATGTGGTGATGGGCCCGAGCGTCCCGTCGCCGAAGCACTTGCCGCGGGCAGGCCGGTATCCGCGACGATTCATCGGCCAGGTGCGGCGGCGGATGCAGGGTTTTTGTCGGTACGTGCAATCCCATTACGCGACGGCGAATCAACAATTGGTTGGTTGCTCTTGCTCGAAGCCGACATCCTTGCCGCGGATGGTCCCGATGCGCCGGTCGAGTTTTGCGGGGTGCTTACTCGCGACAAACACATGAAAAAGCTATTGGCGGACGTGCGCAAAGTGGCGCGCACGAATGCGAGTGTGCTGGTGCGTGGAGAAACGGGGAGCGGAAAAGAATTGATTGCCCGAGCGGTGCATACGCTGAGCCCCCGGAACAAGGGGCCATTGCGAACATTAAATTGCGCGGCCTTACCCCCGGCGTTGTTGGAAAGTGAATTGTTTGGGCATATGCGCGGTTCTTTCACCGGAGCGGTGCGGGATCAAAAAGGTCACGTGGAACTGGCCCATGGAGGCACGTTGTTTCTCGACGAAATTGCCGAATTGCCGCTAGAATTACAAGCAAAGTTGTTGCGTGTATTGCAAGAAAAAGTGGTGGTGCCCGTGGGTGGACGGGATCCCATCGAGGTGGACGTGCGGTTTGTCGCAGCGACGCACCGGTCGTTACGCAAGGAAGTTGCTGCGGGACGATTTCGGGCGGACTTGATGTTTCGGTTGCGCGTGGTTCCCTTGTTTTTGCCACCGCTGCGTTCGAGACGCGCGGATATATCGCTTTTGGCGTGGCGATTCATTGAACGTATGAATGCCGTGAATGAAAGACACGTGGCACGGCTTTCGCCCGGAGCGCTGCATGCGCTCGACCATTACGATTGGCCAGGAAACGTGCGCGAACTGATGAATGCGATTGAATATGCGTTCGTGATGGGCGATGGGCCGATTCTAACGGAAGCGGATTTGCTTCCAGAGATTCGCGGGGAACGTCCGGCATTCCTGGACGAACCCGAGGAAGACGAAGCAATTGCGCCAGAAGCGATGGACGGTCGCGATTTGGGTCCCGAGGAGCGAAAGATTCTCGATGCGTTACGCGAAGCGCGCGGGAATCGACAAGAAGCCGCGGCGTTGTTGGGCTATAGCCGTATTACGCTATGGCGTAAATTGAAGGCCATGGGAATCGACGAAGCCGCGGT
>JANORL010000184.1:0-22960 GCA_031415295.1 Polyangiaceae bacterium | reverse complement strand
AACACCCCCTGCACAACGCAAGAAACAAATTCGCTGCGGAACGCTGACGTGCGATGTCGCCTGTTGCGCCACGTTCGATCCACCTTCGTGCAGTCGCGATCCGCGCGAGTGTGGACGCACGGAACAAGGCGATGCGGTCATTTATGAATGCGATGGCCCGGAAGATTGTTCCGGGGGACAAGCGTGCTGTCTTGTTCCGGGGAAAACGGTGATCGGTGCCGTCTGCGTACCACGAAAAGAATGCACCGGGAAATACACGCATCCGCAGCGCGGTACAGTGCTCAACGCAAAAAAGGTTTGCCATGCCAACATCGACTGCGACGTGTCGGGAATCTGCACTCCATCCGGCGATGCGACCGGAATCATGACCTGCAACAAATAGATCCGGACAAACGATTGTCTGGACAATCAACGCGCGCGTCGTTCCACGAGCGAACGATCGATGGTTTCGAGAGACGAACATCCAGCCAACGCCATCGCCGTCGAGAGTTCTTCGCGAAAAATTTCGAGCACCGCACGGACACCGGACACTCCACCGACGGCCAGTCCCCAAAGCACAGGACGACCGATCGTGACCGCACAGGCGCCTAACGCGAGCGCCTTGAGAACGTCGGTGCCCCAACGAATTCCTCCGTCAACGAGCACCGGCACGCGTCCCGCCACGCTTTCGACGATGCGCGGGAGAACATCGAGCGTTGCGGGAGCACCATCGAGCTGCCGAGCACCATGGTTTGACACGACAATCCCCGCGGCTCCAGCATCGATAGCTCGCAAGGCGTCATCACTACGAACAATGCCTTTCAGCAGCAGAGGCAAACGCGTCATGCCGCGAAGCCATTCGATATCGTTCCACGTGAGCGAAGCGTCGTGCCGCGACGCAATGTAACGTGCCAGCGCGGAACTCGATTGAAGACCATTCATTCCCGCGGCATCCACGAGGTTTGCCATGACGAGTCCCGCGGGCAAACCAAAACCATTACGGACATCACGAATACGCCGTCCCAACACTGGCGTATCGACAGTCAATACAATGGCCTTGTAATCAGCCGCTTCGGCACGTGCCACGAGCGACCGGGTGAGATCACGATCTTTGTGCACATAAAGCTGAAACCAACGCGGGCCTTTCGATACGCGGGCCACGTCTTCAATGGATTTGGTCGCCAACGTCGACAACGTATAAATGGTGCCCGCTTCAGCTGCCGCACGGGCCGTCGCCAATTCGCCGTCAGGGTGGGCCAAACATTGATATGCCGTCGGAGCAATCAAAATGGGCATCGATACCGGAATACCCAAAATATGGCTCCCCATTTCGCGTCGAGATACATCCACCAAAACTCGATAATGAATTTCCCACTGGCGATATGCCCGGATATTTTCCCGTAACGTACGTTCGGCATCCGCCCCCGAACGATAATAATCCCACGCCATTCGAGAAAGCGCAGCTCGCGCAGCCTTTTCAAATTCAGGTATACAAATCAATGATGACGACGGGACATCGACCGACATGCCACGAACACGTCTTTCCGCTGTTACCAATTCACAGCAAAAGTTGACGAAAAACCTGCCGATGGACGCATGGACGGGCTAGCTTGCGAAAGCGTATCCGGTACGTCGATCGTCGAAAGCGCTTCGAGTACACAAAGGCGAACCGCGTCGTTTACCGTCGAACGCGGGTCAATCGAAATCTTGGCGGAAAGCTTGTTTCCAACGACACGCAAACGTAGCGTTCCTCCGCCCGAATTTGCACGACATTCATCCAATGATGACTTCGATGCCTTAATAATGGCTTGCGCAAGTGCCTCTTGCCCCGGTTCGACTTGTTCTATGTCGGCGTGCGGTATGATGGCCCCCGCCGTCACATGATGGTGCGTATTCGCATGTTCCGCGTGCTCCGCCGGCGGAGCAGAAATCACTGCCGAAGAGGCGGATGCTGCATTCGCCCCGGCACCATCCGCACGCGGATAAAGTGGCGGCGGAGCCCGTTCGATTTGGTGACATGCGCCCAACATCATGAGGACTACTACCAGGGGGATCGTGCGAAACATCGCCCTAAGCATAGCGCTCCTCGGACCGTTGCGGGAGGTTCGACGAAAAAAATGCCATTTGGTTGATGCAACAAGAAAAAAACGCGGGGCTCCGCGCCCATCGACCTGCGCCAGGGCCAGCGCTGGGTCTGGCATTGCAGTGGACGCGATGCGGTCAATACGAAAACAACGGAACAGGCTGAGGTGGATTGCAATACCTCGGAACGATATTTGCGCAAAAAAAGTCTTGCGATCGGCGATGTGGACACCTGGCGCGATTTTACGAGCCTCGTTGAAGTCAGTAAGGGGCGATATCGTTGAAGTCAGTAAGGGGCGACATCGTTGAAGTCAGTAAGGGGCGATATCGTTCTTCGATCGAATTCATCCGCGTACCTTGTCGTTCTAAAGGCGTATCTTGTCAGTCTTGCACCGTACGCGTGAGCACGAGAGCGTCGGCTTTGCCCGATGACAAACGAATTTCCGCAATGGCTTTCGCCGGCGTGTCCGACGCACACCGTCGTTCAGTAACGACAAACCGTCCGCGGGTGACGGAGTTTTCCCCAGTCAATGCATCGGCAACACGCAAATCGATACCCGTACCCACGCGATCGAGCGCCACGATCACTTCAACACACGACTTCGCAGGTACGTCGAAAGGCACCGTCGATCGCGTGCTCGCATCGAGCGACACAACCACTGCGGCAGCTGCATTCGCCGCCGAAACACGCTCACCGCCGGCATCGAGCACCGCGAGCAGTCGATGCGCCGCCCACGGATGAGCCACGAGCAACGGGGGCGAAAGTTTGTCCTTACGTATTTCGATGGCGTACGGGCCCGGACGCGTAAACGCTTCGACGTCGATTCTCGCCGGCCCACCCGCCCCACACGCAAACAGCGCAACCCCAGCGCCTCCACGCCCTTCTGCAAGCAGAAAACCCTTGTCGTCCCACAAGGCGGCGCCCACATCGGCAAGGGGTTTGCCCGCAATGACGTCAATCCGCGCGCATCCGGCAGGCAAGTCGATAGAAACAGGCGTGCGGCTGCCCAAGTTTGCCCGCGTCGCCGTTAATGGTTTTGCCGCGCCATACACTTTGTCCACAAAACGTTTTTCGAGGGCCGCACGCGCATCCGCCAATTCCCGCGTCTCCGTAACGTATTCGGCACGCGCAGAAGGCTCGATGATCGCTGCCGTGCCAGAACGAGAGCGACTCGCGACCACCGCCACGACTCCGGTCGAAGCTCGCGGACGCACTGCAATCGACACTTCAGTCGATATCGCCGAACAAATCACGAGCGCGCGATCACGCCCTCGATCCCGACCCCGCGTTATGATGCGGCCCGTCGAATCCTCCGCGACGACTTCGAGCGACCCCACTTCTTCACCCGGAGAAACGAAAACATCGAGACAGCGCTCGCTTTCGAGCGGCACGGTCATTCTCGTGGCAGTACGCGGCGCCACGGGAAGCGCTGCGCGTCGCACGTCTTCCCATGAACCACCGAGCCACGCTCGATGGGCAATCAGCTTCGTTTCAAGGCCCGGCCACGATTCGAGCCTTCCGGTTTCACCTCCCGAACGCCCACGTGTTCCAGTCACTTGTTCCACCGCAGCGACCGCAGCGGAAGGCAACGTTTGCACACCAATGCCGACCAATCCGCCCCCCGAAACGACGCGCGCAGAGACGAAAAGACGTTTTGGATGCGGAGGACAAACCAACACCGCTGGATGCGCGTCACTCGATTCATCCACGCCAAACGTCGCGCCGTCGTCTTCGTACGCAAACAAATCGACATCGACGACGGACGCCGAGCCGCGAGCAATGACCAGCGCGCAACTTTCTTCGGGAATGGAAATGAACGCGCCCGTGCGATCCCCTTCGGACAAGTACGCCGAGGAAGCAACTTCGAGGGGCCCAGCTCCGGCGTCGCGAGCGCGGGCAGCATCCGTGGCAAGCAACGCTGTCGCATCGGCTCGTTCGGGCAGGATGCGAATTTTCGTTTCACTCGACAAACGCGCGGGTTTTTCCGCAGCGCCACCGCCACAACCCCCCACAGTGAGCGTCAGCGCGACGGCTAAATAGGCGGAGGTTCTTGTTGACAAACCCATCAAGGTGTTCCCTCGCCAAACGGAAAGAGTGCAAACACCCAAAACACGTTGGTGCCTCGCACGTCGACTTCGATACGCGCAGAGTCTTCGCCGCCTGAACAAAACGCGAGGCCCGCACCTTCCGGACGATCGAGCACGGCATCTCGGACAAACCTGTCTCCAACATTCGTTGAAATCCGCATGCTGCGAGAGTCACCTCGAAGAACTGCTACGGAAGCGAAGTAACATTGACCCGGTTCGATGGCTACGGGAATCATGGTTGCTCCGGACGAACCCAAGGATTCGACGACGGGAAGCGCCGTCGGAAATGGAGCGTTTCGACGTCGAATCGCGAGGGCAAACCCTGCGCGGACTCGAGCGCCCCAGTGGTTCGGCACGAACGACGGCAAAGGCCATGCGGCATCGGTGACCATGACGGGCACAGCACCAGAGGCTCCGCCGTAAAGAATGGTAATCCGTGCGCTTTCACCAAGACAAAACTCGAGGTGCGCATCGGCGGTTTCGGATCGATCCCGCGCAAGAACACGCCCGTCGTCGTCGCGCGCTTCCGCGTCGACGTCCGTCGCCACATGCGGAAACGTGCTTGGAACGGCCGCCATGACGGCAATCCGGTGACAACCTTCGGCAAGACGCAATCGGGTTTGTCCTGTACCTTCCGCCGCAGCCACGGCGGAAACGCGGGAAGTCGACAACGCACCATCGGCGCGCGCGCCCTCTTCGGCACGCACGACACGTTCAGCGAGTGGACCAGGTTCGAGCGGTCGGCCAGGATTGCCTCGAGGCGCCACGACGCCAGCAACTCGCTCGGACAAAACATCACGCGCATCCCCGAGCGAAGTGCCAGAACGTGCAACGACAGTATCGATGGCGCCACGGGGAGAACGCATGGACACGACGAGACGATTCAGTTCGCGACGCTCTTCGTTGCAACGCGTGAGCGTCGCGATTCCGAGAGCACTACGCTCACTTGCGCCGTCGAGCGAAAGGGCGGGATGTCCATCGGGCAGTGGCAGAAGTTCAAGCAACACGCCGTCGCGTAGAGGCGCGACCGCAAAGTCGATCGTTGGAGCACCAACGACTGCGACGGTGATGCACCCAGGCTTCGTATCACTCGTCGAATCTGGCGTGATATCGATGATCCGGCTTTGGCTGTGTTCGGCGAAAATAGGCGCCAATTGTTGCGTGCGCGCACCACGTCGTGACCAATCGAGCGCGAGGCGTTGTGCATCTTCGGAAAGATCCGCTGCTGCCGGTCGGATGCCGACAAAGTTTGAGATCGTTACGACGCCGGCGCAGACAGTCGACGCGAACCATCGTCTCCGACGAAGTCGGCTCGAACGAGGGTCGCGTTTGTCTGAACCAAACATTCCGGTTCCTTGGTACACGAAGCGAGAAGCGCAGGGGTCGCGAGCATAAACGCGAAGGCTCAACGATGCATCGAATTCGTAACGTCAAGAGACGTTCATTGCATTCATAACGTTGGCCGACGTGAGCTAGAATCGTGGATTCGTCCGACGACTCGACGGCTTACTTCTGCACGATGTCCCATTTCGGGCGATCGACCGTTCTCGCCAGCGAATCCGCGTCTCCAATGACCGCTCGTTTTTCGCTTTCGCGACCATCCAAGAAATAAACGAAATCGAGCTGTCGATTGTCCAGACGGCGCTCGACTCCAAACTTCCGCACGATTTCCGTCGGTAGGCCAACACGTCGACCAGCAACGGTGACAAACGGAATACGCAATCCCGGCGCCGTTTCCGACTTCGGCTCATACGACTTGAGCACCAATTCTGAACACACGAGTTGATCGTCGGTGCCGAAATCAAAATTGAAATCGTACGGGCGACCATAATATGCAAGGGCCCGATCAATTGCACCGGCAATGTCGACGAGCGGAATTCGTGGTCGCAATACGGCCACGTAATCGGCTCCGCAAGAATGATTGAGCGACGCAACGACGACGCCCTCGCTCACTGCTTCGATGACGGCATGCGGATGCCCATGCGAATCTCTTGCCGACCACGCGGTATAAGCTTTTTTACGATTTTTTTCCAAGTATTCGCTGAAACGCCCATAACGCGCTTTGGTATCTGGATCTTCGTCGAACGTGCGGCGAAC
Source organism: Polyangiaceae bacterium (assembly GCA_031415295.1). Taxonomy (GTDB): domain Bacteria; phylum Myxococcota_A; class Polyangia; order Polyangiales; family Polyangiaceae; genus Polyangium. The sequence continues at coordinate 16,714 of JANORL010000184.1, read as the reverse complement.
GGCGTCAAGGGTGCCGACATAAAGTGCCGCATGCGGCCAAAATCCAGGAAGACCAATGTTCGACAAATACCAATTGCGCCTCTCGACGATAATATCCCCCGGGCGCATCGACTTTTCCATTTCCTGAAGTTGCTCATCCGAAATGAGTCGTCGGTCTTGCGCCACGACACGGGTATCTCCGAACCATTCAGCAACGTATTTTTGCGCCGGTAAAAATCGTCGAAATGCTTCGCCACCCATGAGTTCGGTGGCATTCTGAGCAGCCTTTACCTTAGCTTGCAATCCGAGCACCGCTTTGGCACTCGCGAAGCGTTTCTTGACCAGAATCGTCAACTCGGCATTCATTCCGCCGTCGCCCAGGTGTTTCTTGATCCAAGTGTCGTACCACGAATGCCCGGTGGTAACCCAATCTTGCTCGACGGCATTGGCTAGATTCAAACGAAACGATTGAAACGTTCCACTGGGCACGCCGCGGCTCGCCAATGCTTCATCGAAAAGGGTCGGAGCCACGCTGCCCAACAAAGCAAATAACTTTTGCCCCGCTTCGACTTCCGAACACATCGCTACATATGCAATGGCAAAAACGCGCGCATGAACGCGAGGATTACGCGAATAATCGATGGTCCAGAAATACCGATATCGTTCCTTCAAACTTTCGATGGTCATGAGCGGCTCGAACAGATCCGCCCAGACTTCGCGAATGGCTTCTCGATCATCGGCACGCAAAGAATCTATTTTTTCAGTCCGGAGCAAGGCTTTTCGCGATTCCGCTTGATAGACGGCAGCGTCGAGCGCCGCGAGCGCGTGACTCAATCGCTCGACGTCTTCGGCGGAAATACGCAAGAGGTCTTCGGGCGAGGTCCGAGCAAGCGCGCCGAGGGAACCATGAACATCAGGCGCGAGGGGATAACCCGATTGGGTGGTACCAAGGCAACTGACGCCGCCATAACCCAGCGCCAACAAGCCCGCCACGACCGCAATGATTGCATACGCCTTGCGCATGTCGAAGTCCGTCGCACATCTTTGGCGACGCGACAAGGGGAAAGTGGGCCGGTGGTGGGAGCGAGGAGGGTGGCAAGAAGGCTTGGGATCAATCCTATGCGTCGACGGTCGCGGCCAATGCATCGACGAGTTTTTGACACTTCCTCATACGCTCGACGCTGTCAAAAAACGATTTTCTTACATCGTAAGCCTTTTGTGCAGGAAACCCCTGGGACGCCAATTCGAGATTGTGAGTATTTTTCTTAACACAGAAGTGTTCACTGGGTTTGATAATCTCGTCGATCTCCATTCGTGCAGACTCCCATGAGCGTAATGATTCGACGTGTCCCCCATCGTGCTCACGGCTGCAAATGTCGATCAAGCGTTCCAGGTTTTGATAGAGCCAGGCTTCAAGAGTATAAAATGGAACGACTGGGATGAACCTATCGAAATCGAGTTTTGGTGTTGTTATTGTATCAACCAATGCACTGCGCCGCGATCGTTGAACATTGCTTTGTCCTACCCCCGCAGCCTGCTCGATAAGAATGACGAACTTCTCGAGGTACTGAACGTTCTCGCTCTGTGCTCGGTTTTCCCACGGCGTATCTCCATCGACATGGAACAAGACAAACGTTTGAACCTCGCAAAGTCTACGCGCAATGTACTTGTAAAGACGCACGCGGGCTGCGTGATCGCGCGGGTCGCTTCCTTTCCAAATGCATCTGTGCATGCCTGCATGATCGGGTTGGTCCGTCGATAGAAACGCGACGAGATCGTGCACACGGGAGTTTGGCACGACGAGCGGCAACATTTTGCGCACGAGCGCTTCAATGGTCGCTCGCGCGTCTTTGCTGGTATCTTCGGTCAAAACGACGATACGTACGGGAGCTTCCGCGGGCAGCATCAGAAGAGGCCTTGCGATTGAAGAATTTCGCTGACGTGTTCAATGCCGACTTGATACGCCGAATAAAATTCGGTTGCGGCTTCTTCGGACATGTTGGACCACGTCCAAACGGGTTTTTGATTTTCGTCGAGTTCCGATGTGCAACGGACGAAACTTTTGCCAACCTGCTCGGCAGACGAAAACGGGAGATAATCCAGAAGGAGCGGGTTTTGGCTGGTAAGAAACGCTTGGCGCTCGCCGATTTCGTCGATGCAGGCAGTAATCCATTGGTGGTGCAAGCCGTTGACGAGTTCGTCGGCAATGACGATGTCGGGGTTCGAAGCGAGGTAATAATAAAACATCAGGAGGCGTTTCTGGCCGTAGCTCAAGCGGTCCTGGGTGATGAATCCGCCGTCAGCGAAGAAGAAGCGGGCAATCATGTTGCCGAGTTCAATCGAGCCCCGGTCTGGCGTCCCCGTGCGCGCAAGAAGATCCAAGCGCAGTTCAGCGGCAGTAAATCCCATCGCTTGAATTGCTTTGGACATAAAGAGGACGTTGTCCTGCGTTGCGACAAATCCTGTCAATGCTGGGTTTGCTTGGTAGGCAGTCTCAAGTTTTACCATCAGCTCCCCAGGAGGATGATATACTACTTGCGTGATAAGAGGGGAAAATGCGCGCTTGATTGTCTCTATCATTCCTGGATAAGCCTCAGAATTCCAAGTCTTACGAAAGACGTCTAATGACTCATCAAATCGCCCGGCATTCGTCGCCGTAAACGGTACAAACAGCCGACGATCGTTGAACCAATTCAGCAATATGATTAAGACTTTATTCACAAAAATGGACGGGAACGACACGAACGGATGCTGGGGGACTAGTTCACCATCTTTTCGAAGAATACCATTATCAAAGTCAATTTTGGTTGTTTTCTCAGTCATCACAACGAGAGCGCGCACGGACTGACGATAACTCTCGCCTCGCCCAAGCAGGCCGTTTGCTTCCGCTGAAATATCGGATGTCTTCTGATTAGATAGTGTTACATAGATTCGGCCTACAATCGCGCGCAATTCATATTCGATCGCAAATTCCTCGCGTTCCAAATCACTGAAATCCCACCGTACGATGCGCGAGATGAGGTCGAGCAGTGTGGTTTTCCCCGTCCCGTTCCGACCGAGTACAATATTAAAACCGTCGGCAAAACGTATGTCCGACCCTGGCTTCACGTTCCGGAATTTGTCGATTCGCAGCCGCTCGAGCTTCATCATCGCGGCGCGACGTTAGCACAAGTGACAGAAAAGTGAAACTTCCATGCAGTTTCACCCAAGATAGCAGTTTCACCGCTCGGTGAAATCGCTTCCTGGAGTGAAATCTGGAGTGTTCCGGATCACGTCCACCACGTCCGCCCGGACAACCTCTTCCGCGATGCCCACTTCACGCCGGACCTTATCGACGATCTCCGCCTCCGATAACGTCAATAGCCCCGACCCCTCGGGCAAGCTCGCCGTCGTCACCATCGAGTTTGTTACGGAACTAAAACCCGCTTCATCGAATACGAGCGGCATTACTGCCAATTCACTAGGTGCAAACGCCCCAAACGTTTCACGCACGTCTACGCCAATCCCCTGCCCCAATACGACATGCGAACAACCGTAATTCTGGCAAACGATTGCATCGAGAATCGCTGCGCGCGGTCCTTCGGCAAACCCGCCCAGCCCCGCCGATAGTACACTCCGTTTGGCGGGGAAATACTTTTGCAACACCGTCTCGTGACAAGACAAACGCGTCGACAAGGGCAAACCGTCAGGCGCTTCGAGTACCTGCCACAAAAGCCCGCCCGCTACATCGAGCGCCATACGCGCCACGTATTCCTCAGCGCGCCGCGGAAGTACGCGTGTTCGTAGTCCCGCGACAAACCGTAGCCCAAGCGTATCGAATATTTCCCGCGTTTCTACAGGAGTCCGCACAGGCGCATCCGAAATCGAATCGCCAAACATACGCACCTTGCCACCGACAAAGAAACGCGAACGCGCTCGCTGTCGCAACAATTCGGGATCCGTTTCGCCAAACGGTCCAAGGATCGTTCGACCTCGAAGGAGTTCTTCCGGGCAATACACGTCGCTGATATCGACGATACCCACCAAACGACCACCTCGCGAACGTAACGCGACTTGCGCGCCGATACATAGGCTTTTCGCAAACTCGTCCGATACGGGCAAACCCACCGGCACTGGCCACGGCAAACCATTCTCCAAACGCATATCGGCGACGACACGAAGCCAATCTTTGGAGGTCAAAAAGCCTTCGAGCGGCGAATACGCCCCTGTTGCCAACTGCTCGACGTCGACTTCAGACTCGGCGTCCAAATCGATCACCGGAAGCGTTCGCGCCTTTTTTTCAAGCGATTCCGCATGCTCCCCGTCGACACGACACGTGACGAGCGTACCACCATGAGGCCTCACGAGCGCCACTGAAGAAACACGAGCGACGCCTCCTCCGCGCGACGTTATGTATCCAAGCTGTTCGAGTCTGCCGAGGATTTTGGCTAAACTCTCTTCTTTCGTTTCGCGATCGGTGTAGACGACGACTTCTGGTGCGAGCGGTTCTTCGTACGGATCGTCAATCCCGGTAAAACCTTTAATTTCGCCTGCCAAAGCTTTGCGGTAGAGTCCCTTTGGATCCCGCGCAGCCAATGCTTCAATAGACGATTGGCAGTATACCTCAACAAACCGGTCCACCAACGCGCGTTGTTCATCGCGAATTACGCGAAATGGACTGATTGCCGCGGTAATCGCACACGCACCACTTCGAGCCAGAAGCTTGGCGACAAACCCAATGCGCCTAATGTTCGTATCGCGATCTTCGCGGGAAAACGTCAGGCCCTTGGACAAATGCGTTCGAACGTCATCACCGTCCAGCACTTCGACATGGACATCGCGACCTCGAAGCGACGACGCCAACAGCGCAGCGAGCGTGCTCTTGCCCGCCCCAGACAAACCCGTGAACCATACGACAAAGCCGCTCACGATGGTTCATCCATCAAGAAGGGTCAGGTTTGACGTTACAAACGATCGCGTGTCCGCATTCCACACAAAAAGCCGATGTTCGGCAATTTTGTGATCGCGTACGCTCGTGACGAGAAACGCAAGTGGCCAAGCCGGCCCGGGGCCCATGATGATTTCGCCGCCTTCGTTTTCCGGGGGTTCGCCCATACTCATGATTGCGGCATCCGTAGGGCTAAAATACGCGTCCGCGTCGAGGTGCGAATGATAAAGAACTTTGACCGGTTTTTCTTGTTCCGCCGATAAACGCACGGCATCGTCGAATTTTTTTTCGTTAAACGCGAAATACATCCGCGCCGTGCGAAAATAACGCTCGGGATCGATGGCATGTAGCTTGTTTGCAACGTTGGGCAAAACGACACATTCGTCGCACAAAAGCGGCGCATCGGCGGGACCTCGTAAATACCCGCACGCTTCTTCATCGGCCGCATATCCGCGGAGGGCGTCTTTTTCGACGAGGTCCAAAACACTACGCGGGATCGAGAGATTGCCACCCGTCCAGGGAAAACCATTCACCATAAATAACGCTTCTCCCATTTCATCGGAGCGAAGTACCGATCGCCGCGATCGCAAACGATGGTAACGACACACCCGCCACCTTGTTCGCGGTGCAGTTTCTTGGCCACTTCCACCGCGGCGAATACCGCCGCACCACTCGAATGGCCCACGTGCAGAGCTTCTTCGCGCGCCAATCGATCCGCCATGTCCCAACCGTCTTCCGTCGAAACGCGCAACGTTTCGTCATACGCACTTCGATCGTGAATCTCGGGCACAAGTGACGATTCGAGGTGTTTCAGGCCTTCCAAACCATGCAATGGTTGGTCCGGCTCGACGGACATACACCGAATGGGCCGCGAGTACTCTTTCAAGCGTCGTGACGTACCCACAATCGTGCCCGTGGTTCCGAGTCCCGCCACGAAATGCGTAATGCGATCGCCCACGGCATCGAGGATTTCGAGCCCCGTACCGTGGTAATGCGCGAGCGGATTGTTTTCGTTCGAGTATTGATCCGGGTAATAATACGTATCCGGATCTTTGGCGACGATTTCCCGAACGAGACGAATGGCACCGTCGGACCCTTCCATAGGGTCACTAAAAATGATTTCCGTGCCAAACGCTCGCGCAATGTCTTTACGCGCTTTGCTGACGTTCGAAGGCATGACGAGACGCACAGGAATGCCGAGCGCTGCGCCAAAAAGCGAATATGCCACGCCCGTATTGCCGCTCGTGGAATCAATGAGGATTTTGCCGCCGCCGAGCTTTCCTTCCTCGAGGGCTTTCATCACCATGCGCGATGCCGCACGGTCTTTGACCGATCCTCCTGGATTGCAAAACTCGAGCTTGGCGTATACCTCAACGCTCGGCGCATCACGCGCAACACGTTCGAGCCGCACGAGCGGCGTATTGCCAACCGCCTCCGTCACCGACGAGAGGCGGCGTGAGCGCACGAGCGACGAACGCATTAGACCACTCCACCTGCAATGGCTGGGATGATGGAGATCTGCTCATTGCCCTTGAGTTCGGTTTTTAATCCATCGAGAAACCGAATGTCTTCGTCACCGACGAAAATATTGATAAAGCGACGAACGCCTTTTTCGTCGAGCAACCGATCGCGAATACCAGGATATGACGCTTCGAGATTACTGATGAGCTCAGCAACGGTCGCGCCTGCTGCTTCAACTTCATCTTTGCCCGAGGTGAGGGTGCGTAGCGGCGTGGGAATACGAACGGTGGCCATGATTGTCTCCTGATTGTGGTAACGCGGTTGTGACAGACCTATTTGAAGTATTCGTCAAGGCTAAAATATCGTTCGCCCGTATCACACAAGACCGTGACGACGGTGGATGTGGGGCCCAATTCTCGAGCGATATCGAGCGCAATTCGTACGGCTGCGCCAGCGCTGATTCCGACGAGCAAGCCTTCGTTTCGAGCCAACATCACTTTGGTGTCGTAGGCGGCGCGATCACCTACGGTGCGCACTTCGTCGACGAATGCGGCGTGGTAGTTTTTCGGAACAAACCCTGCCGCAAGGCCCTGAATTTTTGTAGGACCACGTTCGCCTTTGGAAATCGTGGCGCACGATTCAGGTTCGACGGCAATGATTCGCGGGGCGGGGTTTCGTTTCTTGAGTACTTCGCCCACACCGCTCACGGTACCGCCGGTACCGACGCCCGCGACAAACGCATCGATACGTTCATTCGCAAATGAATGCAAGATTTCGCGCGCCGTGCTTTCTGCATGAATGCGTGGATTTTGCGGATTGTCGAATTGGCCCGGTGAAAACGCGCCCGGTGTGGATGCCGTGATTTCACGCGCTTTGGCTATCGCGCCTTCCATTTGCAATTCCGGCTCGGTCAAAATGACTTCAGCGCCATATGCTTCAAGCAATTGACGACGTTCGAGCGTCATGCTGGCAGGCATCGTGAGAATGCAACGATACCCTTTGGCCGCGCAAACCAAGGCCAATCCGATTCCCGTGTTGCCGCTCGTGGGTTCGACGACGACGCCACCTTTGACCAGAGCGCCAGAACGTTCGGCGTCTTCAATCATCGCGAGGCAAATGCGATCTTTGACCGACCCGCCGGGATTGTATTGTTCCGCCTTGGCAAATACGCGGCCTCGAGGTGTTTCGGCATCAATATGCCGAAGTTCGTAAATGGGCGTATCGCCCACGAGGTCGAGAATGGAATTCACGACGCGGGAATGCGAGGGAAGCGGAGGCAAACGAGCAGCTTCGTTCATCGATTGCACCTAAATCACATACGTTGCGCGTTCGCGGCCACGACGGCGAAGTCCGAATGAAGTGCCCTTATCGCAAATATCAGCAATGGAAATCGAGTCGAAACAAGAGGCGATCGAAACAGCAAGTTCCTTGAATACAGCCGCCGGTGCATCCTCGTCCGCTCGGCCTTCGCGTGCTTCTTCTTCGGAAGAACAAACGACAATGGGACCTTCCAAAGCCCGAAATACATCGCCAAGTGATATTTCGGCAGCTGGGCGTGCAAGATGATATCCACCGCGTGGACCACGTTTGGCGCCAAGAATACCCGCTTTTTTAAGGTCCTGGAAGATTTGCTCGAGAAACCGAACAGGTATCGTTTCGCGATCGGCAATCTCGCGAATTTGCGTGGCCCGACCTTCGTTGTGAAACGCAATGTCGAAGAGCGCGCGCACTCCATACCGGCCCTTGTTGGACAACTTCACGGGCCAAGGATCTAAATTGTCGCATCGGAAAAGTCAAGTACATATTTTCCACGGGAACATCGAACGTTCGAACCAGCAGCCACGTGAACAGTGATAGAACGATTCCTGAAGAGGAGGTTCTTCATGGCTTCATGGGACAAGAACTTGGGCACTGCAATCCGCGTGGTGCCGCTTGGTTGGATGGTGATTTTTTCAATTGGTTGCACGGGTACAGAATCGACAGGCACAGGCGGTACAAATGCCGGTGGCGCCGGCGGGGATAACGTTTCGAGCGGCAATGCGGGTGGAGGTGCAGGCGCGGGCGGAATGGGTGCGGGAGGTAATGGCACGGGCGGCAATACGACAGCCAGTAGCAGTTCAAGCGGTAGCAATAGCAGCAGTGGCAGCGTTTCGAGTTCTTCTGGCGGATCAACCGATCCTTGTGCGGGAACGACAGACGGGAATCATTGCGGTGCGACGCTTGGCGGACTGGCTGATCACAACAGTTTGTATACCTGCAAGGGCGGGACGACGGCGAGCACGATGCCGTGCAATTTGGGATGCGAAAACAATGCATGTAAGGTGCAAATGCAGGCGGATCCTTGTGCTTCGGCAATGTCCGGAAACGGCGCGTATTGCGGTGGATCGCTGACGGGAGGTGATCCGAATGCGGTATACAATTGCCAAAATGGTTCGACGGCAAGCAAACAGAATTGTCCGAATGGTTGTCAAGTCAATCCTCCGGGCGTAGCGGATGCGTGCAAACCAAGTGGCGATCCTTGCGTGAATGCCGTGTCTGGCAATGGTCTTTATTGCGGCGCAACCATCAGTGGGGATGCCAATGCGCTATACAATTGCCAAAACAAAGTAACAGCAAGTAAAACGGATTGTCCGGCCGGTTGTCAAATCAATCCGCCAGGAACTTCCGACGCCTGTAAGTCGACCGGTGGGGGATCGTGTTGCGTGGCCAAACCTCCCGGCGTACTCACGCAATCGTACAGCGCGTGTGGCGCTGGCGGTAACCATTACGGCATCGACCTGGGCACGCCGATTGGAACGCCTATTTACGCGCCCATGGCCGGCACGGTCGTCGGTAGTGCACTCGGATTTCCGAATTGTTACAACAACGGCTGCAGTTCGAGCTGTTGGAATTCGTTCAACTACGTCAAAGTGAAGTCCGATTGCGGCGATCCGAAAGACGGGAACAAGGACCTCTTCATCTACTACCTGCACATCAATGACATGGCGTCAGGAATCGCGAATGGAACGCACGTCGAACAAGGGCAACTCTTGGCTCACAGCGGAAACTCGGGGTGTTCGTCAGGGCCGCACATCCACATCGAAACCGTGAGTGTACCCAAAGGACAAAACGCATCGCTCAGTACGTGCAATTCCGTGAATCCCGCAACAAGGTATTGCCCGTAATAACGAGACTCTCACGAACGTTCCAGCACGTAGACCTAATTCCGCGACCATTCCCACAGCTCACACGCATTCCCTCGCGCACCCTGTGATGACGCTTTACTCCATCCGCGCAAGCGAGTATGTTGCCATCGTAGCACGTCGATGCCACCTGCCCGGACAAACCATGGCCTTCTATCAAACTCCCCCGACCTTAGGAAATCAGTTCGACGAAGATCGCGTGCTCGGTGCGTATTTGCGGCGCGCGCTCACGCCGGAGACGCACGCACGTATCGTTCCAGAGTTGCGCGAGATGGGTGATCTCGCTGGCGACGAATTGTATCGCATGCAGCTGGCCGATCGGCTGAACGAACCGCGACTCGAATCATGGGACGCGTGGGGCAAGCGCAAAGACCACATCGAAGTTACGCCTCTGTGGAAACGAGCTGCGCGAATCGCTGCTGAACACGGGCTCATTGCCACAGCGTACGACAAACGAGACGGAGCAGTATCACGCATTCATCAGTTTGCGAAAGTGTACCTTTTTGATCCGTCCACCGATGTGTACACGTGTCCGCTCGCAATGACGGACGGAGCAGCGAAAACCCTGCTCGTGCATCGCGACGTAAAGGACGAAAACGATTTCGCTGCACATGCCTACAAGCGCCTGACATCGCGAGATCCAGCCTATGCATGGACGAGTGGGCAATGGATGACGGAACGAACGGGCGGGTCGGATGTGGGTTTGACGGAAACCGTCGCGAAAATAGCCGAGGATGGTCGTTATCGATTGTACGGAACGAAATGGTTTACCTCGGCAACGACGTCGCAAATGGCGCTCACGTTAGGGCGCCCTGAAGGTAATCCTGCTGGCGGACGAGGGCTGGCGTTGTTTTTCGTCGAAGTTTTCGGCGCCGATGGTCGAATGAATGGTATTTTGGTCAATCGGCTGAAAGACAAACTCGGCACACGCAAAGTGCCTACCGCCGAATTGACGCTCGATGGTACGCTCGCTTCACCCGTCAAAGGCGCCGCGGACGGGATTCGCAACATTTCGCCCATGCTCAACATCACGCGTACGTGGAATGCCGTATGTGCCGCCGCGGGAATGCGTCGCGGCGTGGCGCTCGCCCGGGATTACGCCAAGCAGCGGGTACAGTTTGGCGCTGCATTGTCCGACAAACCATTACACGCCGATACGCTCGCGGGACTACAAGCGGAAACCGAAGGCGCGTTTCAATTGGCATTTCGAGCGGTTGAACTCTTGGGACGTGAAGAAGCCGGCGTGATCACAGAATCAGAAGCGCGCCTTTTGCGCCTCGTCACGCCCCTCGCCAAACTCACCACGGGCAAACAAGCCGTAGCCGTACTGAGCGAAGTGCTCGAATGTTTCGGCGGAGCAGGATATGTGGAAGATACGGGAATTCCGCGTCTGTATCGCGACGCGCAAGTGTTGCCGATATGGGAAGGCACGACAAACGTTTTGTCGCTCGATACACTGCGGGCCATTCAAAAAGAAGGGCCACTCGATGATTTGCTTGCGGAAATTCGCGCCCTCGCCGCGATGGCGAATGATGCCGCATTACAATCGACCGGTGAACAAGCCGTAAGAGCCGCAGAACACGCAGCACAATGGTTGATCGCGACGTTTGCCAAAGATCCGCTCAGTGTCGAATCGGGTGCCCGGAGGTTTGCCATGACGCTCGGTCGATCCCTCGAACTAGCACTTCTCGTGTGTAGCGCGGCTCATGCACTGGAACACGATCGCGATGCGCGACCTCGTGCAGCCGCTCTTCGATTTGCTGCCCACGGCGTAGACTTGATTCGTGATGAGGATCGCGCACTTTCCTCAGCCCTCGCCAATGATCTCCCGCTCACGTTGGACAATTAACAGCGCACTGCGTCACGAAAATTTTTGTGTTTTTCCTCGGCAGAACTTCCAAAGGAGGATTATGCTGGGCGCGCATGGGGACGAACTTGTTCGAACGTCCCGGGATAGATTGAGCGAGCCAGAAAGGTAGCCTGATCATGTATATAGCGCGGTGGCATTTAACGGCCCGGTTTGGACAGAAGGACGAAACGTTGAAGGTGCTTCAACGGTGGGAAATCGATGTCGCCCATCGGATCGGATGGCGCCCTGGTTCATTACGTCTCGTAACTGGAAGTATCGGTGCTGGCGATACTGAGATCGAGATGGAAGTGAAAATCGATAGCCTGACGGATCTCGAAGCGGCGTGGGCCGACATGGGACGGGTTCCGTATCAAGCCGAATACCAGAAAAAGCTCAGCGAGCTCATCGTTGATGGTTCGAGTCGCTGGACCATTCACCGAGTGATTGAGTCTGAAGGCGCGGCCGGCTGAAGAAGTCGCACCTATCATCCTACACGTAACAATCGGACCGCTTTTCCAGCGGCCGTCGTGGTCTCCCGGATTTTCACTCGTTTTCCAGACGCACGTTTGTCGCGTTTTTCGAAGATGACGAGAGTACCGGAATCGCCCGAAACTTGACGTAACGTTGCATCAAGCCGGGCGAGACCTCGCGCCTTTACCTTTACATCGCCTTTTCGCCGCGCCACGAGCACGAGCATTTCATGCTGCTCGGTGGCACTCGTTTCGGTATTCGCCTCGGGATCCTTCGCCGCGATGGGTATGGAAAGCGTCACGTCGATGCGACCGCGCGACGTACCAAATTCGACATGGGCCCACCCGCGCCCTTCGAGTACTCGAAACAAGACACCAAGAAAAACGATTTCGGGGGCGATTTTGGTATACGCAATCCCCGCGAGAAGTTCGGATGCATGCGCCGCGTAAAACTCGGCAAATGTTTGCAGTAGTCGTTCCATGGACAACCGACCATCGGGGTCGAAGAACGAGGCTGGATCGGCGATAAACGCACGCTGCGTCGATTCGGAAAGTAGCCGAGGAACGAGGGCGTGAAAAATCAATCCGTCGATACGTACGGGATCGTCGATCGCGACAAGGCCAATGTCTCGGACAAACTGCACGTCGGAAGCGGCAGCGGATGCAATTTCCGCGCTGCCCAGCAGTAAAGGCTCGATAACGTGCCGGACGCGAGGTTCCGTTAGACGCGACTGAAGAGCGTCGATGGGCGTAACGTGGCGCGCGACGAGGCGTTGATACGCAGCAATGGCGAGAGATTTTGTTATTGTATCGGAATCGGATACCATTTCTGCCAATTCGCGTCCGAGTGCCTGAACGAAAAAAGGATGCCCTGCGGAAGCTTCGTATACGAAAGCCAATGCCTCGGGCGTGAAGCGATTCTCGGCGCGACCAAAAAACTCGGCATACAATGCGCGAATTTCATCGATTGTAAACGACGGCAAGAGGCGCGACGACCAAAACCGTTCAAAAGGGCCCGTGGGAAAAGCCATTTTGGACGTATCAGTTTCGGACGAACCATTGCTACGTACATCGAATTGTCCAGCCAAAACGATCGACCACGGGAAATGTCCTGGCCGTCGAGAAAAACCCGTTTCGAGTTGCCGAAGAACGGACTCGAGCGCCGCTTCCTGCAACGTATCGAGGTCATCAAAGAAAATGACGAGCGGGCGGAGACAAACGCGCGCCCACGCCGACAAACCTTCCCACAAGCGTGTGGCGTCGGCAGATCCAGGAAATGGCGGAGGACGCAAATCGAATGGCAAATCTTGTTCGGCGGCAATCCGAATCGAAGAAAGAAGGGCTTCTTGAACGAGGACCATGTCGGTCCGCGCGGGGGCAGCCACCGCAGCGGAACACACAAGCGCGGCGTAGCGCCCTTCGGAGGTAATCTGTGCCGCCAATGCGCGTAAAGCGGTGGTTTTTCCAGTGCGACCTGGACCGTGTAGCACGAAGTAAACGCCTTGATCAATGAGGCTGCGAGCTGCGGCGAGGCGTGGCGCGGCGGGCAGAACGTCGTGAAGCGTCGCGTCGCACGGACCATCGGTGGTAAACATTCGCATGTGTGCGGGAGGTTATCGGAGAAACCGAGATACGAAAAGCCCGATCGCCGTTCGCAATTCCGAAAGCGCAAAAGCTCACAATCACAGGATTTACACACCACGCTTGAAGTACAGTCCTCTCGGTTGTAGGGATGACTGTTGCAAACGTGCGGCCCAACTGGGCACACGAAGAATTTTTTCGTCGGAGGCACCATGCGTTCGAGACATCTTTTCGGGATTATGCTTGCTGCTCTCGCAGCTGTTGCGGCGGGCGGTGCAGGTTGCGATAACGACACCAAAACCACCACGACAGGAGGTAATGGTGGCGACGGCGGGGGCGGCTCTGCGGGCGTCGACATGGACGGCAATACGAGCTGCGCTACGGCAGTCGCGTATACGCTCGGCGCGATGGATGATGCGGCCGGAAAGCTTGATCCCGTTGGCGTGGATCGGGACTTTTACAAGGTCGATCTAAAGAAGGGCCAATCGATTTTCCTTGGCGCCAATAGCAAGCCTGACACGGATCCGTACGGCGAGACATATCCTGATGCTGTGCTTACGCTTTTCGGACCCGATGGGAAAACCCAAATTGCGCAAAACGACGACGGATCGGGCAGCAACAACAGCGCACTGCTTTACATCGTGCCCGAAGACGGTACGTATTGCGTCGAAGTGACCGAGTGTTACGTGCTTTTTGGTGCTGACGTATGTTCACCACCCGAAGTCATCAAGAATTATGACTTCACGTTCAGTGGGTTCGAGATCAATCCGGCCGGGCCGCTCATTACGGTCGATTCCGAGCCGAACGAAACGCCAGCCCAAGCAACCGCCATGAATCTGGTTCGTTTCCCGGATGAACCCGAGCCCATTGCCGGGTATCAATCGATTGGATGGGGTTCGTTCGCGAACGAATCCGACACAGACACGTTTTCGTACACCGTCCAAAATGACTTCCAAGTCGAAGCCGACGGTCGATCATTATGTGTTTTCAGCTTCTATCAAGCTGGCATCGAAGGAAATGGTTCGACCGCGGAAGCAGACGTCGTGGCCCAAGTCGCCACAAAAGCCGCTCCCAATACGATTATCGCTTCGGCGAATGTGCAGTTATGGGACTACACCTTCGGGTATCCAGAATTGCCGACCATCACGATGCCCTGCAACAAGGGCACGGAGTATTTACTCACGCTATCGCGCGCTGCGGGTGCAACCGCTGGGACGAACGATTTCTACTTCTATGACCACTACCAGTACAGCTCGAATACAAAAGAAATCGAACCCAACGACGCGACACCACAACCATTGCAACTGTCGCCCACCGAGGACGGAGCCGGACAGATTACCTCGGTGAACGGGGATATCCTCAAAGCGGGTCCGAGCGGGGACATGGATACCTTTGAAGTCAACGTCCCCGCAGGTATCGGTCTGGCAACGGCAATTTGTAGTGGCCTGCGTGATGGATCAGGGCTGCGAGGTCTCCAAGTGTCGTTACTCGACGACAAAGGGAACTTTCTCAAGAATGGTTCGGGGATCGAAGGAGAGGATCACATCATCTACATCGACAATGCGCTCGTGCCTACGGGAACGACGACGATTACGATGCAGGTCGTCGCCGAGTCGCAGGATCCGAATGTGACGAGTAAGTACTACTTCTGCACATTGCTGCTGAATCCGGGCTGATTCGTATCAACGAGAGGGTTTTCGTTGGGTTTCACCCAAACCCACGAGGGGCTCCGTGCCCCTCGACCCGCGCAAGGGCCCAGGCCCTTGACCCTGGAATGGGTTCGTCCGCGATGCGGTCGAACCAAAAAGTCTGTTAAAAAGATAATCCTGCCGACACGCCTGCGCCCGAGCGATCGATGTGAGGCAATACCCACGCCCCAGCGGGTGCAGCCGCCCCTTGTCGCAATCCTAGCATTATCAACGCCGCCCCGGCACCGAGCCCCACGCCGCCGATGACAAAACTGGCCGTCGAAATCGACGCGGACGTCGCAGCCTGCGAATGCAGGTCGATGCCCTTTTTCGAACAATAGATGTGTGCAGGGTCGAGTTGACATTCAAGGTCGCCAGCGTCACGTAGCGTAAACGTACGCGCCCCCGTGACGGTACCGATAATCATCCCGGCCAAACCAACGCCTCCCACGGCAACGCCAATCCACAAGGGTTTGTTGAATCTAGGTTTAGCTCCAGGTGTCGTCGTACCGTCTTGCTTTGGTTTTTCTTGTACGTTCACTTTGGGGCCACCGCTCAATGGGTCGGACTTGACGATAACCACTGCCTCTCGTGCGAGTTCCGGCACGATGACCTCGACATTGCCGGGCGTATTCTCAATCGTAATGGTTTGTGACCATACCTGGTAACCGGGCGCTGATGCTTCGAGAGAATGATTTCCGGGATTGATGGGCGCCGCGCTTCCCCAATCCGCCTCACTTAATGTGACAGAGTTCAATTTGAGCACGAGGCCTGGTGTCGTTGCAGCAACGCGCACACTCAACCGTGGGAGCATTTTTTCTAGTTTGGCAGCCTGATCTCGGGCAAACGTTTCACGATCCTTTTGGCCAACTCGAGCCGCGAAGGTAGCCGCTTCGGTATACTCGAGCCACGCGGAAGCTATTTTTCCCTGTTTTTCGTGACAGACAGCCAAATTCAGGATTGTCCCAGGTTTTGGATCAATACGATGGCTTACTTGAAATTTCGGGCAGGCTTTGTCGAACTGTTCTTGGTCCGACAGGGATTTGGCTTCACGAAATAACGTTTCGGCCACCTCTCTATCTTCTGGCGATGGTTCGTCGGCACGCGTCGAACCAGAAACCAATGCTACGAGAGCGAACGGCAAACAGCGGATAATCCACCATTCACACAATGATCGACGCGGAACGAAGGGGAGTTGCATTATTGTCAGTCGCGCTCATCAAGCAGGTCGGAGGGAAATGTTGGATTGGATTTTGTGGGCGCTGTTTTCGATGCTGATGCAGCAGGTTTACCAATCGGCTTCGTGTTGGAAGAAATGGTTACGGGCACCGCCACCGCAGGCAATGTCGAAGAAGCATCCGATGGCCGCTGTGCGGACCCCGTGGGTACGACGGGAATGATTTCAGGCGAGGCGACGGTCGTGGATGCATGAGCCACCGGAAGCATGGGTTTTTCTGGTTTTTCGGCAGTAATCACTGCACGATCGTTCGACCCCGGTGCTCGAACATCAGTTTCGACGCGTTTCATTACGAACACAACGATCGCGGCAATCGCCGTGGCCAGCAGAGCAAGAGCAA
>JANORL010000183.1:0-11859 GCA_031415295.1 Polyangiaceae bacterium | reverse complement strand
AAACATGCTTGGGGCGGAAAAACCTGGGGATCCGGTTGACGAGCTGGCGCAGGAGCTGCTCGAACGGGAAGCCCGTTCCGAACTTCGTTATGTAACGTGTCCAGAATGCAATGCGAAAAATCCGGAAGGCATTGCAGCGATTCAGGCTGAACAGCGTCAAAGCCTTCTGTTCGGAGTGGTGCTTTTCGGAATCGTGGCCGTTACCGCCTGGTTTTACCCTTGGGCAGCGCTGATCTTGCCCGGAATGGATCTATTGGTGTTCCGACCGATGATGGTCGTGCAAAGTCGAAAGAGTGACAAACCATTTCCGCTCACCCCATTTGTCCTGGGGATCGTTCTCGATGCCTTTCTCATTGCAATGATCGTATTCTATCCACGAGCCGCACCACTCATACCCATTGCGGGCATCGTCCAATCGATCATTCGTCGAGATTCGGCGAAGTACGATTGGAAATGGGAGGAAGCGCGTAAGAAGATGCGGTTCGATACGCCTACTCGTTGAAGAAGACTTCGGCCGCCCATCACTGCTGCGCGCTATGTTCAGGACCACCGACGCATGCTATGCTCATCTCGTGTCTGCGATTGCCAACAAGCAAAGAATCCTGAACGCCCTGGAAAACCTCGACGACGACGCTACCGTCGAGGAGGCAATTGAAAGGCTGTACTTTCTTACCAAAGTAGAGCGCGGCCGTGAACAGCTCGACAGGGGCGAAGGACTCGACCACGATGAAGTCCTTCGACGCGTGGGCTTGTGACGACAATTCGTTGGTCGCCACAAGCCGCGGATGACCTCGTAGCAATTCGAGACTAGATCGCGCGAGACTCGGCGCTATATTGCAGGACTCGTGGTGCAACGTATTGCGGCAGCGATCGAACTTCTTGTCACGGCACCGCTTATGGGTCGTGTCGTCCCTGAGTTGCGCAATCCCGATATACGCGAACTGCTCGTTGGTACGTACCGTGTCGTCTATCGACATCGACGCGACGTCATCGAAATCATGACGATTTTTCACGGATCGCGGTTGTTCCGACAGAACGACGTTTGAACGGGGCACTTTACTCTTGCCGCGTTCGTCGAGTACACTGCTCGGCATGTCCGCTGCAACCGTTGATGAGTACCTCGCCAAGCTGCCGGATGATCGTCGCGAAGCTCTGCAAGCCATTCGTAAGGTCATCCTCGAGAACCTTGATAAGGACTACGAAGAAGGCATCCAATACGGAATGATTGGATACTTCATACCCCATCGGGTTTTTCCTCCGGGATATCATTGCGACCCAAAGCAACCGCTCAACTTCGCGGGATTGGCGTCACAGAAGAATCACATGTCAATCTACTTGATGTGCGTCTACGGCTCGCCGGTACAAGAGAAGTTGTTTCGAGACGCTTGGGAGAAGACCGGCAAGAAGCTCGATATGGGCAAAGCTTGCGTGCGTTTCAAAAAATTGAGTGATGTGCCGCTCGAAGTGATTGGTGAAGCGATCAAACGCGTACCGGTCAAAAAATACATCGAGACGTACCAGACGATGCTTGCGAGCACGAAGAGCGGGAAAAAAGTATTAGAAAAAGAGAAGGACGACGAAACGTCGACGAAAACCGCTAAGACCAAAACGGCTGCCAAGAAAATCGCCGCGACCAAAACGGCTGCCAAGAAAACGGCAAAGTAGTACTCGTCGGGAAACCCAATTCGAGACGGGACACATCAGGAAACGCTGCGTCCCGGGCCGCCTCCCAGTCATCCGCGGCAACAGGCGCGGTCGGGTCAGCATAGGATACAGGCATCCCTTTAAAGGGCTGCGCTTCGATGGGTTCGTCGGATTTTATGCGCGTTTGCAAGAACTCGATGAAATCTAGTACTTCTTGCAGTTTGTCCGCTGGCAAGGCGCCTAAACGGAGCGTTATCTGATCTGCGAGGTGCATTGTTGACCAACGATAACATCCATTGCAGCGTGTCGCGAGGTTAAAAACAAACCTCAAACGTTTGGTGGGGACTCTGCCGGGGCGAGCGTGCCAACGTCTTCAACTTCCTCGTTTGTCTTGGCGGACGCCTCCGCCTTTTTCTGCTCGGTTTCTTCCAATTTCTTGCGTTTCGCTTCTTCGCGCGCCGCACGCCGATCTACAGCATCGTGCGCACTGCGAATGGCTGCCAATGCCGCCCGAGCCTTATTGCGAGTTTCCTCGGCTTCTTTTTCCGGCTCGCTGCCCATGACGATGCCCGCTCCCGCCGTCACCTCGAATTCGCCTTGTCGCGCAAACACCGTGCGAATCGCAATAGCCAAATCTACCGTACCATCCGGCGAAATGTACCCCAATCCGCCACCATATACATTGCGCGATGTCGCTTCGAGCTGCCGAATGATTTGCATCGCCCGCACTTTCGGCGCGCCGGTCAACGTACCCGCAGGAAACGCCGCCTTTAATGCATCAATGGACGTATACGCCTCGTCGAGCTCGCCTTCCACTTCGCTCACGATATGCATGACGTGGGAAAACTTCTCGACCCCAAAATCCTTCACCACCCGCACAGTTCCCGTCTTGGCCACACTGCCGACGTCATTACGGGCCAAATCCACCAACATCACGTGCTCCGCACGCTCTTTCGGGTCCTCGAGCAATTCCTTGACCAATGCCGCGTCTTCAGCCTCGGTCGCACCCCGTTTACGCGTACCCGCAATGGGACGCACCGTCATCTTGCGCCCACGCACCCGCACCAATGTCTCGGGCGACGCACTGGCAATCTGAAACCCTTCTGCAAAAGGTGTTTCCGCAAAGTCAAAAAAACACAAGTATGGCGATGGCGAAAGCACGCGTAATGCACGATATACATCGAACGCATCGGCGTCTTTCATAGGCACCGTGAATGTTCTCGCCAAAACGATTTGCAAACAATCCCCGTCCTCGATGTACCCCTTCGCCCGCTGCACCTTCATGCCATACGCATCATCACTCAGATTTGTCTCGACAGACTCGGGCAACGCCATCGCATCTGGCGCGGGCAACGCATCGAGTTCCGGGCCGTGCGTCATTTCCCACGCACAACGCTCGACAGCTCCTTTGGAACGACCAGCGATCGTCACTGTTTGCGCCACGTGATCGAATACGGCCACGGTCGAGTCACACATCAAACGCGCACGTAATCCTTCGTTCGGCCAAGGCTTGATCGCGTGTAGCGCGTGCGCCGCATCGTACGAGATGTACCCGACGAGCGATTGCGAGAAACGTGCCGCCAACTCGTCGGCGTTCTCGAGTTGCGCGGTATCATCAGCGAGCATCGCGAGTGCGTGCGCGCCTGGTGGATATGCATGTTCGCTGCGCGCGCGATAACCAATGATCGAGTACCTACCCCAGTGTTCTCCAGGTAGCGCCGACTCGAGCAAAAACGACGAACGTCCAGCCGATTGCGCACGAAGCGCGGCGTACGCTCGAACAGGAGTGACATGATCGGCAGCGAAGGTGCGGGTCAGGATTTGGCTCACGTCGCAAGAGTACACCGACCGCGCGAATTGTGCCGCGATTCGATTCAACGAAGTCGCGCTTGCCTTCGAGCGTTCCGGGCGGCATTGTACGTGACGACATGTCTCGCACGTTGTTTTCCTCGGTAACCGCCGTCCTCCTTCTTGCCTTGACCGCTTGCGGTGCGCGACAAATCCCTGCCGACGCACACAAAACCGTCATATCGCTCGACAAAATCGATTGCAGCGACTGCGGCGATGGAATCGTCGCGGACATGCGGCGAATGCCTGGCGTCTACGACGCGCAATTCGACCGTCACAAAGCGGAAGTGGTGATCGTTGCAGCACCAACGATCGATGTCTTCATGGAAGTACGCAAACGTGCTGCCGAAGAGGGATTCGAAGCGATCTTGGGCGAGGGCAAAGGTCGGTACCTCGAACAATTGCCATTTCCCGAAGGGTCGGACGTCATGACCGTCGTCAAGGACGGCGTGGACGTGCCCGACATTTCCCCGCACTTGGCCAAAGGTAAAGTGACGGTGGTGGACTTTTCGGCGACGTGGTGTGGCCCTTGTCGAAAAGTCGACGAACACATGGTGCAAGTTTTTGCGGGACGCCAGGATCTCGCCTATCGCCGGCTAGAAATTGGAGATTGGGATACGCCGCTTGCCCGCCATTACTTGGCGAACGTGGCGCAGCTGCCCTACATCATCGTGTACGACAAGAATGGCAAGCCGATCGATCGCATTACGGGACTGGATTTGGCGCGCCTCGATCGAGCGATCGACACTGCAGGTCTGCCACGTGGACGTTCAACGATTGGCACCGGTAAAAATTTTTGACGACCGCAATCAACGAAGGCGACGCAAATTCCCCTTGAAGTGCTCAGGCTTCAGGTATGTTGCCCGAAACGTCGCCGATTCCATGTCCACAACGTCTTCAAGGCAATAGTAAACACTCTCGATGGGCATGCAGTCGCCAACATCCAGACTAAAACCCGGTGGCTTGGGGCCGCTACCCCACCACTGTTCCCTCAATGGCAGGGACACATCGCACGCCGTATGCATGAATGCTGTCCGGCGCGGTTCGCCCGTGGGGTGGTGATCGTCGTAAATGATATCAATGAAAATTTGGCACGTACGCAATTGCTGGGGTTCATGACGGCGAATCGTGATCAATGTAGGGTCATGCTTCTTGCACGAAGGAATTCCCATACTGAGCCCGACAGTGATCAGCGCTCCCCAGCAGTAAGTTGAACGAAACCAATTCATCATCGTCAATCGCATTCGTTAAACGCGGCGGATTCGCAATTCTCGCACTTTGCACGTGGGATCTGCATTGGGACGATCACAGCTATTATAGCACAATGGTGTCTGCTCGGCACACCAAGCTGGCGCGCTGCACCGTTTCGTGCTTGTCCCTTCCTTATCCTCAAGGCAACCACTGACGATGAATACCAATACAAGAATAATACCCAATCGACTATTCATGAATAACGAGTACCGTAGATGTTCCTTCGATGCCACTCGTTTTTGTCAAATCGCTCGATATCGCGGCTACGAATTTCAAATATGTGCTGAACGTTGCTTTCCCGGCGCAAGCCGCGTTCGGTCATGAGCCGCCGGTGATCCTTCCCACGCGGCTCGATGCGCAAGGCGCAATTGTGGACGAGCAGCGTCGCGACTATGCCGCCAAGATGCGGCGCGAGAAACGAGACGAATGGTGAGGGATTTACCCTGGGCGAGGTGCCCAGCGGAAAATTGAGATATGACCAATGGTTGGTCAACGTTGGAGGGGTCTGGGTGAAACCCAGCGAAGCGCGCTCAGTACTGGCCGAAAAGATCCTGAATGCGGGATTCGAGCGCTACGGCGATCTTGTAAAGCGACGAAATCGAGGCACTCGATTCGGCACGTTCGATCTGCGACAAGAGCGAAACGCTAAGACCCGTGCGCCGAGCCATCTGCTTGAGCGTGAGGTCTTTTTCTTTACGCAAATTGCGAATCGTATCGCCAATGACGCGATGAAGTTGCTCCTCAGGCGTACGCGCCAAACCCTTCTTACGCATGACGCGCGCGAGTACTTCGCGGAATTCGTCAACGTTGAACGGCTTTTTGATATAGTCGACCGCGTCGAGCTTCATCGACGCCACGGCGCTCTCCAGATTCGGATAACCCGTGAAGATGACGACCGCAATGTCGCTATCGACTTTGCGAATACGCTTCAATACCTCGATCCCGTCGAGCTTCGGCATCATCAGATCGAGAATGATCAGATGATACCCGCCGCTACGGACCTCTTCTTCGACGGCGAGTGGATCCAGCATCGTTTTGACGCGAAAGCCGTCACGTTCGAGAAGCGTCTGCATGTACTCGCAGATCGCATTGTCATCATCAACGATAAGGATATTGACTGTGGGAAGTTCGATAGCCATCTGAGTCCTCCTTCTCGCGGCCGTTTGACCGGGCCCCCCGGAGACGCCGCATGTCCACCCTGGGTCCCCCCCAAGGTCTCGATTCCAGTGGCACTTTAACACGACTTCGCACGTTCCAGAATGATCTTTTTGCTTGCGTTCTACAAATTTTCCCTTGTTTTGGCCGTCTTGGACGCGTTTGGACGTGCCCTGGACGTGCCTCAGGCGTTGGCAGCGCAGCTTTCTGTCGCTCGTACATCTCCCGCACGTCAGCACTTGACAGAACGACCTTCGCCGTTCATCGTGCGCGCCCACGTCGCTTGGTGTTGAGCCATCGTCGTACTCGGGGCGTAGCGCAGCCTGGTAGCGCACTCGGTTCGGGACCGAGGAGTCGGAGGTTCAAATCCTCTCGCCCCGACTCAGTTTGAGTCTTTGCACAATTCGGGCTTCTCCATGGAAGCCCCAGCGTAATCGAGTACGCGTGAACGTCCGGAGCCCATGGCCGACGACAAGCCCAAGGATAAACCACCGACCTCACGCCTCGGTCGGCTCGCACGCCTCGCTGGTTTGGGGACGCGTTCGATTCCCCTCGCCGTCGAAGGCGCAAAACGAGCGCTAGGCCGATCGCGTACGGAAGAAGAGACCGCCGAGCAGAAGGCGAAGATGGCTGCGGAGGTCAAAAAGACCGCCGAAGCGATGCTGAAAACGCTCGGCGAAATGAAGGGTTTGCCCCTGAAGCTCGGGCAAATGGCCAGTTACATCGACGGACTCGCACCGCCGGGACACGAAGACAAATTCCAGGCTGTGCTGAAGCAGCTCCAAGACAAGGCACCTCCGTTGTCTGCGGAATCGGCAGCGTTGATGATCAAGAACGAGCTGCGCGGTGCGCCCGAAGCAGTGTTTGCCGAATGGGAAGCCGAACCATTTGCCGCTGCAAGCATCGGGCAAGTTCATCGAGCTACGACGAAAACCGGCAGCAAAGTGGCCGTCAAAGTTCAATACCCGGGCATCGACAAGGCCATCGAGAACGATCTGAAAAGCATCTCGATGCTCGAAATGATGATCGGTCCGCTCTCACGCAAAATTAACGCGAAAGCGACGCTCGACGAGATCCGTCGCGTGTTCATGGATGAGCTCGACTACGGACGCGAAGCAGAAATGTGCGACGTGTTTCGACGGATCAACGCGGACGATCACGACATCTTGATTCCCGAAGTTCACCACTCGCTCACCACCAAACGCGTTCTCACCACGGACTTTTGCGAAGGTGCGAGTTACGCGGATTTTTGCAAAAACGGCACCCAAGAAGCTCGCAACCGTGCAGGAGAGACGATCTGGCGCTTCACGTTTCGTTCGATGCTTCGCTACGGCATGCTCTACGCCGATCCGCATCCAGGCAACTATCGGTTCTTGCCAGACGGTCGCGTCCATTTCCTCGATTTCGGCTGCGTCAAACAGCTTCCCCCCGACCTCGTCGCCGGCATGAAACGCTACATGACCGCGGCGCTCGATGGAGACTGGAAGGAGTTCGATCGAGCGTGTGTCGAAGTGCTCGGATACGACCCGAACGATGAGAGTTGGGATCTGTATCGCAGCTACACGATGGAGCTGATGATGCCGCTTTACACGAAAGAGATCTGGGTGTGTTCGCGCGAAAAAGCGCGAGAAACCGTTCAGTTCCTCGCGCGGGGCATCAAGACGCTGACGTTCAAAGAAGGCGAAGTGCTCCCGAGCATTCCGCACGTGCCGAAGATGCCGCAAGACTTCACGTTCGTGAATCGGCTGCAATGGGGCCTCGCCTCAGTCATGGCGGGCCTCGGTACGGAAGCGAGTTTCCGACGCATTTCTGAGGGCTGGATTCGCGACGGCGTGTATCCCATTCCGCCCTGACAAACTTCGTTCAACATGTGGGGCTTCCGGTTGCCATCGTCACCCTTCGCCCCAAGCCCCGCTCGAAAGGATCGTTTGTCGTGACCGTCAGGCTTACTCAAGTTGCCAAACGCGCCGGTTGTGCGGCGAAACAACCACCGGGTTACTTGTTTCCACTGCTCCAGCGGTTGCCACCGCTCACCGATCCCAACGTGATGATCGGCGCGAACACTGCGGACGACGCAGCCGTGTACCGTTTGTCAGCCGATACGGCTCTTGTGTTGACCACCGATTTTTTCACACCCGTCGTCGATGATCCGTACGAATTCGGAGCTATCGCGGCGGCCAACGCCCTCAGTGATGTCTATGCGATGGGCGGTAAACCGATCACTGCACTGAACCTCGTGGGTTTTCCCGACGAAACCCTGGACGTGGAGATCCTCGGGGAGATCCTTCGCGGCGGCGCAGAGAAAGCTCGTGAAGCTGGGATCGATCTCGTTGGAGGTCATACGATCAAGACGGACGAACCCATTTACGGACTTGCAGTAACGGGCATCGTGCATCCGGATCGCGTGGTGTCGAATGCGGGAGGCAAACCGGGTGATCTGCTCGTTCTGACGAAACCACTCGGCATCGGAATCCTCACGACGGCAGCGAAACAAAACAAGGACCCGCTTGGTGCCATTCGAATCGCGATCGAACTCATGTCGACACTCAACCGCGCCGCATGTGACGCGATGCTCGCGATCGGCGTACACGCGGCCACGGATGTGACTGGCTTCGGGCTGCTGGGGCATTTGCGCAATGTCGTCAACGCGAGTCGTTGTGGCGCGACCATTTGGCTCGACCAAGTGCCTGTTGTGGACGCGGCATGGTCGTACGTGCGTGAAGGAATTGCTCCGGGTGGCACGCATGCGAACTTTCGTTTCTTGAACGATCACGTCACGTACGAAGATGGTCTCGACAAACCATCGCAACTCGTGCTGTGTGATGCACAGACATCCGGCGGACTGCTCATTGCCGTCGCACCAGATCGTGCATCGGCACTCGTGGAAAAACTTCGCGAGTTTGGAACGCCAGCGCACGCGGTGATCGGTCAGCTCGACGCAGAACCGGTCGGGCGCATTCGCGTAACAACGCGTCGTAAATGATGCTGTTTGTCAGTACGTAATCGACATGAGGTAAGCGTCTTCGGCTCCAAGCGATTGGAGCGGGTCGACCATGGAACCCAGGTCGAGAGACCCTCGATTCATCCCGACGACAATCGCGCGATCTTTGACGCCATCTTTGCAGAGCACGGCGCCACCAACGTATTGATTGTCCGGCACCTTGCCGAACATGTCGCCATAGGCGCGTGCCCAAAAAGGTTGTCCGGAGGCGCTGAATTTGGCGGAGAAAAGATCCTTCGTCGCACTGACGGTGGCATTGACGAGCGTTCCGCTGTCGAAAAAGTCGAGCACGCCTGTGAATGAACCGAGAACGACGGGTTGATTCTTCTCGTTGACGAGGATGCTCGAACCCAGTTGATCGCCCTGAAAACCATAACCTCGAGCCCAAGCGGGTTTGCCATTGGCGTCGATTTTCATGACGAGCAGGTTTTTTGAGGTCGCGTAGGCACTCAACGTGTCGCCTTCGAAGGTGATTGTCCCTTGAAACCAACCGGTGACAAAAACCTCACCCGTAGGCGCATACGCAACACTGGTGACGCGTTGCGCGCGATTGACGGCGCCGAAAGAAAGGTGCCATTGGCTTTTGCCGTCCGGGCCAAGCTTCACGACAAAGCCATCTTCCGTGCCCGTTGCAGGGACTTGAGCAGCACCGAGCGTGATTGTCTTTTGAAACGCACCGCCGACGATGATGGATCCGTCGGTACGTGAAACAGCAACAGTCGCGGAAGGATCCAACCAGGATCCGGTTCCCTCCATGTTGTTGTTATTGACGGCCAAACCCATACGTTTGGCCCAGATCGCGTTGCCATTGGGACTGAACTTGGCGACGAAGATATCGTCGTCGAGAGGGTTCACGACGCCAGGGACAGGTACCACATCGATGCCATCGATTGTCGTGCCAAACTTGTACGCACTGCCTTCCGTAACACCCACGACGATGATGTTGCCATCACCGTCGACTGCGACGTCGGTGATCTGCTCGTAGTGCAACTCGCCGAAGGTTTGAACCCATAAGGGTTTGCCCATGGGATCGAACTTGGCGATGTACGCGTCGTAGTTGCTCGCATTAGGTGTGGCGGGGAGGTCCCCGATCGTCATGACGTTGTTGAAACCTCCGGCGACGATCGAATTTCCATTTGAATCGACGTCGACAACGCTGCGAATGACTTCCCCCGCGCACTTGATCTGCGTTCCCCACACGGCCCCACTTCCGTCGTTGGCAAACTTGGCCACGACGATGTTGCGTGCAGACGTTGCCACGAGCATTCCGACGTTGGGAATTCCGATCGACGCGCCGAAGCCAATCGTGGCAATGACCGCGTCGGAGCCGGCAAGAGCGACATCGAACGATTGTTGGTCACTTAGTGGTGCACCGAATCCCACAGCCCAAACCGGATCACCCGCGATCGGTTCAACAGGGGCGTCGGGAGGCGCGTCGGGAGGCGCGTCGGGAAGCGCGTCGGGAGGGGCATCTGGCTGTTGCGCATCCGGAACGTCGACTGGTTCTGGTGAAGGTTGCGCATCGGGAGCTGCGCAAGACCACGCACCCCAAATCGCAACGGACGCGAACAACATGCAGTTCGCTTGAAAAATACGACGGTGGTTGTTGCTGATCATCAGAACCGACCTCCAACACCCAGACCAACGCCTGACGGTCCAACCCAGGGCACGATGATGGCCGTCTTTTTTGTGGTTTTTTTCGACGGGTGAGCCATGACAAACCCAACGACCGCAGCTCCGAGACCGAGAACGCCAAGTGTTCCGAGACCGACGAAAAGACCACTGTCGCGATTTTTTCGTTGGTTGTCTTTCGCCGGGTCGTACTCGGACAAGGGTGGACACGACCCCTGCACATCACGATTGCAAAGGCCGTATTGTTGTCCCTCGACAAACGCTTGATCGACTCGAAACGCTGCCGCTCCCGCCAAGAGCACGATGCCCCCGCCCGCACTGATCCAAGCCCAAGTCGGCACAGTGGGCGCTGGTTTTTCGACGACCGTGGCAACAACGATGCGCTTCTTGAGCACGATCGGAATTTCGACAACCGGTTCACCTTCTTTGACGGTGACGGTCTGCGCGAATGGTTCGTACCCTGGAGCTTCGGCAACGACCGCTTGCTGCCCAGGATCAACAGGAAGCACCGTACCGAGAACGGCGACAGGAACATCTTTGCCATTCTGCGTGACGCGCAAACCTGAGGGCACAATGCCCACCATCAGAATCTTCACGCGCGGCAAACGAGGTTCGATGGCGGCAAGCAACTGCTGCGCGACTTCATCCAGCGCTTTTTTCCGTTCCTCACCTTGTGTCTCGCGATTGAGCACGATCGCACGCTGATAAGCCGACCACGCGAGCGTCAATTTTCCTTCATGCTCGTAACATTTCGCGATGTTGAGCAATGTGCTGGCCGCCGGATACAGCGCCATGCTCGCCTCGAACTTCGAGCACGCTTCTGGCCATTCGTCTTTCTCGAGCAATTCGACCGCCGCTTGAAACAGCGTGGTTGCAATCGGATCGGGGACAGAATTCGGCGTCCCAGGTCCAGCAGCACGAGCAGAGTTTGTAAAAGCGAGCGTCACGGCAAGAGCTGCCCAACGTGCCGACCGCGACACACTCCAACGCCCCAAGGCTCGATCCGCCACGGTTCGTCGGGTGCACACACCCGGGCACCGAGCGTGTGGATCAAAGCGTTTTGAGTGGATCATCGGTTTTCTTGGTCTTCGTCGTCGGTATCTTGGACTTTACCGTAGGCACTGTTTTGCCGGTCGACGACCCAGACGGCAAGGCTGTTGGTGCAGATGCCGAAGTGCTTGCCGAAATTGCCACGACTTCCGGTGCAGTTTCCATTGCCGCATCCGCTACACCGGCATCGGCTGCATTCGCCACGGGCAGCGTATTCGACGGCGCCGAGGATACCGAGTCACCTGTAGCTGGACGTTTCTGCGCATCAGGATCGGATG
>JANORL010000182.1:0-12175 GCA_031415295.1 Polyangiaceae bacterium | reverse complement strand
AGGGGGTTGGGGGGGTGAGGTGCAATGGTGGATCATTCCAAAACGGAACCCACACGGATTTCTGGGATGAACATCTAGATGCGGCGAATTTCACCGCGGCTCAGCCGGACAAACTTGATGAAGAGTGTTATCGCCACGCCGAAAAGCGCCACGGTGAGACCCCACCAGATACCCGGCGCGCCGAGATGAAATCCAAATCCAAGGATCAAAGTGAGTGGCAATCCAACAATGTAATAACCAATCATGTTGACGACTTGCGTCGTACGCGTATCGCCCGCTCCACGTAATGCTCCGGCGATAATGACCTGCGTCGCATCCGCCAATTGAAAAATCGCCGCAATCCGCAAAAGCGGAATGGCTGCTTCGATAACATCCGGTTTGTCCGTCAAGATTCGCGCACAAAAACCTGGCGCAAATGCGAAGAGCGAAATGGACACACTCATCATCATGACCCCCGCAATGAGCCCTGCAAAACCGGCTCGGCGCACACCAGGAGAATCGTTGCGCCCTACGGCGAGGCCCACCCGCACAGCCGTGGCATTGCCGACGCCGAGCGCAAAGACGAAGGACATACTCGCCAAAGTCAACGCGACTTGATGACCGGCCATCGTTTGCGGACCGAGCCAACTGGCAAAAATGCCCGTCAGCGAAAATGCGCCCACTTCCGCCAAAAGATGCATCGCAATGGGCCATCCCATTCGAACGATTCGCCGGATGATTTCAACATCGCGACGAAAATCTGCACGCGTCGGAGTGGCGCCATGTTTCACGATCGCGCGATAAATCGCGAAAAGCGTCACAAACGAGGCAATCGTCGAAGAAAGACCGGAACCAAAAACGCCAAGTGGAGGCAGCCCAATGGGTGGTAAGCCAAGTCGTTCGAGACCAGGATCGCCATATACAAGGACGACATTGGCAACCAAATTGATTATATTTGTCCAAACGTATGCCCACGCAGCAGCGCTGGCTTGCCCAATCGCCTGCAAATAGGTTCTTCCCGCGGTAAACACGAGAAATGGAATGACGCCGAACAATCGGCCAAGGATAAACCGAAACACCGATTTCGACGTTTCGGCGTCGATGCCGATATGCTCGACGAATGCGCCCCCCAAAAGCATGAGGATCATCGCGGGAATCGACGAAACGAGCGAAATCCATACCGCTTGCCATAAAACAGCGCGCGCCCGCCGACCATCGCCGGCACCAATCGCCTGCGAAACCAATGGGTCCATGCCGAGCACAAGACCCATGGCGACAAGCGAAATCGTAAAAAATATCCCGTTGCCGATACCTACAGCAGCAAGCGCGACCGCATCGAGCCGGCCCACCATCGCCACGTCGACGAAACCAAGCACTTGCGCACCAGCCATGGTCGCGACGATGGGCAAACCAAGACGCACGAGCGCACGTAGCTCTTCGCCATACGTGGATACCTTCTCGATGTCCGGTGTCGCCTCGACCGTACTCATGGAGGCGAGCGCTATAGCTCGTCAACGCAGAGGGGACAAACGGACGTGGCTAGTCGGTCGGGAAAAGCCGTTCGGACAGCTCTTTCATACTGGTCAAGGTCGTGTAGTCTTTTTCGTGCCAGGCGACGACACACGTCGAAATGTGGTCGTGTTGGGAGCCCAGCGCGCTGCGCAAAAGTCCGAGAAACTTCGGCGGCGCCGCGATCACGACGTCATCGAACTCGTGCGCATCGAACATTGCCACGAGACGACGACTGAGTCCGCGGGCGAATTTTTCCGCCTCGACTTGTTTCGGACCCGTTCGATATTCCGTCGACGACCGAGTCGTTGTTAGGTGCCCTGACGCAAGCGTACGTCCCGGTCTGTCCGCCATGAGATCCATGGTTTTCGCTCGGCTTGCAGGATGATCGAACTCTTTTGCGAGCTGAAGCTTGGTCGAGCCGTCATTGCGCAAGTAAAGCCGCGCTCGACTAGCATCAGCGACCAATACACACGTGCGTCGAAGTTTGCTCACGAAACCTCCTCAGGCAAATACGCCTCGGAACATCTGGGGCGTACCGGAACATCTGGGGCGTACCACAGAAGCCGCAAGGTGCGGGGGAGACAAACATCCAACCGACGAAGCACGAGCGCAAAACAACGGCTGAGCTGCCCTGACTTGATATAATCATTGTTCAGCTATTTTTCAAAAATTGGTGGAGCGCCCATTCGACTTGCGCCTGTATTGCCCAGCCAAACCAATCGGTTTTACGGTCCTATTACCTGCATCTCTCGATCCCGTCCCGCATGTACGAGTGCCGAAAAAGCTCGTCTCGCCCCGCTCTTGCTTCGCCACGCGTCGACGACGCTTGACGTGCCTTGGCTGGGCGACTAGACGGCGCGGACGAAACGCTTTCGATCTCCGATCGCGATCGCCCGCAGGTACATATGAGCCTTTCTGGAAAGCAGCGACGACACTTGCGAGCGCTCGGACATCATCTCGATCCGCTCGTACAACTGGGCAAACTTGGCCTTACCGACGGAATCGTTTCGGCACTCGATGCAGCACTCGAACAACACGAGCTCGTGAAAGTACGCATCGGAACGGAATGTCCGGACGATCGTCACGATGTGGCATCCAAGCTCCCGCCGCTCGTACGTGCAGAATTGGGGCAGGTCCTTGGTCGCACGTTGCTGTTGTATCGGCGTAATCCGAAAGAGCAGAAGATCTCGCTACCCAAAGCGTAGGCGGGTTTTTCAACGCGTGTCTTCAACGCGTCTTTTTAACGCCCAACCAGACGCGCGAGTGTCCGTTGAAACTCGTCCACGCTGATGTTCACGTGTTCGGAGACGCGTCCGTAGAGCATCGCGGTCGGTACGTTACGTCCGCCAAGCTCTTGTTCCGTTTGCCGCAGAACGAAAAGGATGACGCGTTCGATGCGCGTGAGGCCATCGCGGACGTCGGGCAGGCGGTCGTAAACCGGGGGAGTCTTGTGCGTCATGCCGATCTCTTGGGTGCCGACGAAGCACGGTGTACGTTGCTACCCCTCGGATCGTGACCGTGCAAGAATAGGCTCGCGTTCAGCTCCGACCAGCGACAACGATTCATGCGATCTGCCAACGACATCCATCCCGGCGCAATCGTCGCTGGAAAGTACCGCGTCCGCGCGATCTTGGGACGAAACCATGGTCTGACGATCGACGCGTTTCATACGTCGTTCGATCAACGAGCCATCATCAAGTTGCTCTTGCCGAATCAAGCGGCGGTGCAAGAGGTCGAGCGGTTTCGGCGTGAGTCGCGAGCGCTGTCGAAAATCGCTTCAGAACACGTCGCGCGTATTCTCGATGCTGGCTCCGAGCCTGACGGATCGGTCTACATCATTCGGCAGTACATCGACGGAACGGACCTGGAAAAACACGTTCGTCGCGTTGGACCGTTACCAATATCCGATGCGATTTTGTATGTGCTCCAAGCATCCGAAGCTGTCGCCGAAGCGCATGCAAACGGCATCGTCGTCCGCGACCTCGAGCCTTCGCACTTGTTCCTGACGCAACGCACGGGAGGCGCACCGCTCATCAAGCTCGCTGATTTCGGAACGGCGAAACTCATCTCCGGAGCGCAAGAAGGTGCTGGATCCGTAGAGATCACCGGCACAGCGATGTTTGGCCTCACGCCCTACGCATCACCAGAACTCATTCGCAAAGCGCGTGACGTCGACGCACGTACGGACGTTTGGTCGCTCGGCGCTGTGCTCTACGAACTGCTCGCGGGCAAACCTCCATTCCACGGTGAAGCGGCGGCGTTGATGCTTCAGATCACGCGTGAAGCACCGCAACCGCTGAACCATGTGCGCACGGATGTGCCGGTGGATTTGGAGAACGCGATCGGTTGGGCGCTCGCCAAAGATCCCGATGCGCGGTTTCGAAACGTTTACGCGTTTGCCCATGCACTCTTGCCGTTTGCCCCGCCGGAAGGACGTTTGTTGGTCGAACGGATTGGTCAAATCACCGCGACGGCGAAAGAGAAAAAAGCGAGTGGTTCGGTGCCGCCACCGGCGATGTCTTCGCAGCCCGGAGCGTTGCCGATGCCCGTTCCACCACCACGCACAGGTTCGTCGCCAGGTTTGTCTGGGGGTTCGTCCGCGGGTGCATGGGTGCCCGCGCCAAACCCTCCACCGATGCCCGCAGCAGCGCGGCTCCCCGCAGAGTTTGCAAACCAACCCATCGATGAAGATGCCGAAACGAGCATCATTCCTGGCTCGGTAAACGCACTTGCGGCGATGAAGTTGCAGTACCCGTTTGCCATGGCGGGAGCTGCTGGATCGACAGCACCTGCATCGATACCAGTACCGAAGCCGTCGTCGCCGATGCTTCCCGCGTATGCACCGCAGCCGGTCGAATCACCGATGACGGCACCTTTGCCATCCGTGCCACCACCACCACCCGTTCGCGAGCCTGCGCCGACAGTCCTGGCGCGACCGCCGGAAATTCCAGGTCCTCAAGCTCAAGCCGAACAGAATCGTCTGCTGCGTTTGCTTCTCGCGTTTTGCGCGTTGGGCCTGATTGCCGCCGTGGTCCTCGCGGTGTTGCTCATCCGCAAGCAGGGTTCGTCCGAGACGGCAACGACAAACGACACGCAAAGTTCGCCAAGTGCACCGATCGTCATCACCGGGCCAACGACTCCACCCGTCGTCGCGACGCCCGAGCCTCCGGCCACAGTGGCGACGGCACCTGTCGCGCCGAGTGCGTCTGTTGCGCCGAGTGTGGCGATTGCTGTTGCAGAACCGACGGCTGCTCCAGAAGCGACAAACGAAAACAAGAGCAAATCGTCCGCACCTCATTCGCCCGCACCACATTCGCCTCCTCCACCGCCTCCTGCGGGTGGAAACGGAACGCTTGTCGCGGTCTCCGTGGGCGGTCCGTGCACATTCAGTGTTAATGGTGCGTCGAAGGGAACGTCCTCGTCGTTGCGTTTGTCGCTCAAGGCTGGCGCGTACACCGTGACGTGCAAATCAAAAGTCGGAGCCAAATCGAAAGCCGTCGTTGTAAAGACGGGAGAAACGGCGATGGCGATGTTCAAACAATGACGGCGTGAACTTTGCTTGGTGACTGGATATGCGGCGCGTGATCGTGCGGCATAATTGGAACCAGCGAATCCGGTGAATCAGATAGAACCAGCGCGGATCGACGTCGACCGAACCATACCGGCGGCACCAGAATCTCGCAGTCGAGTGCGGGCGGGTGAAGGGCATAGCCGTGTCCACGAATTGCTCGATGCTCTACGCAAATACTCGGGGCGGCATGTCGTCGTGATTCGTGGATATCCAGATCCCGACAGTCTAGCGAGTGCGTGGGCGCATGCACGTCTTGCGGCGAGTATTGGCATCGAGTGTGATATTGCGCATTTGCCGCTCGTCAGCCGCGCAGAAAATCGCGCAATGGTGAATTTGCTGGATTTACCTCTCGTTCGTGTGACGGTACCTGAGGACCTCGAGCGTTATCGAGCACTGAGTTTGGTCGATGCGAATTCGATCGAGTTGCCCCAAAGCACTGGTTTGCCTTGTGTATCGATTGTCGATCACCACTCATTGGCATCGAAACCGACGGCGGATTTTATGGACATTCGTCTTTCGGTGGGTGCCGCGAGTACGATTTATACGGAATACATCATGGATGCGCCGACGCGGGTCCTCGACAATGCCTCTTTGGCGACCAGACTCACAACGGCGTTGGCGTATGGCATTCGAAGCGATACGGATGATTTGCTCCACGCGACGAGCGAAGATTTGCGGGCATTGGCGAGTATCATCGATTTCGTCGATGCGGACATACTTGCGGCGCTTTCACGTTATGGCATTCCGGCGACGTCGATGCGGATCATGCGTCGGGCGCTCGAAGCAATGCATGTCGAAGGAACGTGGGTATTTGCTGGCGTAGGCCAAGTACGTTCGCAGGATCGAGATGCAATTGGTCAAGCGGCGGATTTTTTGGTACGTCGCGAAGGCATTCGTACAGCGATTACGTTCGGGTTGGTCGAAGGATGGATTGACGGTTCGCTTCGGACGACCGATCCGTCGCTCGATCCGGCAACGTGGTTACGAGATGCTTTCGGCATTGGACCGCTCGGCATGCCATATGGGGGCGGGCGTCGGGGTAAAGGTGGATTTCAGATACCGCTTGGCCCGCTGTCGAGTTGCCCGAACCAAGATGCTCTGTGGCAGGTCGTCAAGGATATGGTCGAAGATACGATTCGCAAAAGAATTGGATTGATCGACGAGCTTGGATGAGCTGAATCGGCATCGAACAGGGGCACGTTCGGAATGGGGAATCTATTCACGTAATGCGGCCTGAAGTTCGTCGACGAGCGTGGGGACGTCCACGGGTTTGGACAAGACCCGCCGTACACCGAGGCCTGCGAATCGCGTGTGTATTTCGTAATGGAACGAAATGACGATGATCACGGCGGGACGCTGTTCTGGTGGCATTTCGCCAAGCGCCCGAACGACGCCGACACCATCGAGCCGAGGCATCATTAAATCAATGACCAGCGCATCGACGGGTTGCCGTTCGAGGAATTTAAGAGCCTCGACACCGTCTGCAGCGAGCAGAACGTTGAAATTGGACATGAGGAGGAGATTCTGCGTGGAATGGCGAATTTCGGCATCGTCATCGACAATGAGCACAGTGCGTCGTCGAGAATGCTGGTTCGCTGTCGTATTTTCGCGTGGCCAATGACTCATGCATGCCTACTTGCGGCCCATTGGAACGAACGCAAGGGGTACGGGCGTAATTGGAGTAATGGCAGGCGGACGCGGCTCAACGCGCGCCATTGCTCCACGAACCATACGGCCGCTCCAACGCGACGATTGCACGATTGAGGCTAGGACTATATTGACGAGCAATTTCAGGCCGCCAGTGTTTTTGTGCATGGCCATCGCGCCGCTTCGTTGTAAGCCGCAAGCTTCTTGTCGAGATTCGATTTGCCCTTCGTATCCTCGACGGAGACGAATTCAGGATCCCATCCGACCAGCTTCGTTAAACTTTTGACGACTGGTTCGTCCGTGTCGCCCTCGACACCACATGCAGACTCATTCGTCATCGTCCCCAAAAACACTGGCAAGTTGTGCAATATCTGCGGGCTTCGTTTTCGCGACGAGCAGCCCACCAAGCGGCGCGTCGGCCGTGGCGAGTTCAACCAATCCCGGATCATCAGAGCCAACGCTCACGATCGTCCCTTCCCGCGTCGGCGAAAGAATCAATACTTCAGAAGGATCGATACCGGTGTCGTCAAGCAAATCTTCAGAATGCGTGCTGACCAACGTTTGTCGATGGAGACGGGACGCTACACGCGCGAGAATCTGTGGAATTTGCCGCACAGCGGCTGCATGCAGCGACATTTCGGGCTCTTCGAGAAGAACGGGTGACGTGCCTGCTCCAAGCATCCAAAACAAACCCAACAACCGCAAAGTGCCATCAGAAAGCTGTTCTTCACGTTGAAATACATTTGGCAGAGATGCGAATCGCAATCCAATATGCGGCGCATTCCGCTCGGGCATGTATTGGATTTCGTCGAGTTCTGGGATAACTTTGGAAAGTTGTTGGCAAAGCGCTCTCAGACGACGGTTGCGCTCTTCCTCCGGCAGATTCGCCATAGACGAGAGCAGTTCTGCACCGTGCGGGTCGTGCATTAGATCACGCCCTGCCCGAGGACGTGGATCGCGCACGAGTTCCGGAACAATGTGCGAATATTCGACGGACGCCAGCATCTCCGCTAGCTTGCGAAATGGTTTGTTCGACGAAACCTGCTCCAAGAATGTCTGCGTCAAACGCTCGGAATCGTCGACATCATTCGCATCTGGGCGCCTAACAAGCGGACCGTCGGGACCATCGACTTCTTCCTTTACAACCGTTGGCGGCCACGTGGGAATATTGTCGATTTCAAGGGCATACCTCCATGGTTTGCCGTCGATTTCCGCGTGGACTTCAATACTCACGGGAAAACCGGTCATGAATTCGGCTAGGGTGGGTTCGCGGTCTTCGAAACGAGCAGTAACCCCCATCCTGACATTGCTGGCCTTGGGGGGAGGGGGGATGGCCTTGGGGTGAGGGGGGACGGGTTCTTTGAATTTATAATGCGATCGAATGACGTCCATTCCGCCACGTTCCTCGACCGCCCGCCCAAGCCCTCCTGTGCGATCGGCAATATCGCGGAGAAACCGGAGAGCATCGAGCAGATTCGATTTGCCAGACCCATTGGGTCCAACGAGAAACGTGCGTTGTGCGAGGGGCACATCGATTGCGCGAAAATTGCGCCAATATGCAAGTTTAATGCGCGTAAATCGCATGTTCGAATTGCTTTCCCTACACTTCGACGTCGATCACTTTGACTTCGCAACCTACGGACCGAGCGACGTGGCCGTCCAGGTCGCTCGAATCACGAGATCAATCCCTCAATCCGCGTATGCCTTTTGGTACCCCGGACGCGCCTGCATGTTTTTCAAGTATGCTTCGAGTTTCGGATGCCCGTCCAAAACACGCAAAACTTGGGCCCATCCTAGCGCACTGCCGAAAATGATGTCCGCCGCCGTAAATGAATCGCCCACGATGTACGTGCGACCATCCACCGCCGCTTCGAGGATCTTCGCAATGTTCTCCCACTTGCCCTTGGCCGCCTCGAGAACCGCTGGGCTGCGTTTGTCCGCCGGAAGGAACATCACTTGCATCGTAATCGTTTCCAAGACCGGATCGACTGTCGCCGGAATGTAAACAATCCAGCGATAATACGCCGCTCGTTCATTGGTTCCGAGCGCCGGTGCCAAGTGTTTGTCGGAATATTTGTCCGCCAAATGCAATACGATTGCCGATGACTCCGTGAGGGTCAAATCCCCATCCACGAGCGCCGGAACCGAACCATGAGGATGAATAGCCAAATATTCAGGTTTCTTGTGATCCCCCGATTGAAACGAAATCCGCCCCAACTCGTGCTCCACCCCAAGCTCCTCGAGTGCCCAACGTGCCCGCCCCGAACGCGTTCTCGAACTATGATAAAGTTTCATCGTGTCGTGCCTCCTGTGGCGAGCGGACCCTTATCACAGGCCTTCGCCAAACGATACGCCCATGTTCGTTTGTAAGGACCGTCGCCTCGGACATCGTCCCGCCTGACGATCTCGACTGGGCAAACCGTTTGCCGCGACAGACGCAGACGCCGCGCAACCCATGCCCACTCGTCCTGGCCTGCACGTTGCTGGTCGATGCCTCGATGCTCGAAGATCCTCGCAAAACCGAAGCACCAAACGGGCGGTCCAATGGCCATTCTTCCGTCCGCGTGGTTCGTCAAGTAAAACAAGTCGATGACCAGATCGTAGCGCTCGTGTCGCACAACCCGCTCGCAGCCATCGGGATTGCGCTCGCGTTCGGATACGTGCTCGGACGTGTCATGACTCGACACGGATAAATGAAATGAGAGGTTAGGTATGGTCCAAGGACGTTACGAAAAAACCGAAATGCCCCATGATTCACACCACCACGATGCGTTGCTCGGGTTTGATCCGAACCATGCGATTGAAGTCGTCACCAAAGTGACTCGGGAAAACCCACATGCGGCGCTGGCCGGTGCAGTGGTTGTGGGATTCGTATTGGGCGGTGGAATGACCCCAAAACTCATCGGGGCCATCGCCATGTTCGCCGCACGTCAAACCTTACGCTCCACGGTCGAAGAAACACTCGCGTCGCTCCAAACGACGATCGAAGGACGTAACGCGCCTGAACTTTAGTCGACATCGTCGACGATTCCCTCGATCCAAACGAATGATTTGAACACAAAGCAACTGTCGCGCATCGGGGTTCACCACGATGCGCGCATGCGCTTAGATGCGCGTATCCGACTTCAGCGTCATCGAGATTCAACATCAACAATGGCAAACGCGTCGTGCTTGGGCGCTCTTTGCAAAATGCAAAACTGCCCAAGCACGCAGCGACGTCGAAAAACTCCGCCAAACTACGGAGCGTGACTCAGGGTTCCGCGCGAATGTTCTCGAATCTCCGCTACCGAAGACTCGATTTCTCCACGCACGCGACTGGCCGCAATACGCGCACGTTCGCGTGCTCGTTCAGCACCGTCACGCAAACGGTGTCGAGTTTCCGAGCCGGCTCGAGGTGCATAGAGCACGCCCAAACCCACACCGGCAGCAAGGCCGACGCCGACTCCCAACGTCATGGGCCAAAACCAGCTCGTCCGTTGATAGCCATAAGGAAACGCGCCGGTCAAACGCCGAAAAAACAGGTTCGTGCTCATTGTTTGAACTCTCCATCGGCAATGAACGTCCGCCCGCATTCATTCGCGTTCGGGTTCGTCGCAGAGAGAGACATGGCAGCACGTATGCCAGAACGAATGTGTACGCGGATGATACGAGCAGACGTTGGCAAGCGTGAGGGTTTGACGGGGGGCGTTCGAGGGTTTGACGGGGGCGTTCAGGTCGAGAACGTAGTACGGGTTTGGCGCGACGCCCGAACGTACACGACTAGTAGCAAAAACCGTCGATGCAGACTTTGCCGGCTGCGCAGGCGATGCCAGCCGTGGGATCGCACTCGCTGCCGAGGTTGGTGTCCGATCCGCAGACTTGATGCGGACCCGACACGGTCGTCACGGTCTTGCAGATATTAAACGAGGGCAAACCGCTGCATACGCCGTCATTTGGCGGCTCGCACGAGAGGTAACAGTTGTGGTGCAAGCAGATGGAGCCCATGGCGCAAGCGTCTTGTACGCCATCCTGGACACAAACGAACGATGCCGTTTGGTTAGGAATGCAGCCGTTTTCGACCCACACATCACCCGGCGGACACGTTGCTGCTTGGCTTCGTGGCACGCAGGTACCGGCCACGCACACGTGATCGGCAGTGCCGCAATCGTTCGTGATCGTGCACGGTTTGATGGCGACGGTGCAAATGCCAAGGGTCGTATCGCAGGCATAACCGCCGTCGCAATTGGCGTCGATCATGCACGAAGGCGTGCATTTACCAGCAACGCACTTGTTGCCCGCAAGGCACTGGGTTTGGTCGGAGCATTGATCGGCAGGCGCAGTGCAGATGCCACTCACGCACGCGTAGCCACCACCGATGCTCGCACAGTCAGCATCTTCGCCGCATGCGGATGGGTTTGCCGAGACGCACCCATCGATGGTGCAGGCGTACCCGAAGATGCAACCGATGACGTCACATTTCCCAGGTTGGCACGTACCATTGGGAGCGCAGGTTTCGGCAACAGCACAGTCGGAAGGATTTCCGCAATAGACGGTCACGACGCCGCCAGAACTGCTCGAGCTACTCGAACTCGAGCTACTCGAACTCGACGAACTACTCGAGCTACTCGAACTCGAGCTACTCGAACTCGACGAACTGCTCGAGCTACTCGAACCGGATCCAGGTTCGCAGCTTGCAGTGAAATCTGGATTGATGACACAGGACGAACCGCTGGGACATCCCCAGATGGTGCAGTCGCCCGAGTGGCACAGATTGTCCTGGCCACATGTTTCGTTGAAGTTGCAGTCAGCGGAGGTGGAACACGTCCCGGCAGGATTGCATTCGCGACCTTGACAGTCCGGATCGAATGGGTCGGTTTCTCCGTCGTAGATGGGGCAACCACCCAGCAGTGACAACGTGATCCCGATGAATCCCAGCAGCGCAAGTCGCTTCATACGCGTCTCCCAATCAGCGATCGACGACGGGGTCGAACAGCCTTCCTAAGCCTCGAACGAAGCCACGGTGATGGGTCGAAGGTAGCAAGCGGCGTGCCTTGTACAAGGCGCCTCACCCCTAACCCCCTGCTATGAAAGCCGGGCACGTTCTCGCTTACGCTCGAACGGCCCTAGTCAGTGCATTCGTCGGGCTCGCTTCGCGACCCGACTCTTGCACTCTAGCCAGTTTACGATGGGGGGCTACGCCCCCCCATACCCCCGAGATCGTTGTGATCCGCTTTCATCTCTGGTGGGTGAGGCGAAGCCTCGTCGGGACTCTCCACGGAACGAAGTGAAGTTGGAGAGGGGGTTAGGGGGGTGAGGCGTGGAACGCAAGAAAGACCTGTCAAGATCGTGAAGGAACGTTCACGCCGACGTGTGGCGGCACAGACCAGTCGCGACGGATATCGACCATTCGTGCGGTCTACTGCGATCCACCCAGCTCGACGCTCACCAAATGGCAGCGCATTTGTTGCCTTTTGATGCACAACAAGG
>JANORL010000181.1:0-3440 GCA_031415295.1 Polyangiaceae bacterium | reverse complement strand
CACTCCACCACCGCTGCTACTACTTCCGCTACTGCTGCTGCTGTCGCCTGCATCGGGAACCAGACCGTCAACGCCATCGCAGTTTTGATCGACGCCATCACCGCGGGTGTCCGTTGCACCGGGATTGATCGTCGCGTCTTGGTCGTTGCAATCTTCGTAGTTGCCGTCGAATCCGTCACCATCGTTGTCGATGAACGGCGCGCCGTAACAAGCCATCAGCGTCACCGCAACGAGGCCACCCGTCGCTGCTGCGGCGATTCCTTTGACGAGCGATCCAAGTTTCAAATTCGTTTTGACGTCCAACGACTCGGTGCCGCAGTGTGGACACGTCGACGTGTTCGTCGGAACGAACCCATTACAGTGCGTGCAAGAGAGAAGCATGGCCAAGGTTCCTTTTTGAAGCGCACGCCCATTTCACGAACGTGCGAATTGGACGAGCAGTTTGTAAGTCATGTGGATTCGATAGGCTCGTGGCATTTTCGTGCAAGCGGCGAGGGTTTTGTCCGTCGTGTTTGGGCCGGCGCATGAGCGACACGGCGGTATGGTTGACGGAGCACGTGATTCCGCGGGTGCAAATAAGGCAATGGGTGTGACGCTTCCGTGGGAAGACGCTCTGTCTCCCCCTCTCCAACGCATCGTTGGAGAGGGGGCTGGGGGGGTGAGGCGTCGAGTGTGGATGAAGCCTTCACCGGGATGGTGACGGTGATTCAGCGATTCGACTCGGCGTTGCGGTTGAACGTCCACTTCCACACGTTGGCGCTCGATGTGGTTTACGTGAAAACAGAGAATGGGGAAGGTTTGCGATTTTTGCGATTGCTTTCCAGCGATAAAGAACAGGCGGATCGGTTGGCGGAGGTTTATGAGATGCTCCAGGTGAAAGCGTGAATGACGGCGAGTGCTTATCGAATTAGCTCCCAATGCTCATGGTGCCGCGTTGCCCACTTGAACGTCGTCGCGCGGGAAGCAAGTCAGGGCTTAGGGCGAATAACCTGCCAATTTCGACCCCGGCAGTTCGCCTCGACTTCTGAGGGCACCCTTTTTCGTGTCCTTGGCGGATTTAAAAATCGAGAGTGTGCTGGTGACGAAATGCCGTGCGGTGCGCGATCAATCGGTCGCTTCGATTGAGTTGCATCAACGGACAGGGGCGCTGATCATTACGATTCGTCGCGAAGGAATTCTGGTGGATTCGACGGATCCTAATGCTCCGCTGATCGTCGGCGATATCGTGTATCTCGCGGGGCCCATTGCAGCAGTGAAACGCGCGATGGAGTTATTGGCAAAGCCGTACGAAAAATGAGCACTTTGGTGTGAACCAGCGAATTCAGCAACCCGTGACACCACACGAGGGGCCGGACACGATATTCGGTTTGGTTGCCGTCTGACAGGATGCCGAGCAGGCGTTGTTGCCGCAGGTAAGTTTCAAATCAGTGCACGCTGTTGCGGGCATGCCACATTCCACCTTGCAAGGGCCATCCTTGCTGCATTGAATATTGACGTTACCTTTACAAGCATCGTTGGAGTCACACTTTACCGTGCAAGAGTGACTTGGCGGGCATTGAATGATGGTAGTACCGCTGCAACTCGAATTCCCTGTGCATTCGACGTAGCAATCAAAGCCATCGGGACACTTGATCGTTACATCTACGCATTCGCTATTGGCATCGCATTGACGCAAGCACGTGCCCGGCATCGCGCCGGGTATCCAAGGCCCGCCAGCGTTGCATGTCGGGAGTGTCGGCACTTTGGAGATACCACACGCGCACGCACCATTGCCGTCACAGAGTTCTCCGGCTGTCGGACACATATCGTCGGTCCCCTCAAGCATGGGGGTACAAATTGGCATTATGCCGGTGTTGCAGACTGGACACGATTCACCACCACTGCTCGAACTCGAGGTGGAGCTTGCACTGGAACTGGAGCTGGAGGATGCTGCGCCACCTGCGCCGCCGGTGTTTCCGCCGCCAGCACCTGATGCGCTTGACGAAGTATTGCTGCTCGAGGCATTCGATGAACTCGACGAGACTTCGCCGGAACTACTGGAACCAGACGAGGGAGACGGATTGGTTCCCAGCTCTTCCAGGCAAGAAGAGGCGACAAGAGAGGTGCCGCAAGCGATGATTGCGAACAACCGGAAGGTTTTTGCTGGGAAAGGTTTCACGCTCATTCACCTAGAGTAGCATGGTTGGGCCGATCGTACGATTCAAATGTGCTGGCCTGAATTTCTTTTCCCTTACGGGCAAGCAACGGGACCGCAAGAGTTGTTGGGCACCAAGTTGGTTTTTTGATTCCGATGCAGGTGGTGACGCAGGCGTTATCGCCATATGAGAGTATCGTATTGGCGCGTGAGCGATGCATAACGGTGCGTGCGATATTGGCATGGACCATCCTTGCTGCATTAAAATTGAGATTCGTCAACGGGTAGGTGAAATGCACGCGCATTGATTGATCTTTACCTTTCCATGCCAGGTGCAAGGTATGGTCGTCCCCGGTTGTTCAGGATCTGGAAACGACAGTTCATGCCGGAACGTGCTTTTTTCACCATCCGAAGAATCGGAAAACCAAGTCTTTTCACCGACGAAGTGATTCTGGAACAGTTCCATGGCTCGTGGTTGCAGTTGGTCGTCCAGTCCGACATTCGACTGCATGGTATCGAGCACTTTAAGTAGAGGTCAAGACCATCGCGTCGTCGTTCCGCGTCCCCTTAAAATGCCACGAAATTCGCTCCCCCAGCAAATCTAAATTTGTCCACGACGCTTGACGGCCGATGACGTTCACGGCCGATGACGTTCAGCGACAACTCTCGTGCTACTGTCTCCGCCGTCGGAACCGAAGATGCACCCTACAGACACCAATACGCTCGAACCGCCAACGAATGCGACGCCCGTTGCGGTCTTCACGGCATACCCGCGCCCTGTAAGCTAAGCGCCGCAACACCGGCGCCAGCGGCAATATCGTTTAAATGCGGCGGTACAAAATGGAAGATGTCGACCACTTTGGGGACATAAAGCACCAAGCCAGACAAATAAATCAACACAGCAGTTATCCACCCAAAGGTGGGGTTTGGACGTTTAAAGAACGTCCAAACTGGTTCAGCTCTAGAACGAAGGGACAGAATCAATCCCAAATTGGCAAAAATCAGTGTCGTAAAGCATTGCCGAATTGGCGGTGGTCGTGAAATATTCATCCCCTCGAGTCGAGCCGACACGATGAAAGTCAGCATCATCTACAACGCCACCGCCGGCAGCGCTGCCGATGACGTCATCGACCGCGTCCACGAGATCCTCGCGCCCCGCTTCGACCTGAACATTCTGCGGACGGGCCCCGACCGAGATCCATCTGCGTGCGCGCGCGACGCACTCGATGCAGGCGCGCAAATGCTTATTGCGGCAGGGGGAGACGGTACTGTCTCGTCCGTGGCGGGAGTGCTCGCACAGAGCCAG
>JANORL010000180.1:0-4955 GCA_031415295.1 Polyangiaceae bacterium | reverse complement strand
CTGGCTCTGTGCGAGCACTCCCGCCACGGACGAGACAGTACCGTCTCCCCCTGCCGCAATAAGCATTTGCGCGCCTGCATCGAGTGCGTCGCGCGCGCACGCAGATGGATCTCGGTCGGGGCCCGTCCGCAGAATGTTCAGTTCGAAGCGGGGCGCGAGGATCTCGTGGACGCGGTCGATGACGTCATCGGCAGCGCTGCCGGCGGTGGCGTTGTAGATGATGCTGACTTTCATCGTGTAGGCTCGACTCGAGGGGATGAATATTTCACGACCACCACCAATTCGGCAATGAATCTCCCTCCAGTTGCAAGAGGATGTACTCGACTTGGCCTTAGGACGCAACGCAGAAAACAATAACTTGGATAGACCGAAGGCTCGGAACTATCGGATATCTCGGCGGGTTCCATAACGTGAAGGGTTGGAGATACCGGATAGCGAA
This sequence comes from Polyangiaceae bacterium, assembly GCA_031415295.1. Lineage (GTDB taxonomy): Bacteria > Myxococcota_A > Polyangia > Polyangiales > Polyangiaceae > Polyangium. Next base: position 4,516 of record JANORL010000180.1, on the reverse strand, counting down.
ATAGGGTCAGTTGACCGAAGGGTCGGAGTGATCCTCAGCCTCATTGCCCTCACAACAGCGCTTGTCGGCTGTGAAAGTCCTGTCCCTTCATCAAGCAGCACTTCGTCAAGCAGCTCTTCGGGAACCAATGACGCACCCGTCCAATGTGACGTTGATGGAATACCGAAGAGGTCGCATTGCGGAGGAATAGCAGCGATGGGTAGACGAGCAACCCATTGGGACTCGATTTGGTTTGAGATTTATGAATGTCGACCCCACACATTCAGGCATCGAGAGGCATCGGACAATTCACCCAATCGAATATCATTTGGGATCGGTTGGTCATGGCAATGAAACTTCGGTGCTCATATGGACAAGCCTCCACCTATGGCCATGTGTGACGTAGTAGCCGCTATCGGACGTGCCAAAGTGCGACTCGATGTTGCTGACGGGTGCCAGGTGACCGCGGCTGTGAAAAGGTTTGTCTTGGATATCGCCAAGGCCGACAGAGAGTCCCCACGAAGCTTCGCCTCACCCTCCAGAGATGAAAACGACAGGAGATTTCGTGCACGCAAAAAAATGCTCATCATAACACTTGACATCCACCATCCGCCATTCGTGTAAACTGCAAACATCAAACCTCGCCATATCGGTGGGGGTCATGGCAAGGGAGCACGTCATGCTTATGAATCGAACGTTTAAATCGGCTGTCCATGTGGGCGTCGCATGGAGCAGTCTCACATGCGGACTGCTGGCGCTTTGTACGACCCATATCGCCTGTGGCCCGTGTTTGAGCACGGAAGACGGCAACTGTCAGACATCAACTAGCACGGGTGGCAATGGCACAGGTGGAGGTGACACGGGTGGTAATGGCACAGGTGGTGTAGCAACAGGTGGCGGCGGCAGTGGCGGTGGCAATGTGGATGTGGGTTGGACCGAATTCCAAGAAAGTCCAGACACGCTCAAGATTTATGTGAGCAATTCGGACGGCAACGACGCGAATGACGGCTCGACGCCGGAGAAAGCCGTCAAGACGCTCGGCAAGGGCAAATCGCTTTTGCGCGATGGACAGCCTGATTGGATGCTCCTCAAACGCGGTGACACTTGGAACGAAACGCTCGGCAATTGGCAAAAATCCGGCCGCAGCGAGACTGAACGAATGCTCGTGAGTAGCTACGGCAATGCTGCCGCACGCCCGTTCATCAAGACGGGCAAGGATACCGCGCTTTCGGCGCTGAGCGGCAATCTTGCACATATTGCTTTCGTCGGTATGCACCTTTATGCGCACACGCGAGATCCCGATTCCGCCGAATTCGCGAGCCTGGAAGGCAGCGAGGGTATTCGATGGCTCACGACCACCGACGACCTGCTTTTCGAGGACGTCATGGTGCAATATTATGCCGGCTCAAACTTCACGATTCAGGGCAACATAAGCAATTTCAAATTGCGTCGCTCGATTATTGCAGATTCGTACAATGCAGCGGGCAAATCGCACTCGAATGGCATTTACATTCAGGACGTCAAAGGAGTTCTCATCGAAGAAAACCTTTTTGACCACAACGGGTGGAATACCCACACAAAACTCGCGGGAATGGGCACAGGACCGACGATATTCAATCACAATGTCTACGTTCAGGTGACTTGCGAAAACCTCACGTTCCGCGGCAACATAACGACCCGCGCATCAAGTCACGGGTTTCAGGCGCGTCCTGGTGGCATTGTCGACGACAACCTCATTGTCGACAATCCGATTGGTTTCTCGTATGGGCTCGTCGAAGGTGGATCGGACCCAAAGCCCGGTGGCGTGACGGGTCATGTGGGGGGCAACATCGTGCGGGACGCGGGTGATATTTCCGCGAATTTGCCTCGAGGCATAGGTGCGCAGATTGGAAACATTCAATCGGCAACGATCGAAAACAACATTTTTGCGCATGACAAATCGGTTGAGGCATATGGATCGACCATCGAACTCACCCGCAAGCAAAGTCCACAGATTCCGGACGAAAAGATTCAAAATCTGACGATCCGTAAAAACGTTCTTTACGATTGGCGCGGTGGAATCCGTTTTGCCACCGGTGCTCTCACGGCGGTCGTGATCGCAGAGAACGACGTGCAATCGCCCCTGCGCCCTGCGACGCTCGCGTATTACTTCAATATGGGGTTCAACTCGGGCACTGCGTTTGACACCAACCACTGGTTTTCGGCAGAAGCGGTCGGAAATTGGTTTACCATCAATATAAACAAGCAATCGTTTGCCGAATGGCAAATGACTTCGGGCGAAAAAGGAGCAACGAATACGGCCATCATGTATGTCGACTCGGAACGAAAACTAAGCACCTACCACGCATCCATTGGCCAAGCTGCAACCTTCGATGCGTTTTTGGCCGAGGCGCGTAAACAGACGCGGTTGAATTACCGACTTGAATATGCTGCCCAAGGACCGATTGCTTATATCCGCGCCGGATTTGCCAAGAAATAAAGGCCCATTCCGACCAGGCAAGCTCGAGCTTCGTCCCATAAAGCTTGCCCCTTATTCGACCAAGCGCCGACGACGGAGCTGTCGAGGCTTCGTACCATATCGTCGAAGCTTCGAGCGAGCGCGCTTGGGCTTGCGGTTGGCGTAACGAGTGGCTCACGCAAAACCCTCTCGCTCCTTTATTTGGCACGCGACCTGGCAACGTGGCAACGCATTCTTTATGGCACCTATACCCCGCAACTCGTCCAAGACGCGCTTCTGTTCGCAAAAACGGTGGGCATTGACGACAAGCTCGTCGTCATGACGCTGTCTTCGCTCGAAACAGCGATTCTGCCCGTGCCAGGCTGACCACGTACGATTGTGGCGGCAATGCCGGACGGCGAAAACGTTTCGCGCGCCGGATGCTTGCAGCGCGGCGCGCGGATCGAGCTGCCGTGGATTGACAACTTCATATTTGGAGCGTGGTGCAAGCGCGGGAGGTACGAGATTGTCGTGATGCGTAGGTCTCGAACGGCAATGGCTGGGCCGAGGTCCGAAGCGCCTGCGCCGATTTCTTCCGCGGGTGCCCACCATAAATAATATCGGTTTCCACGCACGGGCGTTCTTCGCCATGCCTGACCGCGAGTACTTTTGACCCGAGACGAGCGCCCCGTCATTGTTCGCCTTCGACGGGCTCAGGGCCTTTGCCGGCGTCTAGGAGGGTACCAAAAAAGGAGGTTGACGTTTCAGGACGACAGCGCTTCGTCATCCCTTGAACGTAGACCCTCCGAAATCACCGAAAGGTTCGTCTCGTTCGCGTACGGCGGTTTTGAACCCGTCGTCGGCCGCGCGTTTTTGAAACGCATATCCTTCCGGCGTATGTCGGGTGATTCCATCGAAAAATGTCCCGAGCACTTGCAATGACGCCAGGCCCGCGGCGTGCATCGTTTGGTTCACTAGCAATTTCATCATGACCAATTGATTGATGGGATTGCGCGCGATACGTTCCAAAAGAATATCGAACCGTTCGTCCAAACGATCGCGAGGTGCGCATTCGATGGCTAATCCCCATTCGACCGCTTCGCGACCGTTCAAGCAATCCCCCGTAAACAGAAGTCGTTTGGCTTTTTCTGGGCCGATTCTCAGCGTCCAAACGGCTGTTGTGGGTGATCCCCAGACGCGAGCTGGCGGGTAGCCGATTTTGGCGTTTTCGTCGATGACCAGCAGATCGCTGCACAAGGCCATGTCGGTACCGCCCGCGACGCAGAATCCATGGACTTTGCAGACGACCGGTTTGTTCGCGTGAAACAGACTCATGAATCCGCGCGCATTACGCGACATCATTTGATAATCGACGACGGGATCCCATGGAGCATTTGGATCGTGATTACGCGATACGACGCGTGGATCGACCGGTGAACCGTCGGGGAATTGCGTGAATGTATCCGTTCCATGTTGGTCGTCCTGGAGGTGTTCGGCATTTTGCACGAGGTCATACCCGCCACAAAAACCTTTGCCGTTGCCGGCGAGTGCAATGACGTGGACGCGCGGATCCAGGTCCGCTTGTTCAACGCATCGAGCCAGTTCGATGGGCAGATCGGGCGTGATTCCATTACCGCGGTTGGGGCGGTTCAACGTGATGCGCGCAATGCGTCCGGTTACGTCGTAGGTCATCGTTTTAAGCGTTTCCATGGGCAAACCAATCTTTCTACGATATGCCGCAGGCAATATTGACGGCTTGTTTGTCGAGGTGCAGTCATCGGGGCGTACCACGGTTTGGTATTCGCGAGAAGCGTGAAGAAACGCGCGAACGAGCGGCGGGTTTCATGGGGATTACGCAAAGTTTTCTTGACAAGGTTTCGGGGCCGATGCCTTGTTGGCTTTGCCGGTACGCGCCAAACTTGACCTCGTCGCAAACCGGTGCGATGCTCGCGCCAGACGTTCTCCCACGAGCCAACAATGATCCGCCTCATCCCCATCGGTACCAGCGACTTCCGCAAGCTTCGTGAACACGGATACGAATACGTCGACAAGACGCATTTCATCACCGAAATCATCGATCGCCACAACATCGAGGTCGTC
>JANORL010000179.1:0-9298 GCA_031415295.1 Polyangiaceae bacterium | reverse complement strand
AGAAAGCGTGGTTTTTTTTGTGGGGGGGGTTTTTTGGTTTTGGGGGGCTCGGCGGGCGTAGGGGGGGGGGGCTTAGCGCCCCTCGCCGACGCTCGCTTCGCCCCCCATACCCCCCATTTTGTTTCAGGATTGAATGCGGGTCCGTTGAATTGGGGGCAAGGGAATTGAAAGCGCTCGCGGTGATTTGAACGTTCGCTCCGCCCAGCGAATTCGCTCAAACCCGAACACGACGAAACAAGGGTTTCAATGAGAATGCGAAATAGATGGACGAACGGGGCAATCACCTCGACGGCGGGGTATGCCCTTCATTCACAAAATGCAATTGTGAATTTAATTTGCTTTATGTTAGCGATTGATTGAGGACTAGGTACTGCGTGGTCGAGAGGTGCACGTGCCCCGCCATGCGTTGAACGACGTGCACGGGGGATGCCGGCGCGAAGCCATGAGGTAATCGAGTGTTAGCGCTTATGCCCTTCACGCCTGAGCAGCGCGCGGAGCTTGATCATGACATGGTGAGCTTGCTGCGGGCAGACTTGTCCTCATCACGCACGATGACGTGCCGGCGTGGCTCGAGGCCAGAGCGCGGGAGCAAGCCGAGCTTGCTAGCGTTTGCCGCGTGTGGTAGCGTCGGCACATGATGCGTTCTTCGGACGACACGGCCGACCATGATCCCTGGCTCGAAGCGCTCCGCAATGCACCTGAGGGGGTACCCTTCACGCCTGAGCAGCGCGCGGAGCTTGATCATGACATGGCTGAGCTTGCTGCGGGCAGACTTGTCCTCATCGCGCACGATGACGTTCCGGCGTGGCTCGAGGCCAGGGCGCACGAGGAAGCCGAGCTTGCTGCGGAATAGATTATCCATCGAGTGGGGTGCAGCAGCGCTCTGGGCGTTCTATCGCCTACCGATGCATACGGCCATGGTTATTGACCGCGTGACCATTCAATTTGCAAACAGCGGCAAAGGCACGGTTGAACGCGTGGGCCCCTACCACTGTCTACGCGTGGGCGCGTATTACGTTCCATTCGTTATCGATCACGAAGCACGAACGCTCTCGGTGATCCGGATCTACCGCATCTGGCGGTGAAGATATCGATCTGGTTTGGCGGGCCGCACGATGCGCTCGGGCGGAGCAGGCGCAGGTTTGTCAGCGCGGTTCGTCATCGTGGAACGAATGATCGTTCCGCTTTGTTTTTTCATGATTACCTCCCGTCCGTGAAAACCAGTCCACCCTGAAGCGAGTGGCTCGAACCTGCGTTTCTCGCCAACGCAGCCAAGGAGAATTCGTTTGTCCCAGCGGACTACCTTCGAGGTTTGCCGTGGTCGAACCCAAATCTTTGACCTGCAACGAATCACCCTTCACGCCAAACTCGACCCACACGCTATTGTTCCAATTTACTGATCGACTGGGCATGTTGAAAAGACGCGCACAAATCCATCGCGGATTGCCGCTTCCGTTGCACCTTGGCCGACGTCGAATGCACCGCCAGCGAAATAGCCGCTCATCACCCTTCGTCCAAATGGATCGATTCCAACACCAAACGCAAACAACTCAATGGCAGCGCCGAGTGCCGTGTCTTCAATGCAATGACCGGTCGCATCGAACTGAATCGAGTGGAGCTCGGAGACGTTGGTCGGTGCCACGCCAGCGCCACACCCGAAATCATAATTGCCAAAAGGGTTTCCAGTCATAAAAAGACCGCCATCGGGCGTGGCGGTCATGGCCACGAGAGCGGCGACATTGCCGCCCATCGTGCGAGCCCAAAGCGGCTTGCCATTGGCGTCGAAATGAGTCACAAACGCTGACGTTTTGTCGGTCTGAATCGCCACTCCGTCGAAGTCGAGCGTTCCGGTGAAGCTTCCGCCAATCGAACGGCTGCCATCAGGATACATGACGCCCAATCGCGCAAATTGATGGGATGCATCGCCATAACGACGGCTTTCAAGGTGTTGTCCGTCTCCGGATAACGCGGCATGGAAAAGGTCGAAACCACCTGCGCTGATCAACTGGTTACCGCCATAGTTGACTGTTTCCGTAAACGATCCGGTCATTACAACCGAGCCTTGCGATGTGGTCGCTAGGTCTTCGATCGTCCCTCCTGTGAACCCTTGCATCCAGTGTACGGCACCGTCAGTGCCCAACTTGACGAGCAAAGGAGAGCCTTTGGCTTCCAAGTTGCCCAGGACAAATGGTTTGTCCGTGTAGCCCCCCGTGGTGAAGTATATGTTGTCCGTTGCATCGACGACGAGGTTGACTACAGCAGCCGCTTCACCTTGAACAGGAAACGATTGCGCCCAATGAAGATCTCCGTCGCTGGAAAAGCTCGCGACAAACCCTGCCGTCCCTGGCTGTGTGAGGACGTTACCGTTACCCAGGTCGAGCTGCGCGAAGAAGCTTGTTCCGATGACGATATCGCCCTTGCTGGTCATTGCGACGGGGAAGGGCGGGATTTGCGTGCTTCCACCAAAGCCTTTTGCCCAAGCCAAAAGTCCATCGGGTTGAAACTTGAGGAGCGCGTATCCAACGTTGGGCGGAAGGTCGAGAGGTACGCCATCCACCTTGAGTTCGCCCATATGGTTTACAGTGAGAAAGACCGAGCCATCCGGCCCGATCGCTTGTCCCATGACGCGATCCGATTTGGGTCCGCCGATGACATGGCCCCATCCACCGTGACATTGGATGGGGCCACCTCCCGAAGAAGAAGCGCTTGAAGAAGAAGCGCTTGAAGAAGCTCCCCCTGAACCACCGGCACCCGTTCCATCGACGGTTTCGACGAGCACCGTAGGACCGCAGCCACCAATCAAGAGAAGCGAAGCAAAGCAGTAGCGAATCAACATATCGAATACACTACGTGCTTTATGGCTAATGTGGAAGTAGAGTAGGTTACGAAAGTTGCAGAAAAATCGACGTGAATAAGACAAATCATTGTTTTCTCCGCAAAATTTGTTGCGGTATACTGTCTATCTCACTTGAAAGGACCTTTCGATGAACAACCGAGTAATGTACGCCACGGAATTGAGCCTTTTATTGGCTTTGAGCATTACCGCATGTTCCGATACGCCCCCTTCGACCGCCGGTAGTACCGGAAGCAGCAGCTCGTCAAGTAGCGGTGGTGGTGGTGGGAGCGGCGGAGCGGGTGGTGAAGGAGGAGGAATCGGAGTTGGTGGAGGAGGTGGCGGAACATTCGTTTGCGTCGAACCCGAGCGTATGGACGTGCTCTTTGCGCTTGACAATTCGCGCAGCATGGCTGACAAGCAGGCGATTTTGGAACGTGCCGTGCCGGATCTCGTGCAAGGCATGATCAATCCGCCGTGTTTGGATCCAATGGGCGTAAAACCCGCGACGCAACCGGCGTCTCCTGCGGATACATGTCCAATGGGGCTCGAGCGAGCTTTCATTCCGCGTTCGGATATTCACTTTGGAGTCATTAGTTCGAGTATTGGAGGTCATGGTGCTGATTCGTGTCCGAATTCAGACTCGAGTACCAAAGAATGCCAGCCCAATCCGAACCTCACGAACAACGACCGGGGTCAGCTCATTGCACGTCTGAATCAATGTGGTGGACCCGATGCGCCAACGTATCAAAGCAAGAAATTTTTGGCTTGGGATCCCGGACAAAAACTGATGCCACCGGGAGAATCGCAAGTTGATGACGGTATGGGCTTTGGCCTTGTGCCGACGTTGCGGGACATGGTGAAGGGTATTGGGCAGATTGGCTGCGGCTATGAATCGCAGTTTGAAAGTATTTATCGTTTTCTGGTGGATCCGGAGCCGTATGAAACGATAACTGTCATTGACTTCAAGGCGACTCCTTCGGGAATTGATCAAGTCGTTCTGGACCAACGCAAGGCGTTTTTGCGCCCGGATTCGCTTTTGACGATCATCATGCTGACGGACGAGAACGATTGCTCGACGAAAGAGTACGGTCAATTCTATTACGTCGGACAGCTCCGCAATGGCGCGTCGCCGGTGCGATTGCCCCGTTCACGTCAGGAATGCGCCACGAATCCGAACGACCCGTGTTGCAAGTCTTGCGGTCAGGCCCAAGGCAATTGTCCAATTGATCCGACCTGCCAAGACCCGAATGGTGGTGCGGGTCCAGCGCTTTTGTCGGACACGGAGGACAACATCAATTTGCGTTGCTGGGATCAAAAACGGCGTTTTGGTATCGACTTCTTGTATCCGATCGACCGTTACACGCAGGCTTTCACGAAGGCGGTCATTGCCAATCGCGCCGGAGATCTCGTAGCCAATCCATTGTTCATGGATCTCGACCCGACAGACGAGATTAAAGCGATTCGTGGCCCAGAACGGGTCTTGTTTACGAGTATCGTCGGTGTTCCATGGCAAGACATTGCGCGCAACAAGACTGACATTTCCAAAGGCTTCAAGAATGCGGCAGAACTCACCGCTCCTATTGCTGGTGCCGGTACTCCATCGGTTTGGGACGTGATCGTCGGCAATCCTCCGAATTACGTCAAACCGCTCGATCCGCTCATGGTCGAGACATTCCAGATGCGTTCCGGGACCAACCCGATTACGGGCGATGCGATTGCCAATGCGTCCATGCCGAACAGCAATCCGATCAACGGGCACGATTGGACCATTTCCAACGACGACTTGCAATATGCGTGCATCTTCCCGTTGCTCCCCGGAACCGAGCGTGATTGCACGAACACGAACCTGACGGCGTGCGATTGTACCAATCAAAATAACGACAGTCCGCTATGCCAAGCAGATCCGAACAATGCCAACAAGCCGACGCTTCAGGTGCGCGCGAAAGCATATCCTGGAATTCGGCAGCTCGAACTCGTCAAGTCGCTCGAGGACCAAGGTCTCATCGGTTCGATTTGTCCCGCGCAACTCTCGGACGCGACGGCGCAAAGTTATGGCTATCGTCCCGTCGTGAATTCCCTCGTGGATTGGCTGACGCGCCGCAAGTGCATTACTGCGCCGAATTGATTTGCAGCGCTTGTTATCCCTGACCCTCGTCATCGTACTTATGAACGAGGGGTGACGCGTGGGTCAGGGCTTGCTCTCATGAAGCCATCTCAAATGCTCCCCATGAATTTCGAGCTGATTTGGTCCTCGAGGTTTTGGACGAACGGGATCCGTTCGTCTTGGCCATCATGCGCGAGTGTACCTAGTCAAAAGAAAGGGCGATTTTCGAACTTTGCGCGGCGGCCGCGTGAACGTCGTCAAAACGGTTGGACGATGAATTCAGTGCCGAAATCCGTGACGCGGAAGAAAACACCGACACTGTTGTCGAGAAGCACGAAACGACCGGTGATTCCTTCCAGGGTCGTAACGGGCCCGCGATGGCCCTTCGCATCAATCGTAGCAAACCTTTGCGACGAGCCGCTGTATCCCATTTCGATAAAGTACGTCTTGGCAAACCCAAGGGTCTGTCGAATCACGCCGGCGTGAAATTGCGGAAACGCCGGCTCGTTGAAGAGCGGTACGAGGGGCAATTCTATATCGAAACGATGAAGCTCGTTGGTCATGCCTTTCGTCGTGAAATTGATGAGGCCAGACGTTGATTCTATGGGGGAAAATCCGCGAAAATCAGCATCCGGCGGCGGGGGCACTTGGAGCGTATCGAGAACGTCGCCACCTTTCGAATAACGGTACATCGGTCCGGGTGGATGATAAACCCACAATGAATCATCGACGACAGGATACGCGTACGTGGAGTAACTGTCCGGCACTTGAGGCACTTCTTGGCGGTAGCTTTGAGTGCCTTCCGGCGAGAACGAAAAAAGATGCGCCGCTGTAAATGTCGGTTGGCCCGGAGGCGTTACATAAAAACCCGTGGTTATTCGAATAACGTCATCCGCAATGATGGTCGCCGAAACGAAATTTGGTCTATTGTCGATAGGTGGAGGAGCGTCCCAAATCTCAAGACGTTTTGCAAAACGCTTCGTACCGAACGTATCGAAAACAGCTACAAAACCGTCATGTTGATAACCACCCGCACCAACGAGCGTCGTGCCGTACCCTTTGGCCGCGAAAATGACGTCGCCATTTGGCGCCATGGCCATGTTGAACGTCATGTAAAAATCGTCGAATGTCGTTCCCAGCGGAAAGAGCCAATCGAGTTTCCCGGTTTCCAAATCGATTTGGCCAGCATGTAGCGGCGCTCCGAAATCCGCTCCGCCTTTGGTGAGTTCAGGATAGGCGCTGAAAGCAACCTTGTTCCCCCGAGAAGCCATGGATGTTGCAAGCCATCCGGGAAGCCAAATGCGACTACGAGGACTTTGGCAAGACGAACCCGTGGCTGCCGAGCATTGGTACGCGCTTTGATCAGGCGCTGGACCATCGGTACCCACGACAGGCGTGGAAACGCCTGCGGGGGATGGGAAAACGCCCGACGTCGGCTCGATACAACCGGATAACGAAACGAGAAACGTAAGCGATAAGAAGCGAGGAAAGGTCATCATGTCGCGTAAGACGGACGACATGCAAAATGGTTGCACATTCAGCCAACGTCGTATTCGTCGAAAACGCCCGCGTAGATTGGATCGACCTCGAGAGTGCATTCCGGCGACGTAAGCACGATGCTGGCGACTCTCTTTGCGCTTTTAATGGACGACAGGTGGGTCATTACGCATCGGTTATGGCGGGACGTTACGGCTTGGCGTAACGCGCCGATGCGAGCTTGCGGTTAACTGCCCGCTTTTTTGATCTTCTCGCCAGCTTCCTTGACCTTTTCCCCTATGGCGGCAGCCGCGTCCTCGACGTTGTCGTCGACCTTTTCGGCGCCTCTCGCTGCGGCTTGCTTGGCCTTGTGGGTCGCTGCTGTCGCGGCGTCTTGTACGTTGTGCGCCGCGTGCGTCACGCTGTCTTTGGCGTTTTCGATAGCTGCACTTACTGTGTTTTTGATGTCACTCATTGTTGACTCCTCTTTCGATTTCAGTTGATTACTGGGCGAAAAGAACCGGTAAACCACATGATCGCCAGAACAAGAAGGATAAGGCCCGCTGGAGACCACCCTACATATCCAAAGCGCGAATGACCCCAACCGCCCCCGACGAGGGACAATACCAAGAGAACGATAATAATCGTCAACAACATAGCTATCTCCAACGATGTGACACCAACGACAAGCAGCCCCGTTTGTCGGTGTGTGTATGTCCGGGGGAATATAAGGCCTGGATTTTCGAGCGCCACACAATCGTCAACGAATTTTCCTCAGCGGGTGTTCATCACGCAAAAAAACGATGCGAAACCACGCTGAGGCCAGGGGAGGGAGCGGACGCTGTCATTGAGCGAGCTTGGTGATGTCGATCATTTCATCGATGTCCGGCACGACAATCAGTTCGCAGCGACGGTTTTTCTGCTGGCCCTCCTTCGAGCTATTGTTCGCCACAGGGTCGGTCTCCCCGAATCCCGCAGCGCTCCAATGCTGTTGCGGCAATGCTCCGGCCTTGCCAATCAGGAAAGTCAGCACCGATCTCGACCGCATCAACGATAAACCCCAATTGTCCAAATAAGGGCCACCCTGCAGAGGCTGGTTATCGGTGTGCCCAGCGACCTGGTAATCGCGGTCGACAAGGGTTTTGTCATTCTTGATGACTAGGGCGACCTTCTTGAGGATATCCTCGCCTTCCTTTTTCAGCTCGACCTTGCCGGTATCGAAAAGCACGTCGCCTGGGAGTGAAATCACCATACGGTTGCGGCGAATGCTCACGGCAAGCCCAAGCTTTGTCAGCTCGTCGAGCTTCTTGCGGAGCAGTTCGAAGCGCGCCTTGATTTGCTCGAGCTGCCTTGCACGGGCCTTGTATTCGGCGAGCGCTCTATCCTTGTCCTCGAGCGTCGAGCTCATCTGCTTCACGTCGGCGCCCGCATCCTTGAGCTCCTTTTCGAGGTCCGTGACGCGCTTTTTGGCGGCAATGAGTTCGGCCTCGAGCCAAGCCCGATTCTTTTCGAGCTCGGCCCGATTCTTTTCGAGCTCCGCCTGGTGGGTGGCGCTGGAAGACGCGAGATTGTTGTATTTGCTGAGCTGAGCCTTCCACTCGTCTTCGGAATGGCCACACGCTGCAATAAGCGAGGTGCAGAGGAGCGGAATGATGAGAAAACGTTGATTCATGAGTAGGTCTCCAAGTTTGTGAGAGGCGCAGCACGATCGGACCAGGCCAGGTGTTCGCGCGCATCGCACTCGTGCATCAAATCTAAGGCGTGCGACTTCAATTTGCATGACTCGGTGATCGCTTTTCCAGATGTTCATGCTGGCAGCCCCTCGAACGGCGTTCAGGCCGGCGCTGCGCTGCTATCCGGCAAGATGCGTACCTGGAGAAGTACTGCCGTATCGGAAGAAGTGTCGGCGATCGTGCACGCGTGGCATCGTGTCGAGCATGTTCGGTTCTACGAACCATGCGACGAACGCGGCAAGCGAAGGGCGAGCGGGCATTGTCGCCACGTGCGACACGCGCACGCGTGCCGTCGTGGCGCGCGCGTACAGTTTTACAGGCGACGCACGGAACGAGCGTGAACGAAGGGCGATCGTGCGTCTTTGCGCACGGGCTACACATTCATTGCAGGAAAATTGTGTTCGATCGGTCGCTTGCGTAGCCTGGCGATTGAAAGAGGTGTCTCATGAAGAAAACCTTGTCCCGCTTTGTCGCGCTGTTCTTGTTCGGTTCGTTCGCCGCTACGTCGGGAGCGTTTGCATCGACGCACGAAGGTGCCGAGTTTGCCGAGAACGTCGATAGCCAGACCGTCGACCGATTGGAAATGAGTCAAGAGGAAAAGACGCGTCGACAAGACGAATGCGTTACCCTATGGGAGGCTTGTGAGGACCGGTGTTGGAAGTCGAACAAAGACGGATCGGAGTTACGAGCTTGCCGCGAAGAGTGCTCGAGAGGCCGGGCGGATTGTATGGCAAGGATCCCCTGACTGGTAAGCATCATGGATGTCCTCACGACGCGGGAAATTCAATACACGGACGACAACGGCGAAGAGCGCAACGTCGTGTTGACGATCTACAGCCCCTATGCACGAGTCGACAAGCGCGGTTGGCACGGGGCTGTTGCATTCGGTCCACCCATAGAGCGATTGAGTGGAAAAACCATTCCGAGCAGTGGAATCGATTTCATTCAATGCTTCTTAGGGGGCGTCGAGGTTGCCTGGGGCTACCTTCTGAGTTCCATGCTTGGCAAACGCGCGCATTGGCAAGGGGTGCAGCACTGCGGTCTTCCATGGCGTATCGAGAGGCCCGAAGGCCATCAAGAGCCCCAGATTCCTGCACTGGAGGAGAAACCAAGCGATTTGGACGTTCTAGGGACTCGCAAGCTTGCTTT
>JANORL010000178.1:0-4789 GCA_031415295.1 Polyangiaceae bacterium | reverse complement strand
GTCGAAACTCGTCAGTGGTTGTCCCGTTTGTGATTCGGTCACGTGGTTATGAGATCGTCGCGGGAACGTTCGTGTTCGTCGGCAACAAAGAAGCAAAGTGGTATCGTTGTGACCGCGCTTAGTCTTTACGTGCGAGTATCGTTCGATACGCGTCCCAAAATTGTGGCCGCGTTCGTGTTGTCGGCAGCGTGAATACTCGCTACCCGCTTCCGACAAACAAACCCGCGTCCTTGCGCAATACCCACACGAGCCCACTGATAAAACTCGAATGCTCTTTTCGTAGGATCACCGCGTCCACAGACACCTCCGTGAGCCCCGCTGCCGCCGCAGCTTTGCGCACGAATGCTGGCGCGTGTACATATCGACCGCTCGATGTCAATTGATATCCCTCGTCCTCGGATACCTCGACGGTGAATGCCACCAACCCGCCAGGGCGAAGCGAAAACGCGACCGCAATCAAGACCGGCGCGAGATCGCCAATGTAAACGAATACATCCGCTGCCGTAACGATGTCGTATTGGTTCGGACGATGGATCAATGTTTCGGTCAAGTCGTCTTCAAGCAAATCGTCATACAGGCCGAGCAGACGTGCCTGGTCGAGCATGCGCGGTGAACAATCGACGCCGTCGAGCCGCTTCGCAATGTGACGCAGGAGCGGGCCGAGCAAACCCGTACCGCAACCAATGTCGACAATATCGAGCGACCCGCGAGCCGGCGTTCCGAATGCGCGCGACAAGCTTTCGTACAGGTGTTCGGGTGCCCGATAACCAAGGTCATCCCGTAGATTTTTATCGAAATGGGGCGCGTAACTGTCGAAAAGCGCGGTCGTATAACCCCGCGGCATTTGGGTCGGAATTGCGCCAATGCCCAGGGTGGCAAGTTCGAAAAGAACCGCTGCACCCTGCTGTTCCGACGTGATACCCATTTCAGCAACGGCAAGGACTGCAATACGTCGATGAACCGCCAATTCTTCTTCGTCACGGCCAAGCCGCGCCAAGACGACGCTCATCGCCATGAGAGCTTTTCGGTCGTTCGGCGAAGCTTCGAGTATTTCGTGATAAGCTTCGAGTGCTGCGTTACGTTCACCCGCCGCAGCGAGACGCGCCGCAAGGATTGCGATAGGCAGATCGCTCGTTTCGCTGAGGCCCACACGGGGCAGCGCATCACGAAAGTTCGACGGCGGGATGTTCATGATGGCAGGGCGTACTTGGCGTCGGCCGAAGCCCTTGTCCACAAGATTCTGCGGCATCATTCAATGAATGAATGAATGAGCGTAGTTCACCGAATCGGTATCACCCTCATGGCTTGGGAGGTGCGCCATAAAGTGGAAAGCCGCCGCCGTCGTCGCCAGCATCGGGTGGAGGTGGTCCACCATAAAGTGGAAATCCACCGCCGTCATCCGCAGGCGCGTCTACGCCAGCGTCCTCGGGCGGGGGCGGATCGCCATAAAGAGGCATGATACCGCCATCGTCGTCTGGCCCCGCGTCCGTCTCTTGTCCGCTGCCACCAGCGCCACCGCCGCCGCTGCTACTGCTTCCCGTGTTCACTTCGCTCGAGCATCCGGCGACCGCGAGCGATGCGCCGAAAACGAATGCGGCTGCGCGGTTCAGACGGCCAGGCGCGCCAGGAACGGCGTGATCGCCGATGTCTGTGGGCAGTGCCGTAACGCAAAAAGGACAGGTTGTTTCGCTCGCCAGTACATGGCGAGCACAAGCGGGGCAAGGGACGAGCGGACGGTACATGAGAAGAGCTTACCAGCGTTCTTGCGGAGGAATCACCAAAAAAATCAACAACACTCAAGAAATCTTTGGCTGGTGCGCGGCTGCGCGGTGGACGCGTCGGTCGAATGCCGGTTTTCGCGCACGCGCGGGACCCCGAACCTGCCCGCCCAGCGGCTCTCGGGTGTTCATCAGGCTGCTGCGCGTCGCGAATCGTCGGTCGGACTTACTCAGCGTACGATGTACGCTTCCGTCGTCCTCCCTAGCTTCGCGACGCTCGCAACGCCTGATGAACACCCTCGCAAACAGCGGGGTCCCCCCGCGCCCGCGCGAAAATTCGGCATTCGACCTCAAATTCACGCATGGACGAGGCTCTGGATTCTCTTTCGGGGCCGGGGGGTATGGAGGCAGAGCCGTCGGCGCAGTTCTTTGGGCTGAAGGCCCAAAGAATTGTGGCGCCGCCGGCGGAGCCCCCCATCGTGACTGGCATCGCGCAGCGCGTGTCCCACACGCGCGAAGCGAGCGTGGAAATCACCGGACCCGCTTTCAATTCGCTCGGGTACAAATCACCGGACCCGCTTTCATGGCTGCACCGAGATGATTAAAGAAATCCCTCGCCAGTGCGCGCTAACTCACGAGCGCGGGATAACTCGGACTCCGGGAACGGCTCGAGCACGACATCGAATCGACCGTGGTCGAAGGGCGTTCCAGGCGCAGCTTCGGTACGCACGAGCCGCTCGCGTTTGCCTTCGCGCAAGAACTCGAGTGCCCGCACGCACAACATCGCGCGAGAGCCCGCGACCACCTGTGGTCATCGAAGCGCGCATACCACCCACGTGTGCGGATCGCGCGGACGATCTGGGTCCAATCGTCGCGCAAATATGCCTCGCCGCCGATGACCGTCACTTCTTCGCAACCAAGATCCGCCATCTGTGTGACGAGATCAAGAGCTTCGGCCGTCGTCAGTTCGTCCGGGCGTGAACGGCCCGCACGCGAACCGCAATGACGGCACGCAAGGTCGCAGCGCAGCGTGATCTCCCAGACGGCATAAAGCGGAGTCCAGCGTTGATCGATTGGCCGCGTTTGGGAGGCGAGTGGGTGCCCAAAAGGTGCCAACCACTTTTGTATGTTTTTGTGTGGACTTCGTTTTCGCACGCTGCGTATGATCCTTCGCTGGAGGCTTCTCCATGCGCAAACCAATTCGATCGTCCTGGCAAACGTTCGTCCCGTTCGTTCTGTTTGTCACGTGTTTCCTGGCGAAAGGTTGTTCTTGCGATCCCCCCGGTCTCGCCATTGCTGCGAATTATTCGATTTGCGAGGGTAAACATGCCCCGTTTGCAATCGCTTCGCCCCTGAAAGCGAAAAATATTACCGTTGGAAAAATGACCGTCGATATCAACGTCAGTGGCACCGGTGCGCTCGAAGCAAGCATTGCACTTGTCGGTCCTGGTTCCGTAAACGACGATGTGCGCATCACGTACGACGGCGAAAACGAAGGGCCGTTGGGCTTTGGTTTTGGAATCAATGGCGCTTCGGTTGTGCAACGTTGTAACAAAACGATGGCCTTGGACGGCGAGCAAACGGCAATCCAATTTGACGACAGCGATTTCACGTCCATGTGCCTCGACGGGAAACGTCTCGTGGTTGTGGCGCAATCGAAGACGGAGATCGAATACCGTCTATTTCTGGATGCGCTGGTCAAGGTCGTACTCCATCTCGACAACGCAGGCAATGAATATTTTGAAGCGTTTTGGCCTTCGGCAGAAATCACCACGTTTGGGAGGACGGCGGAAAATCGCGTGATGGGTCCAAGCGGTCAGGTTCGAGCATGGCTCGCCGGTCAAAAATCCGACCCGCGGGGAAATCGGACGACGTACGGGTGGTGTATTGCTGAAAATGAGGATGGAACAGCCGCAGAATATGCGCTCGATTTGGTGCAAACATTTCCTGTGGGACGAACAGAACCGACACAATCCACCGCGTTGGTGTATGGGGTCAAAGACGCGGATAACCGCCGGCGAGGTTTTTCCAATGGTGTTGCGACGCAACAAACGTTGCAATTAAATGAAGTGCAACACCACGCGGGAAACGTTCTTGCCGGACGTTATTTGTTTGGTCACGAAATCAGTGAGACGTCGAAACGGACGCGATTGGCCACGGTGGAGCGGTGCGACGCACAAGGGAATTGTTTTGCGCCGACTCGGTTTCAGTATACGAAACGTGAACGCGGGTTCGTCGACGTAAAAACGAATATTTCGGCGCCTTTGTCAGACAAGGCAAGCTATTTCTTTGCAGACGTCAACGGGGACGGCTTACCTGAATATATCGTTCCCGATTCAACGCCATCGTCGACAGCCGAACACCCGGTGACAGAATGGCGCGTCGCGAAGAATACGGGAGGCGGATTTGCAGCGGAAAAGGTTGCGTTGTTGCAAGAATGGTCGTTCGTGCAGGATCCCGAAGGGTCGAGCGATCCGACGCTTTTGCAACCGGAACTCGCGACGGCGCTTCCATTTCGTAGCGCTGGCAAAACGAGTTTTTTGTTACACGATGTGTATGGCAATCGTAACAACCACGTCGTGTTGTTACCAAAGCCCGACGGTACATTCGAAGAACACGATACAGGTTTGGCGCGGCCGTTTCCAATTGGACCAACGCCCAAAGGTTTGCGCAGTTCATTCGCATCCGTGCACCTCGCCGCGGTCACGCCGGACGGGGTGCCCTCGCTGATCCAATGCGACGATCACGGCCTTGTGCCGGGGTTATCGAGGTGGACGTTGCATTTGTGGAAACCCGACGCGTTCGAGAGCAATGGCTCGACCATTGACGCGCTCGAAGGCTATCCATGCGGCAAGACCGTACACACCGTTGATTGGGACAAAAACGGGACGGTGGATCTGGTGATGGGAGGCATGATAAAACAAGGCGGTGTGCCGACGGAACCAGCGAAGACGTATTACGTATTTTCGCGCAACAGTGACGGGACATGGGAAACTCGAGATACGAAATTGGATGTTTGGTATAATTCAGGCCGCATTCTGTTCGGCGATTTTAATGGTGATGGGTTGTCG
>JANORL010000177.1:0-14928 GCA_031415295.1 Polyangiaceae bacterium | reverse complement strand
CAAACCTTCCGCAGCAAGTCACGATTCGCTCGTTGCAGAAACAGAATCGGTGTTGCTTGCCGTCGATGCTGCAGTGATCGGGCTTGGTTCAAAGGACGCAGCGAAAGTAGCAAAGCGTTTGTCCGACGTTGCCGAAGAAGCTGCCGAGAGTGCCGCAACCGCCGATGGCCGTAGACGCGGCGACGTTGCCAGTGGGGTCACGCGCCTCGATGCATCGGTGAGTGTGCTCGGCGGTGGAGGCAAGCAACTGCTCCGACTCGGTTCGCTCGGTGCAGACCTTGGCGAGATCGTGCAAAACGGATTGCGGCGTATCGATCGTGCGCGCCAAGCGAAGAACCTTCTGCACGCTGAACTCGCGGCTCGAGACCTTGCAGCTCGTTTGAAAAATCCCGTTCCGTCATCGATGGGCGGCAGCGGAAGTCGCCTTGGAGATGGTGAAGTTGGTTCCGGAACGGGCAGTGGCGAAGGCATGGGGACGGGAGACGCGTCGGAAGCCGACGATGCATCGGAAGCAGGTGCAAAAGCGCTCGAAGATCTCATTCAAGAACATGCCGGAGAACTCAGTGACGTCGATCGA
Source organism: Polyangiaceae bacterium (assembly GCA_031415295.1). GTDB lineage: Bacteria > Myxococcota_A > Polyangia > Polyangiales > Polyangiaceae > Polyangium. Next base: position 14,351 of record JANORL010000177.1, on the reverse strand, counting down.
GCGCTCGAAAAAGCGTTCTCCCAAGACGAACTCGACTCGCTAAAAAGCGATGCGAAGAAACACGCTGAAACGATCCGCAATGCAGCGCGGGAGTTACCGCGACGTCCAGGCGAACCCGAGTCTGCGGAATCGGCTGGCAAACGTGCGCGTGATCTGGCCGAATCGATGGCGGATGCGCTCGAGCAAGGGCGTCCCAGTGACGCAGTGCAAGCGGGCAAAGAAGCGTTGAAGTCGCTCGAAGATGCGCAGCGAGCTGGAGAGAAAGCGGCCGAGTGGGACTTGCGTGAACAGAGTGCAGGGCGTTCCGCGGAAAACGCACGTGGTCGCATTTCGCAAGAGCTCGAGTGGGCCGAAGGTGAACTCGACAAGTTGCGTCGATCGGCGACGAATCGCGCCAAGGGTGAACTCGAGAAGAGCGGCAAGCGTGAAGGGGAACTAGCGGGCAAAGCGCGCAAGCTGGCGGATCAAGGTGAATCGGGTGATGGCAGTTTGCCTGATGAAACCCTGGAGTTGCTGGACCAAGCCGAACGCGCGATGCAAGAGGCCGCCAAAGCGCTAGAAAAAGGCGACGGCATCAGGGGATCCGAGCAGCAACAGAATGCGCAGCGATTGCTCGAGATGGCGCGTAATGGCAACGATGACGGTGAGGATGAATCGCGATCCGAGTCGCGATCACGACGCGATCGTCTTGGTGACGGCAAAGAGATGGCTAAGAAGGGGAAGGTACCGGGGAAAGAAGAGCACAAGGGACCGGATGCTTTCCGCAAACGCGTACTCGAAGGTTTGTCGGGCTCGAGTGATCCGCTGCTGAAAGATGCAGTGAAACGGTACACGGAGGGCCTACTCCGATGATCGTACGTCTTCGTAAGAATGTTTGTCTTTCCGTACTTGTGCTCGGAGCGTCGCTGCTTGCGGCGAGTTCCACGAATGCGAACGTACCGATCCTCGGGGACCTCGATCGGGCCACGCGTGCACGAAACGCAACGATCGAGATGGACTACCCGGCGGCGCGATCGATCTTGGATGGAGCGGATCCTTCCGATGCAGCGCTCGCTCTGGAACAGGCACATTTGTTCATTTACGAAGGGAATTGTGACGGAGCCGTAACAATTCTTGCTCGTCCCGACCTCGTGAACCGGCCTGAAGCGCAACAACTTGCGGACGTGGCGCGAGGGTGTGCGCGATCAATGGCGGGGACGTTGACGGTGGAAGAGCAAGGCGTGCGCGTGCGTTTGCAAGACGATGACGATCGAGCGCTCGTGCCGCTGCTCGTCGACACCGCGTTGCGTGCACGGACGATGCTCACGAAAGAACTCGGCGTGGAGCTTCCGCTTCCGGTGCATATCGATCTCGTGCGCGATCAGTTTGCATTGGCCGCGATGACGGGTTTGCCCGAGCAAGCCGCGCGTACGACGGGAACTGTGGCTGTTGCGAAATGGGGCCGCGTGACGATGCTTTCGCCGCGTGCGACATCGGGAAACTATGCGTGGCTCGATACGCTGACGCATGAGATGACGCATCTGGCACTTTCGCGCGGCACGCGAGACAAGGCACCGCTGTGGCTTCAGGAAGGCGTGGCAAAGCGTCAACAAACACGATGGCGTGAACCCGAACCGCTCGATGATTTCCCACCGGACGACGCGGTAGCTCGCATCGGCATGGAGCGAGGGCTCGGCGTAGAACTCGACAAGATCGGACCATCGATTGCAATGTTGCCCTCGGCGGAGCAAGCGTCCGTGGCGTACGCCGAAGTGGCGAGTTTCATTCGATACTGGGCGCGTGAAGCAGGAGACGAGGCGCTGCCGCAATTGGTGGTGCGCTTGAAGGACGCTCGCGAGCCCGACGACGTTGGACGAGCGATCAGTTCGGTTTCGTCTGCGGATTTCACGACCTGGGTCAGTCGTTGGAAGACGCATCTGACATCTCTGGTGACGAACATTCCGCAAGATCTCGAGCCTGGTGCGAAGCCGACGTTTGCTGCCGATGCAGCACGAAGAGTTCGTCTGGGTACGCTGCTTCAAAATCGATCACATGCGAAAGCGGCATCGATGGAGCGAGCGAAAGCCCATACGGCTGCTCCCTTCGATGCGAACGTACGTTGTGCATTGGCGGAGTCTTTCGTGGCGATGGGTGAGAAACAACAAGCCGCATCGCTCGTGGAGAAGGTCGACGACGTACACTACCGAGTGGGTCGATGGCATTCGTTGCACGCGCTGTTGTTCCCGGACGCACCTGATGCCGAACGGCAGTTTCAGATGGGGATCTCGCTTGATCCGATGGAGCCTCTGGTTGCCTGCGAGGAAAAGGTCGCGCCTGCATTGCCGAAGGATCCGCTGCGAGCAGCGATCTGCGAGATGGCTCGACGCATGCCGCACTGAAGTGTCAGTCGTCGTTGCCGGGTGACGAACCGCGAGAAGGCGGGCCTGCGTGACGTGAGAGCGCGCGGGCGATCGTGTTGCGACCGACGCCGAGACGGCGTGCGGCTTCGGTCTTGTTGCCACCACAAGCGTCGACGACGGCTGCAACGTAACGTTCGATCGCATCATCGAGAGACAAACTCAGAGGGAGTTTTATTTCACCTTCGGACGAGTCTGTCGAGACAATCGACGGAATCTGTATCGATCCCGATTGCTCGGTACCGGATAACGTTTTGGGTCTGCGTTGCGGCAAGTGCGAAGCCGAGACGCGACCATCGGGGGCGAGAGCGATGGCACTCTCGATCCAGTGTTCAAGTTCGCGCACGTTTCCAGGCCACGAGTGAGTCGCGATGGCCACGAGTGCGCTCGGGTCGAAGCTTGGCGCAGGACGACCGTACCGTTGCGCATAGACGTCTGCAAAATGCCGCGCGAGCGATTCGATTTCGTCACGTCCACGGGCACGAAGTGGTGGCAATTCGATTTCGACCACGCGTACGCGGTAGTAGAGATCTTCGCGAAATCTACCTTCGGCGACGGCCTTTTCGAGGTCCCGATGCGTGGCGCAAACGATACGGACATCGGCACGCAAGGTACTGCGTCCACCAACGCGTTCGAACGTACGATCTTGAAGGAAACGTAGAAGTTTGCCTTGAATGTCGAGAGGCAAATCTCCGAGTTCGTCGAGAAAAAGCGTTCCACCTTCGGACAATTCGACCTTGCCGGGAACGCGTCTGTCCGCCCCGGTAAACGCTCCACGTTCGTGACCGAAGAGTTCGCTTTCGACGAGTTGCGCAGGGAGTGTGGTGCAGTCGACCGTGACAAACGGTCTAGCTTGACGTCGCGAGTTGACATGGATGGCGCGAGCGAAGAGGCCCTTGCCGCTTCCGGTTTCACCACGTAGAAGAACCGTTGCATCCGTTTGAGCAGCAAGTTGTATTTTTTCGTAAACCGCCGTGATCGCAGGGCTACGACCGACGATGCGATTGAACGGACCTTGCAACACGAGGCCTGGATTTCCACCGTCGGCTGCTCGGAGCGTGGTCATGGAAAGAGCGCGCGCGAGCTGACTCGAGAGCGCGACGAGGTACCGTTCGTCCTCGTCGTCGAACGGGCCTCCCTGCTTGTTGAGAAGCTGCACGACGCCTCGCACGGGGGCGCGCAAGTCTTCACGAATGGGCGCTACGAGCATCGAGCGGGTCGTGTAACCAGTCGCTTTGTCTGCTGAGGGATCGAAGCGGGCGTCACGTGACGCATCATCGACTCGCACGACTTCCCCCGAACGTGCGACATAGCCGGCAATTCCCTTGCCTTGTGGTTGTCGCAACGCCGGAAGTTCAGGTAGCAAAGCGACACGTGTGACGAGGTCGCCTTGCTCGGCGTCGACGAGCCAGATGGTCGCGCGATCGGCAAACATCGCCTGCGCAAGGCGCTCGCACGCGGTCCCGAGCAACGCGTCGAGGTCGACCTCGCGTGCGAGCAAAGATGCCAGATCGACGAGTAACGAAAGGCGCGACATGGAGAACGGAGCGACGTCCAGCATAGGTGCCCACGTCGCTTCCGTCATTAGGCACGGCTCGAGGCGTAGCGCTGGGAGAGCCATCACGCAGCCTGTGCCAAAGGAACATGCCCCAGTGTCAGCCCCTCGCGAGCAGCAATGGCGTTTGGAAACAGTTCACGTGCGGCTCGCTCGACGTCGGCAACTGCAGCGTCGTTGCGTCGCGGGTCGTGGTGAAAGAGGACGTATTGTCCGACGCCCGCAGCCTTGGCGAGTTCTACACCGGCTACGTATGTCGAATGTCCCCAGCCGACTTTCGAGTTGTACGGCGTGGTGCCGCGGTACTCGTCAGGGGTGTATTGCGAGTCGTAAATGAGCACATCAGCACCTCGAGCGAGCGTGGCGAGTGCGGGGTCGACGCACGAGTAGTGTTCGGTATCCGTCGCGTATACGACGCTGCGACCGTCGAAGTCGAGGCGGTAGGCGTACGAGCCACCGGGATGATTTTGGCGCATGACGCGAACGTCGACGTCGCCAACTTTGAAGCGCTCACCGGATCGAACTTCGCGCCAGTCGATGGCTGCACCGAGTTCGTCTAGACGAACTGGGAACACGGGAGCGGTCATTTGGTAGGCGAGAGCGTCACGCAACGACATCATTCCGTTTGTGCTGCCTACGATTTGGAGGTGCGATGTCGGTACGTATGCGGGAACGAAGAAAGGGATGCCTTGGATGTGATCCCAGTGCAGATGGGACAAGAGCAACGTCGCTTCGACGGGCCCTTCGGCCATCATCTTGTCGCCGAGCTGTCGGATCCCAGTGCCTGCGTCGAGGATGATGCGCTGCTTGCCACACCGAACCTCGATGCAACTGGTGTTGCCTCCGACGCCCATGGTGTCGGGACCTGGAGAAGCGATGCTGCCTCGAACGCCCCAGAACGTGATTTCCATGTGAATCCTCCTGCCGATGCCTTGTCAGCGTGTGGACATGGGCCAATGCGAGAGTCGTGCCGAAGAGTGAAAGGCAGCAATTCGCGTTGGATCACGTGGGGCCTTGGGAGCAGTGCACCAAGACCGAGCGCGGAAACGTGCACGCCGATCTGAAACGGATCGCGCTCGTAAATTGTGCGAATTGACTCACAAAAAAATCGCCCCAGGTCCGATTTTAAGTTAAATATGTTACTAAACGAGTGCCCCAGGTCCGATTTTTTGTATTATAAATAGCATGAACGACGTAGTGTAATGCAATTTGCACTACGTTCGCCTCTTGAAAGCGCCCCAAAAACTGTTGCTGCCCTACTTGGTGCTGTCTGGCCTGACTGGACGAATCAACTGCCAGTCAAAAGCGGATGGTCGAGCGGTCCATCGTTGACCCCTGTCCGCACGGCCGCCTAAGCTCGGCAGGCTGTCTTCCAGGCTGTCTTCAAAGATTTCTACAATGATCGCCACGTACGCCGCCGCCCAGATTCTGCGAGTTCTCCCGCGCGAGCGCATCACACGCGTCGTCGGAACACTTTGCGAAATTTCACTCCCGTCCGTTGTTGCATCGGCGGTCGTAGGAACCTTTGCGCGAGCCTATCGCGTCGACATGGACGAAGCCGTCCAACCCGATGGTGGTTACTCGTGTTTCGATGCGTTTTTCACGCGTCCGTTGCGTGACGGTGCACGTCCGATTTGCGCAGATACGGATGCCATCGTGAGTCCCGCAGATGGACGCATCGAATCGTTCGGACCTATCGAGCGCGATGGAACATTCAAGATCAAGGGCCGCGACTACACTGCACTCGACCTGGTCGGCGATCCCATCGATGCACGTCGTTACGAAGGTGGCCAGTTTGCCGTCGTCTACTTGAGCCCGCGTGACTACCACCGCGTTCATGCACCGGCGGCTGGTGAGATCACGACGATCCGTTCGTTTCCCGGTGATCTCTTCCCGGTCAACTCGATCGGCGAGCGCCACATTCCCATGCTCTTTGCGCGCAACCGGCGCGTCGCGATTTGCATCGACACCGCAACGCAAGGTCGCGTGACGGTCGTCATGGTCGGCGCCATGGTCGTCGGTCGCATCACTGTGACGGGCGTCGACGAACGCGATGTTCCCGTTGGCGAACATCGCCTCGAACCAAGTCTGCAAGTCGAGCGTGGAGATGAAATCGGGATGTTTCATCTTGGTTCAACTGCCGTGGTATTTGTCGAACCAGGAAAAACATTGCCTTGGGGAATTGAGAGTGGGCCCATTCGCATGGGTCAGTCTCTGCACGGAGCGCGCGTCGAATGAGTGAAACGCCGTCCACCGAAAGTGCCCAACCGCCGGGCTCGCAACCTTCGCCGCCGGCAGACGCAGCATCGGTCGCGGCAGACGTCGGCAACGTGCCGCTGAGGGTCGTCCCGCGTCCGAACCCAAGTGTTCCGGCGCCTCCGCGTCCGTCGCGTAATCCCCCAGGTTCGTTGCCACCACGCTCGTCATCGACGCCGCCGTCGCGACTATCAGCGCGTGGCCCGACTCCTCCACCGCTATCGCAATCGTCGTTCGACATGCCGCCAAGCACCATCGACGGAATGCCTCCGGCAACCGAAGATCGCCCAAGTACGGGGCCACTTCGTCGTCGTTCACGCCGTGTCGTCAAGACGGAAGACGATGGGCCGAATGAGCAACAACTCAGCGAGACGCCGCCGCCAGTAGGACAGGTTTCCCCGGTTCTCGAGGGTTTTTCATCCCAAACCCCTCCGCCATTGTTTGCGGTGAGCAAGTCACCACCGCCACCACTCGCGATCGCTGTAACTGCACGGCCCATTGAAATCGCTCCCGAGCCACCTCCGCTTCCGCTGATGGATTCCTCAGAAATGATGGAAGTGATTCAGCCGATGCGGATTCTAGCCATTGGCGACGATTTTCCTCCGGTAAGCGTTTCGCAACCTCTCGGGCCTGTCGCCACCATTGCTATTTCTCAGGCCGCAGCTCCGGCCAAGCCGCCCAAGTCACACGCGAAGATCGTCGACGACATTCCGGAAGACGGATGGACTCCTCCGCCGCCAAGAGTCGTGGAGATCTCGACGGCATTGGCATCGGAAACAGCTCAAGCGAATGCGGCCCAAAGCGTCGCCAAAGAAACTCAGCCGCCGCGAGAAACACTTCCGACCCCCGTACCAGCAATTGAAGCTGCTCCTGACGCGTTGCAATCAACGGCCTCGTCACAGGACGCGATTGGTAGGACTTCGTCTCTCGAACCAACATACGGCACGCCGGAAGATTTCGCGGACGACCATACTGATATCGAAATTGAACCGACGAGCAAAGAGGGCGCGAATCCCCGATCGCTTGATGCTGCAACGGCGGACGAAATCGAGCCCTTGGAGGAATTCGAGGTTGAAGCGCATCCGCCAGCGCCTGCTCAACCGACGCCGACTCCATCCGTGGCAGCGGCGCCCAAGAAACCACCTCCGCCATTACCTCCAAAAGCGCCACCGCCCATTAAGGCAGCGCCACCACCGCCCCAGGCCACCGCTTCTGCGCCAACAGCTCAAAAACCTGCGACATTGCCGGAACCGAGTCGCCGGCGTCAGCGTCCGTGGTGGGAGGATGTTTTCGACGACGATTTCATTCGGACGATGGATCGAGCCGAGTCCAAAGCCATTCATCGCGAAGTGAATTTCATCGAGCAATGTTTGGGGCTAGAAAAGGGCGCATCCATTCTCGATTTGGCTTGTGGTACGGGTCGGCACGCCGTGGAATTGTCGAGCCGTGGTTATGCGGTCGTTGGTTATGACTTGTCGCTCAATATGCTGGCGCTAGCCGCTGACGAAGCGCAAAGTAGCGGGCAAAAGCTGAATTTTTTGCAAGGCGACATGCGAGAAATGACGTTTGACCAAGTTTTCGACGGTGTGTATTCTTGGTCGACGAGTTTCGGGTATTTCGACGACGAGAAAAACTTCGACGTGCTCGTGCGGATGCAACGAGCACTGCGCACCGGTGGCATATTGGTGCTCGACATCATCAATCGCGATTATATCGCTCCGCGTCAGCCGAGCATGGTGTGGTTCGAGGGTGATGGTTGTGTATGCATGGACGAAATGCAGGTCGATTTCTTTTCGAGCCGCTTGAAAGTCAAGCGTACAGCGATGTTCGACGACGGAAGATCGCGGGAAGTCGATTATTCGATGCGCCTCTACAATCTCCATGAAATTGGCAAAATGATGCACGACGCTGATTTCAAAGTCCTCGAAGTGACGGGGCATCCAGCGCATCCAGGCGTATTTTTTGGTTCCGAATCACCACGGCTGATCATCGTTGCCGAACGCAAGTGATGAGGTCCCAGGGAGGCTGAATTTGACGCTCGCAACAAGGATCGAAGAAATCGTTCCGGGCGTCGTCGTATCCGCCTCTTCCACCGATCGCATTGCATACGCTCGCGATCTGTGGCCTCGTCACCATTTGGCAGTTTCGGCGGGACGAATTGCGGAACATAGGCCGGACATGGTGGTTTGGCCGCGATCGGTGGAAGAAGTAGCCGCGATCGTTCGCTTGTGTGCGACCGAAGGGGTACCCGTTGTGCCGTTTGGGGCGGGCTCAGGGGTTTGTGGAGGGGTATTACCGGACAATCGCACGGTCGTTCTCGACTTGAAGCGCATTTCGAGTATTCGAGGCATCAATCGGGAAACTCAGGTGCTCGATGTGGGCGCCGGAGCGCTTGGAATTCGACTCGAGGAAGAACTCGAGGCATCTGGATTTACTTTGGGGCATTTTCCTTCTTCGATTTTATGCTCCACTGTTGGCGGCTGGGTTGCTGCTCGTAGTGCTGGGCAATGCTCGGGACTCTATGGCAAAATCGAAGATATGGTAGTGTCGCTCGAATTCGTCGCGGGAAATGGCGATATCGTTCGATTTCGGCGCCGGACGAACGGGCCCGATATGACACCGCTCATCATTGGCAGCGAAGGAGTATTGGGCGTCGTCACGAGTGCTGAATTGCGGCTGCACCCGGCTCCTCAAACACGAAATTTTGGGGCGTTTTCATTTCCGAACGTCGAAGCGGGATGGGAGTTTTTGCGCTCGATGTTTCAAGTCGGATTACGTCCCGCAGTCGCTCGGCTTTATGACGTATTCGACTCGTTCATTGCGCGCCTTGGGTCGGTACGTCGGGGCAAACCCAAAACCACGGAACCCGATGAAGCCTCGGGTCAAGGAGCAGGGTTTGGCGCGACGCTGTTGCGAAAAGTGCTCCGGCGTCCGGGAATGGTCAACAAGCTTATCGATGCGGCACCTTCGAGTCTCATGGGTGGAGCAACGTTAATCGTTATTTTCGAGGGTTCGTCCGAGCATACCAAAGCGGATATGAATCGGGCGAAAAATATGGCTCTTGGCCAAGGCGCTCGCGATTTGGGCGAAGGCCCCGCACGGCATTGGCTCGATCATCGTTATGGGGTGAGTTACCGACAATCGCCGGTATTCATGGCCGGTGCATTTAGCGATACGATGGAGGTTGCCGCTCCGTGGTCGCGCCTTGGTGAACTTTATCGCTCGGTTCGCGAAGCACTTGGAAAACACGTATTCGTCATGGCGCACCTTTCCCATGCATATCCTGACGGATGCAGCATTTATTTTACGTTTGCCGGCAGTGCGCCGTCTCCAGCAGCCATGGAACCCATTTACGACGCAGCATGGCGTAGTGCAATGGATGCCGCTATTGCGGCTGGTGGCACATTGTCGCACCACCATGGCGTCGGACGGAGCAAAGCCCCGCGCCTCGGTGCGGAATTGGGTTTTGGTGTACCCGTTATTCATGCATTACGACGCGTTTTTGATCCGCGAGGAATCATGAATCCAGGGAATCTTTTGCCCCGTGAAACACCTGAAGTTCGCCCCGTTGCACTACCGCCAGCGGTTCCGGTGTTTGATTCCACTTCGCTACTTGTACACACAGGCGGCAATGCCACGCTGGCCGAAGTAGAGAAACTTTTGGCTCGGCACGACCTGTCGTTGGGCCTGGGAGCTGATGCGCCCGACAAAGCGACCACGACGGTGAATGCTTGGTTGTTGCATGGTGCCCCAGGGGCGCCGGATCCGTGGCTCGACCCTGCCGATCATCTGATCGCGGGGTTTACCGCGCGATTGCGATCCGGAAAAGATTTGGAAGTCCGGCCGTCGCCACGACGAGCGGTCGGACCCGACTTGTTGGCACTGTTTTTTGGCATGCAAGGTAGCGTCGGGGAATTTCAGTCAGTGTGGTTGCGCGCTCAGGCGGATTCGCGCCGTTCCCGAGGGCTCGCTACAAGCCTCGAACGCAATCCGCCAATCGATGCCCATGAACGGGAGTGGATCGACAAGGTCGCCCATTCGGCCCTGAGTGCGTAGACGTAGACGCAGTCTGGGCCCATCGCCAACGATCCTACTCGCGTCAATTTTGAAGTCCAATGTACAAAGATGTCGCCCCAGGGCGACATCTTTGTACATTGTCTAACTTTTTTTCGGACCTGGGACGATATTTTTGAGGGACAGCCCCCCGACCTTCGTCCCAGCGATCGTTCAACCAGGCGGCCACGCCATTGCCCGACCACCGATGACGTGCACGTGCAGGTGAAAGACACTTTGCCCAGCATGACCTCCGTGATTGATCACCGTACGAAATCCCGATTGCGCGATACACGTCTCGTCCGCCACGCGCCGGGCAGCAATCAGCAATTTCCCAAGCACTAGTGCATCCTCCGGCGAGGCGTCGCCCAAACCGACGATGTGCTTTTTGGGAATGATGAGCACGTGCACGGGTGCGACGGGATTCAGGTCGTGGAATGCCACGAGATCATCGTCTTCGAATAGGACCTTCGCTGGAATGGCTTTCGCTGCAATCTTGCAAAAAATGCACATATCGTTCCTCCCTTTCACATCCTCGTGATGTGCGTCATGCAAAACGGATTCATCGGGCTCGTCGTAGAAAAGCTCATTCTCCAGCCCCCAACGGGCAGAGTCGGCAAGGTCCAAAGAAAGTCCACGCAACGCATTTTCAATTCGATCCTGCGTGTTTTCTCCTTCATCGAGTCCTTCCATCACCCCGACTCGCCGCGTGACCGCATATTGAATGACGGATAACTCGAGCGGCGTGAGCAACGTACTGCGACGCAATCCCAACGAAGTTACGACATACGTGAGTGAACTGAAGTGATCACCGTGCATTTCATCAATGGCCACTATGCGACCTCGACGGAATGGTTCGGGATGCGCCAATTCCGCCACAATGCTTCGTACAAGCGCCGCACGACGACGAACCGCGGACCCTTCGGGAGTCGCATACATTGAATAAAATCGATTACGTGAATACGCCCCTGGGCACAGAACGAGAGCGACGAGCAAGGCGTCAGGATCTGGCGCGGAAATCATGAACTCGCCGAAACACGGGAGGTATCACCGGCACCACCTTGCTTCAGTAGCTCGGCCTGACGATGCGTCCGGAGTGCAGAAATGAGTTCATCAATATCGCCGTCCATAATCCGCTCAAGTTTGTGCATCGTGAGCCCGATGCGATGATCGGTCACGCGGTTCTGCGGGTAGTTGTACGTCCGAATTTTCGCTGACCGTTCAGCCGATCCGACCATCGTTCGCCGCTCGGCACTCTGCGCGTCTTCTTGACGTTTGCGCTCGATGTCGAGCAGCCGGCTCCTCAACACCTTAAGCGCCTTCGCTTTGTTCTTGAGTTGCGAACGTTCGTCCTGGCACTTGACGATGATGCCCGAAGGGATGTGCCGAATCTGGACTGCGCTGTTCGTCGTGTTCACTCCCTGGCCCCCAGGTCCGCCCGACGCCGCGATCGAAATGTCGAGGTCCCGGTCGTCCAAGTGCACATCAACATCATCGGCCTCGGGAAGCACCGCAATGGTCGCTGTGGACGTGTGGATTCGCCCCTGGGCCTCGGTTGCCGGCACGCGCTGCACACGATGAACCCCGCCTTCGTAACGCAGATGCGAATACACATCCTGGCCCGTCACGAGCGCGATCACCTCTTTGTATCCACCTGCCGCGGCTTCGCTCAAGCTGAGTACTTCGACCTTCCACCGCTTCGTTTCTGCGTAGCGGCAGATCATGCGAAAAATATCGGCCGCAAAAAGCGCCGCTTCTTCACCACCTTCACCACTTCGGATCTCGAGCACCGTGTTGCGCGCATCGTGCGGATCCTTCGGCAGCAACAGCAGCTCCAGCGTGTTTTCAAGCTGCGGGATCTCAAGGTTCAACCGCGTGATCTCTTCATACGCGATGTCTTGAAAGTCTGGCTCCTTCGACAACTCCACAGCGTCTTTGAGCTCTTGCGCCTTCAGTTTGAAGATTTCGTATGCGGAGATGACGGGGGCGAGGTCCGTGCGCTCTTTGTTTAGCTTTTGAAGTTTGTTTGGATCCGAAAGAGACTCGGGGGCGCAAAGCAAGTGATCGAGTTCCCGGAATCGGCGGGCGACAGCTTCGAGCTTCTCGATGGGCAGCATGGCAATCAGTAACGTGTCTCTACGAAGGTTTGCAGGCAGGCGCGAACGCGCGAATCAGCGAGCGTTCGCGGTAGCGTAACCAGGGTCAGCAAGAAGCTGACCATAGTCCGGAAAAACCCGGTCGGGAACTTCGGCCGGCGCATTAGGTGCCGCTTTTTCACGCCACAGTGTCGCTTGAAGCGACGCAAGCGCAACCTCGAGCTGCGCAGGCTCGGGTTCGGCGGTCGTAATTTTCTGCACGACAAACCCCGGCCACAGAAGAACTCGAAGCGGCCCAGTCGTGCAGTACCGAGCGAAAAACCTTTGGAGTTCGTATGTAATGGCCGCGATCACCGGAAGGAACGGGAGTTTCATAAAGAAAAACCCAATGCTCTGCCCGACGCGTCCACCCGGAAGTTGGGGCAACAACGACCCCACCGCGGAAAACACGAGGATGGAAACCAGCGCCACCATGACGAGAAACGTTGTTCCACACCGAGCGTGAAGAGTGGTTTTTGCTGCTGCGTTGGCAACTGTCAGGTCTTCTTGTGCTTCGTAGGTCGAGATCGCCTTGTGCTCAGCACCGTGGTACTGAAATACGCGGCGAATTTCGGCGATTTGCCGAATCAGCAGCATGTAGCTCACGACGATGAGCAATTTCGTGCCGCCCGTAATCGCCTGAAAACCGGCGGACTGCACGTCGAGCCCCAAACCAAATAGCTTGTTGATGCCTTCCGCTCCGGCTTGTGGGAGCGCCACAAAAAGAACGATCGCGAAAAGGATCGACAAAGCACCAACGCCTCCCCCGCCCTTGGCGGCGCCCGGCGTCGGACCTGGGTCACCCGAAGACGTCACGAGGGCAACCACGCCGAGCGACAAAGCCGTCAACACGTTCGTCGGTGACGGAGGTTTGGCTTTGGGTTTGCCCTCGTCATCCAAGTCTTGCTCGAAAAGATCCGCCGACCACTTAAGCGCTTGTGAACCAACCTTCAGCGATTCAACAACGGTCACAACTCCGCGGACCAGGGGCCATGTACGTGGCCCTCGGGCGAGGATAGGCATGGGTCGTTCACGAACCACAAGTTCGCCCGAACGTCTGCGACAGACGATGGATAACGAACCTGGGGAGCGCATCATGACTCCCTCAATGACGGCTTGACCGCCGATGTACGGGCGTGAGGCGTCTTGACTCATCGGAAGTGACTGTAGCGCGTGTGGTGGTCGTGCGGGAGGGGAGGGGCTATTTGCAGCGAGCGAAGAAGCTGCTCTACACCACGATAATCTACCCACCGAGATCTCCCGACGACGCATCGCGGTTTCATTTGCGATACGAACACGAGCGAAAACGTTCGAGCAATACGCTCGATGGGCGGAATACGTAGCAATTGGAGAGCAGGCTCAGGACGGTTTTTGTGGAGTCGCGTACTTCCTGCGGAAGCGTTCTACACGACCGGCAACGTCCATAACTTTGTGCTTGCCCGTGTAGAACGGGTGGCATGCGGAGCAAACGTCGGTCGAGAAACTGCCACGGGTCGATCGAGTAACGACGACGGAGCCGCAGGCGCAGTTAATTGTCGACATCACGTAGTTGGGATGGATGTTCTGCTTCATGACGGGTTCCCTGGGTCGGAACGAAGGGCCGGAGCTAGTAGCACGACCTCCGTTGCGATCGCAAGGAAATTGGTGTCGCCTTCTCCATTTTGTCCACCCCCAAGTCCTTCGGCACGATTTTTCTCCTGTCAGAGCAAAAAGCCGTCACGTCAGCGTTGACGTGGGGTCCCTTGTGGTTAGTTTCGTGCGCGAATCTGAGCCGCGAAGCCGGAAGACAACCGAAATAGGAATGATTCCGCAGGATTACGGCTCATGAAGTTATTTTCGTCGGGGTTTGGCTTTCCCGGCTAGCCAGAACTGCGGCTTACCGCAGGCGAGTCTTTCGGAGGATTCCATGGGCAAGATTATCGGCATCGACTTGGGCACGACGAACAGCGTCGTCGC
>JANORL010000176.1:0-5710 GCA_031415295.1 Polyangiaceae bacterium | reverse complement strand
CGATACGATACCCTGCTGCTCAACGAACTGGCGCAGGACGCCCCCGACGCATTGGTGTTCTCGCGATCTCTTTGCGCCGCAACGATGATCGAACTTCGGCGACGCCTGTACCCATGGTTTTTCCCAGGCTTTGATTTGCGGCAGTGTTACGAACGACTGCATCGGGCATCGACACGAGCGCCAAACACGGCTATGGCTCTTGGGTTGTTCGACTCGCCGGTATTTTCTATAGTTCTCGCACAACAATGGTCGAGGGGTGCATTGCACACGCACGAAAAAGGCGCCCATGCATCCCATTTTCTTGGTGGTGGGTTTGGGACGTTGCTAGCAGCGTATGTGCAGCGCACGATTGGCCGCGACCTGAAGTTGGAATCGATAATGGCAGGTGCTTTGGTCGAACGAGCCGCTGCACTGGGTGCCGCGATTGTGCCCATGCATCGCCCCGAGTTTTCGCTCCTGGGTTTGACGACGATAGGTGCTGGGCTGCTTTCCTCGCTTTCGAGCGTTGGCGTACCGGAGCCCTTGGCGGTTGAATTCGACGTTTCGAATGACCAACAGTCTGTCATTGAATTGGCGCGTCTCGATACGGATGAGTTACGGAAAGCCCGGGCGCTCATTGCGGCAATGATTGACGGAACCGCTGTTCCTTCTTCTGCCATCTCGTTTACGGCCAAGGCGTTGTTCCGTTTGGTGAAATCCAAACTTGTGCCCGAACAAGGTCATCCATCGCTGACGTTCACAGTCCCTCGTCTACCCGGCGTCCACGACGCCAGTATGGCTGGCGGGTCTGGAAATGCTGCATTACGCGTTTGGCGCGACCGACTTGCCGGCGGGGATCTCGCCGACGTTGAGCTGGACGGTTCGGAAGAAACCGACAACCTTCCGTCAATCGTCGTAGGAAGACTCGAGCCAGCGCGCCTTCCATAGATGCTCAGCGTAGGCCAAACGTCACAATCGCAAAGACGCAAGCTGCAAGGCGAACCGAATCGACGGCACTGGCCACCCTGAAATCCCCGTAGGCACTTTTCGCGCGTCCCCGCACACCGCTCCGGGCTCGTCCAAGCACACGCTTCACCCGTGGCTCGTGGCGAATCTGGTGCACCCGATGGACTGACGAAACGCTCATCAATTCGTGCATGCGGCGACCTTCCAGACTCCCCCAGCCGTTCACTTCGACGACCGCCGACACTCTCCAGCCTCCCCTCGCCCCTCGATTCGTACACTGCGATACACTCGAGACTCCTCGGGAGTTCGTTTCGACGACCGACGAGACCCTCAAGAGTCCCTTCGGTCATCGATTCGTGGACTGAATCACGGCGGAGTAGCTGGCGGCGTAACTTTGGCGGCGTAACTTCGGCGGCGTGCCTGATCGCGAACCCAGCGGAGGCGCTCGGTCTTGCCAATCGTTTTCGTGGAAGTAATGCGCAACCGCTTGCTACCGAGCGTGACCGCGTATCAACAACGTCGCCAATCGATTGCGATCATCCGTCATCGGCGACGGCGCGGCCGGCAATGCCGACGGCGCATCGCTCGGACGAAGATGCGTCAACAACCACGCCCCTACTTCGGCCATTTCGTCAATTTGCGCCTTCGTCAGCGGATGCTTGCCCGCAATGGCCACTTCATGCTTTCGAAGCACCGTCGACAACGATACGCAATCCTCCGCCGTATCGAATTGACCGTGCCCCGTGAGAATCGGATCCAATTCCGCTTGCGGCAAAAACCCATTCGCCGCCAAACCCTTCGCCACAGGCATCGCTTGATGACGAAGCCAAGTCGGACGGGTGAGACGACGAGTTTTGGGTCTGGCCTACGTGATCAGGCATCCGCAAGGCAGAAGGTATGGGGCAGGAACTGCGGATCGGATGGGCGAGGGGGCCATATTTGGGGGGGGATAACGTAATCAGGCGTCCGCAAGACCGAATCTGTGGCGCAGGAGCCGCGGATCGGATCGGTGAGGGGCGAATTTGGCGCTTCGAGTCGCCTTCATTAAAAAGACAGAACGGCGTCGCAAGCCTTGGGCGTGGCTGCTGAGGCACGAATCAACCATGACGATCGCGCGTTATGTGACCTCTGCAATGCGTCGCTCACGGCACGGCGATCGAACAGGCCAGCGGCTGATGAAGCTCGGCGCCTAGCGTAATGCCAAGGAGCCCTGCATTGGGTTGTGTTTTCGTTATCGCCGTCGCCGAAGTTGTATCGGAGGGCGCTTGCACAACGTTTCCTTTCGAAGGTAGTCCGCCTTGTGGCGCGAAACGCGCGACGGTCATTGTCACCATCTCACTCCCATCCCGCATAGAAACGATGCCACTCGGCAATTCGATCGCTTCAAGGCAAACGCGCTCCGTGCTCCACCGAACCTGGGCCAACATCACGACCGAATCCAGGTTCGAGTCATGAGCAGCTCCGCGACGACGTACCCAAGGAGCCTTCGTTTGAACGATTGCGCGGTATCCATATGCCTGATCAAGGCACGCCGTTGATGCCGCGCTTGCCAGTGTTGACCACGGCGCGAGTAATGTAATTTTCGATAATGGTACGCTCGCCGTAGAAGAAGCGCCCGGTACGAGCGGCATCAAGAGCGCTGGATCATTGGCAGACGCGGGTTCGTCGCCGGAAGGCGTACGAATGATCGCGAGCGAACCGTCCGGCCCAATCGCTAATGCGTCTGGATTCGCTGTCTGAAGGTCGCCTGAACCCACGCCCGGAGCGCCGCTCCATTCACTCGTACCCGCCGCGTTTATGCGGAGCACCCGACGATTGTTATCCATCGAAGCGACAAGAACCGCGATGTCTCCGCCCGGCAGCTCTATCGCGCTGACGGGTGTCCCCGTCTGACGACGCTGCCCAAAGCACTTCACGTTCCCCGCCGAAATGAGGCCCACGACCGATTGGGAAGCAAAAAGCAGATTGGCCGGAGCACCGGGTTCAATGGGCAGAATCGGAACAAAACCTTCACGATCTGAGGCGTTTGTGAGTGCTTCCTCGAGGCTCGTTCCCGCAATACGTGCCGCCGTTGCGAATACACTTGCGCTGACCGTCGGTGAATGGATGGTACCCGCAGGATCAAAGGGCGAAACGAAGGTAAACGTCTGTTTGAACGACGCCAAGCTGGAGGAGGGGCCAAGCACGACAAGAATCGTGCTTGTTCCCGCAGGGCCCTCAATCTCTGCAGAAGTTACTGCAAAATTGTGGATCATGAGAAAAGGCGATGTCTCGTCCGTCGAGCGAGTCGATCGGGGCGGATTGTGCATTGTCCGCGAGTAGGTCGTGGTTTCGTACGAAAAACTCTGTCCGTTTGGCAATGACGTCGAAAAAGGTATTTTTGTCGCGCCAATACCTCGGTCGGGTTCGATGCTCGGTGGGAGTGTCGCTTCGCGGATTTGCCCAATAGGCACACACGAAATCTCGGGTATCAAATCACGGGCCGGGCTTGCCAATGGCGGTGACTCGACGACTTCGGAAACTTCTGTGGGATTGGGCGTCGATGCCTCCCATCCAATACGTTGCCATGCGCCGAGATCGCAGCCCACGGGGGAGCACCCTCGCAGGGTCCACGGAGCGCTCGGTGGCGTGGAAATCTCGGTCCAGGTTTCGCCTCGATCGAGCGTCTGCCATAAGCGATTTTTTGATGTTGCGAGCGCCAACGCGCCGCTGACAGCAACGTTTTCAAAACGGAAAGGCGAGAACGTGAAGCCTCCCTTCGGTGATACCTCAATGGACCGACCGGGCCGGATCCAGCCACGTATTACGCCGGAAGGGAGCACAGACCAGCCACGATCGATCCATGGCCCTCCCGTTCGGAAAGCCCCAGGTGTTCTGGATGAACCGACGGCGGCCATGACGGCCGTACCCTCATTGCCCAGCGATTCCGTTTGCCAGGTAATGGGTTCACTCGATAATGGATCGACGACGGTAATGCCGGTCCTGACCAGGATCACGATGGGTGGTTTGTCACGGCGAGGTATCCAACGGATATTCGTGAGAACGCCTTTGATCTTCGCATCTGCATCAGCCAATGCAGTGGCACGGTCGTTCGTATGTTCTGTCCATTGTCCGCTTTGATCCCGGGAACATGCGGAAAAAAAGGTACCAGGCAGCCCGCTCTCCGCTGTGCACGGTCCGCCAAAAACGAGCGTGCCCTCTTCATCGGCAAAGAACTGCCGATCACTCGGGAATTTGCGCTCGATATGAAGCCCTTCTTTGGTCAGCAACCCGGAGGCCACAATGCTAGGAGCTCCCATTGCACCGCATACAATGAGAACGTCGTTTGGGACGCGGAGCACTTCACATGTCAAATCCATAGGGAGACGTCCTTGCACAATCGATTTAATGGCACCCGTACGGATGTCGATCGTCGCGACGTCACCGGCAGCTGCCACAACGGCCGTCGTGGCGTCAATCATCGCTCCGGCGGTTAGGGCAAGCTCGCGTGGAGGCGTCGCGCCGTGCCATCGGGGGTCGGAAGCTTGTTTGGGTGAAGGAAAAGACGACGGCAATCGAGGGAGTTCGAGGAGCGAACCGTTGATCTCGAGTTTGTAGGTTCGTCCGGAAGAATCCGAAAGAAAAACATTGGCGTCGACCACGTCGACATTTACTGCCATTCCACCAATCTTGTTGGAAATGTCTGTCCACGTGTCACCTCGATTGATGGACGCAAGGGCGCCTCCTCCCTCCGTGAGTGCGAAGGCGCGGCCGTCTGCAAGGGCTGCGATATCTGCCAGGCCGATGGGGGCGAGGGGCACACGTCCATTGCTGTTCAGCGCAAATGGGGCCTGGCGCGACGCATTGAAGGGGAATCGTATCGCCCACCGACCTCCATCATTTCCACGTACAATCAAGTTCTTCGGACCAAAAGAAATACGCGATATCGATTCTGGAAGCGTAATGACCGGATGGATATCGCCATCGAATGTATCTGCACTGAAAATCGATGTGCCTGCCTGGAACAAGAAACCTCCCCCGAGCCATGACGGAATACGGTGGACGCGTGAGAGTGATTCGCGTGTGTGTTGTGCAATGGGGCGTGCTTGTCCGTCATCGATGACGAACCTTGATCCACCCATGAGCATGCCCAGGCGTCCCTGAGGGTCGAGCGGGATCGTTGTGCCATTTCGAGCAGTGTTCGCGAAGTTTACGTTGCCGATGATGTAGTCGGGAAGGCGTGTTTGTCTTGGCACGGGGGGCTCGGAGGCTTTCGCGACTGGCGCAGGCGTGAGGGCGTGACGCGGTGGCTCGCTCGAGCAGGCGCCCACGAAGACGGCGAGGCTGAGGGAGGCGAAAAGCGAGCAACGAGCGGCGCGTCCGAAGGTCGAGGGCCGCGATCGTGTGTACGATGGCGTGTTCGAGGACGTGGGTTCCATCATTTGGGACATCGTAAACGTAAACCTTACGGGGATCCATCATTTGATTCGGCGGGCCAGGCAGTGCTCTTGCCCGAGGAGACGGTGCTGTATCGGGTGGTGAGCGCGTAGTGGTCGAAGTCTGGAAAAACGTATTTCAAGATTGAATGCGGGTCCGTTGAATTGGGAGCAAGGGAATTGCAAGCGCTCGCGGTGATTTGAAAGCGCTTGCGGTGATTTGAACGATGGCGCGTCAACGTCATTCTGGCTGATGACCATCGCAATGCGCGACGGTCCACCGCCACGCGCTTGATGGACATCGCCATATGTCCCCATGCGCTCTCGAACACGATGGCCATTACGCACGC
>JANORL010000175.1:0-4293 GCA_031415295.1 Polyangiaceae bacterium | reverse complement strand
GGAAAATGGACCAAGCGGATCCACTCCATGATTGCTCCAAAACGGCGCTCGGTCGTTCTTTTGGACCGAATTGGCGCTCGTCGCCAGAATTTTCCCTCGTCCGCCTGCTCGGGACGACCCCCGCCAATGCCCGCGCAAATGGCACGTCACTCGAAGATTTTGCGACACTCGTCAATAAAAATCCGGCCACCTTTCGTTTTGATTTTGCCCAAGTACTCGCGGACGCACTCGGAATTCGGCGCAATGATACCATTGTTCCCATTTCGTCTATCGTGGGTTCGATCCAGCGCAACCTACTCGGAACGTATCCAGCGGTCATGAATGAAACCGGTCGTTTGCCTGTGAGCCTGCATGACGCATTGCTCGATATGCAACCGCTTGCAGACAAACTCGGTCCACGGGGAAACCCACCGTATTTGAATCGTAATGAACATCCAGGAATCTTGCAATCCGACGACGGATCGTTTACCACGCGAAGCAATGCGCTCGGCCCTGATTTTCGTATGCGCGTCGTGGCACGGTCGAATTTGCGACGTGTCGAGGGGATCCAATTTAAATCGGGTGGCGGCGATATGTTCATTCTGCTCGGTTCTTCGCCATTGTCGTTCGATTTCGAGGATCCGCACGCTTTCGAGGTACAAGGCATCGTGGACGAACCGACGCTCGATATGCGTTTCGCGATCGAAGAAGCGCCGATGGTGCAGCCGTGCGCCGCCGATTCTCGGTGCCGTCCGTTTTTCATCGAAAACATCGTCCAAGATGCAGCAAAAAATGCGTATGGAAGGCGCGAATACCACCACTGTCACGTATCGTTTGCTGCTGGATGCCTTTTCGGTATCGATATTGGCAAGCAGACTGAGCAACCAGGATTCATCACATTCACGAATTCACTTGGAAGTTTGATGACGCCTCCGCCGCAATTTCTTTGGGATTTATTGACCGACGTCGCGATTGTCCAGTTGCATGATCCCACAGGAGACGGCGTGCCCGACATAACTCGCGGAAAGGCGCGCTCGCTGTTCACATTACGCGGCGTTGCCCTGGGAATTCGTGGCTCGGACCTCGTCGCGCAAATGCGGCCCGTACTTCAATCGCAGGCGCGAGAGATTGCGGAAATCATCGTGGGCAAGTATTGGCAACACAACGACGACCTCGACGCTTTTGTCATGTCGGGCCCTTCCGTCGAGCGCCCCTATCTGTTTTTTGTGGCGCCCTCCGACAAACGTCCGGATCCCATGAATATTGAATTGGCGAAGCCTTATGAATATCGACACCCCGGATTCTTTTCGCGTCTCGACTTATCGGAATCGAGTCGTCTGTCGCGGCGATCCATTCCCGAGGTCACCGATACCGAACATGAAAAGCTCGCGCTCACGCCGGGATTGCAAGTGGTTTACGCGGAAGACGAGCATGGAGGAATTCACGAATTGACGATTTTTGTACCAACAAACGAATCGCAGCCGTTTCCCATTGAAATTGCAGTCAAACACTTGGGGAGGGCGGATTGAACATGCGTACCCTATGGCCGCTCGGATTCTGTTCCGTCGTGATGGGTTGCACCGAACCGCTCGTTTTGCAGCCTGCAGACGATATCCATGAACTCGATGTGAACGAAACACGTGTTGTCGAATTGCGCTTCTTGCGCCTTGACGTTGACAATTTTGCGCGGTTCTTGGCCTTACCCGATTTACGTCAATTGCCCCAAAGAACGCTCGAAGAAACCTGGCTCGTCGACCTCGACGCGCGTCCGCTTGTCGAAAATGCCCTCGCTCGATTCACGTTTTCCCCAGCCGCGGACGTTTCGGTTTTGGATCCTGCGGCGAGAAATATGTTTTACCTGCTCAACATGACGCCCGAAAACATCAACCTCGAAGGTACCGTGCTTTCGGAATTGGCTGCGATTGGCGTAGCTGTGGGTATTTCGCCATCGAGAATTTTCGCCGACTTGCTTCGAGTGCAGCTGAACGAGCGCATCGCGTCGATTGAACTCGTAGCGGACGTCGTACTGGAACACATCGTTACCACCCATCCGCGGGCGCGAACGCGCCGTGGGCTGAAGACGGCGCAAAACCCGGCCGGAGTTTATCCTGTACCGCCCGGATTCATTGCGGTGACACTGGCGGACATATCAACGGACTTTGCATCCTTGGCGGAACGCTTCGGTCCTGTGGAAAACGACGCTTCGATTCCAAACGCCGACAAACACCCCGGATTTCTTCAATCTGTAGCGGGACTGTCACTCGCTGAAGGTGAATTTGGCCTGACGGTTCGTCTTAGCGTGAATGCGCTTCCTTTCCGCGGCATTCAAGCGGTGAATGCCGCAGAGGCGGACGTAAACAGTATCGGCATGCAAATCAAAAATGCGTTCGACTTCAGGGATCCGAATTGGATGACCATCGTCGGGCTTGGCGAGAACCTTACGCTTCGTGAAATGGTACTCAATATCAATGAATCCAATAAACACGTAGGGATTGGAAAGAATCGGGATCCGCTGCCTTTCGGCGATTCGCCGGTCGGATCCGAGCCGCCTTGGGTCGTGGAATCGGTTCTTGCGGACGTAGGCCAACGTTTGGCAAGAAAAATACCAGCGCATTGCACGACGTATTCGCCAGCGGGGCAGGTGATTCCGCCGTTCGATGCCGTGACGGTGTGTATCGATGCGAGCGGCTGGGTAGAACTGCGCATCGACCCGAGTATCGTATTGGTTTCACCGCCAATTGCCGGCGCATATTTGAGCGACTTGCTGTTGGACGTGGCGCAAGCGCGTTTGCATGATGGCGATTTGGCCGAAGGACGAGCCAATGTCGTCATGTCCGTGCACGATGTACCCATTGGTGTCAAAAGTTCCGAAGTTGTCCATCGAATTCGAGCAAATCTCGAAAAAGATCCAGAACTACTTCGTGGCGTTGCAGAAGCAATTTCTGATTCGACGCATGGCGACGCCGACTTTTTCTATGTCGTTCCTCAATACGCGACTGAAGATTGGTTGTATTTCGTAACGGCTGATGACATTCGTCAGGACGAGCGTGGTAATCCCGTACGACCCTATGTCTATCGCAATCCTGGATTCTTTCGTGACCCCTTGTTGGCGAGCAAAATCTCCTCGCCTGTCGAGGTCGATGGCGATACGTCACATGAAAAAATCCGTATTCGAGTTGGCGACAAGGTTTACATGCAGGATGCTGAAGGCCGGATTTATGAAATAATCGCCCTGGAAAAGCCGAGTTTGCGGCGAATTCGTATCGAGATCAAGCGTTTTTTCTGATCGTTATGGGGGCCGTCATGGTATTGAGTGGGCGTCGGGCGAGGTGTTGTTTTGTGGCGGTCGTCTGGGTCTTGGCGCCAACGCGAACGTATGCGTCTGGCTTTGATGCGCCTCTGGTGGGAAGTGGTCAATCCGGTCCGGTGACCTCGGATGCTGCGGCGATTCATTGGAATCCTGGTGCGTTGGGGGCGATCGACCATTTCGAGGTATTCGCGGGTGCGGGTATCGTGGCAGGGCGCGCAGAATTCAGAAGGCAGTGGCGCGGCACCTACGCTGCCTCCGATTTATTCCGGTTACGTGGTCCCGCGTCACTTGACGAAATCGATTCGAGCAAATCAGGATGGGCCGCGCCCGTCGTAACGCCGCCAGTGGCGCCGCTGGGCGATGTTTTTCTTGCCGCACCCGTGGGAAATCGTCTCGTCGTTGGGCTTGGCGCTTATGTGCCTTATGCCGCGACCCTCGATTATCCAGCCGATGGTGCGCAACGTTTTCGTCTTCAGCAGGCGTTTTTTTTGGCGAGTCACGTGTCGGCATCCGCGGCGGTGCGACTTGGAGGTGGTTTCTCGATTGGGGGAAGTTTGCAATGGGTGAGTGGTGTGGCGACCATGAAAAAAGTGCAAGACTTCGCCGAACTCGAGGAATTTCGGCGAGCGTTTGCCAATGCGCCGATTGGGCAGGCGAATGATTTTGGAGCGTTTGCGCCAAGTGACGTGCGCGAATTCGACGTGCTCGCGCGGCCGACCTTGATTCACGATGCAGTGAGTCAGGGAATTTCGTTTAACGCCGGAATGTATCATCGTACTTCATCGCGTTTTCGTTGGGGTTTGTCTTATCAGCATGGCGCGTTAATGAATTACCGTGGCCGATTTGCAATCGATTTGAACGATCCCTTGTTTACGCGAGATCTCGCGGCGCAAGGTTTGAAATATCCGCCCCTCGTCAAGGGAACGGTGAACCTTGCATTTCGTTTGCCGAGGCGCCTGACGGCGGGTGCGGGCCTTATGATCTTGCCATGGCTGAGCATGGAT
>JANORL010000174.1:0-5865 GCA_031415295.1 Polyangiaceae bacterium | reverse complement strand
GGGCCGTTCGAGCGTAAGCGAGAACGTGCCCGGCTTTCCTAGCAGGGGGCCAGGCGGGTGAGGGTGCTTTACTTACACGCCAGCGGATCGACCTGCAGTCCGTTCACCCGCTCCACAATCACGAATGGCGTCGGCGCACTCACGTCTTGCCCAATCGCTTGCTGCACCCAGCCCGCATCACAACGTTGCGCCTTGATCCGTACCTCGTAACGTCCGTCAAGGTCCCGATCTTCGATGACCGATCCTTCACCCGTCTCTTCGTTGAATACCGTCACCAGTGCCCCCTGAAGGCACGTGCCTTTCACTGTCCATTCGCCCATCGCCGTCTCCACCGAAAGCCCATCAGGTGCTCCCGGTGGCGGAAGAGGCAAGGTTGGACTGACGCACCCGGCAAGCACCAGGAACGACACCGCGGCAAACCATCGTGAAAAAGTGCGGCGTGGATTCACGTCTTGAGGCTCTTGCACAAAACATGCCGCCTAAAAGGCGCTGCGTAAACTGCCGAAAGTACGTCGCTACGAACGTTCGGAGAGACAACTAAGTTGACAGAATGCGCCCATCGGTTTGCACCACGCGCAAACGCATCGTCGGCTTTTTTTGCGGCAGAACCATCGCCATCGCGACATCGTCCTCCGGAAAAAGTTCACCCACCAAGTCGTAATCACTGGCCTGTGTGATGCGTACGCGTCGGAATTCCCCAGCCCGCGCCTCACCACCCGACAAGTACACCTGACCGTCGATGTCCGGCGCTTGCCCACGATGACGACCCATCTGCACAAACTCGTGCTCGTCGCTCGTACCTTCCACCAACACTTCGAGTTCTCGACCGATAAATGCCGCATTCTTCGCGTGCGAGATCTTGCGCTGCAAAGTCATCAACTTGCGATGACGTGTCGCCGCCAGTTTTTCCGGCACTTTGCCTTCCAGGCGCACACTGCCCGAACCTTCTTCGTCCGAATACCGAAACACACCCACACGATCGAATTCGGCCCACTTCACGAATTCACACAACTCGGTGAACTCTTCGTCCGTTTCACCCGGATGACCCACGATAAACGCCGTCCGCCACACGAGATCGGGAATCGACGTGCGCATACGCGTAACGAGTTTGCGAATACGTTCGCCTCCATGACCGCGTTTCATGCGTCGCAACATGCCGTCCGCCACGTGTTGCAAAGGCATGTCGACGTACGGCACGACCCGCTCGTGATGCGCGAGTAGCTCGATGAGCTCCGCCGTGATCGTTTCTGGATACAGGTAAAACATCCGCACCCAATGCACGCCCGGAACATCTGCGACACGTCGCACGAGGTCACTCAATGACGCACGACCTTCAGCTGGAAGATCTCGTCCATAAGCGATCGTGTCTTGGGAAATCAGATTGATTTCGCGCACGCCCATACTCACGAGTTGCTCGATCTCCGCCACCACATCTTCGATCGGGCGCGATCGCTGAAGCCCGCGTAGCTGGGGAATCACGCAAAACGAACAGGTGCGGTTACAGCCTTCGGCAATCTTGACGTACGCACTTCCGGACGGCGTCGAAAGCGCACGCGGATCCGATGCGCGTATGACCCAATCGGCAGGATTACCCACGAGAATACGCTCCGCTTGTCCGGACAATACTCGTTCGAGTGCCAACATATCGCTCGAACCAAGCACGTGATCGACTTCGGGCATTTCTGCGGCAATTTCGTCGGGGTGTCGCTGGGACAAACAGCCCGCGACCACGAGTTTCTGGCAATGGCCTTCTTGTTTTAGCCGAGCCATCTCGAAGATCGTGTCGATCGATTCTTTCTTCGCTTCGCCAATGAATCCACACGTATTGACGACGATGACGTCGGCTTCTTCGGCGCTTGCGACGTGGTCGTATCCAGCACGTTTCGCAACGCCCAACATCACTTCGGAATCGACGCGATTTTTGGGACAACCAAGGCTAACGAAGTGAATTCGTCGCGAAGGCATCTGCTCGATGACAACGTTCTTAGATTCGTTCTTGCGCGTCATTTTCTTTTCCTGGTGCGTGGTCATGAAGCAAATCGCATCGCGAATCGTTCGAACAAGTAAAACGCATCGTGCGGGCCAGCGGCGGCTTCCGGATGATACTGAACCGAAAAAGCTCCCAGCTCGGGCAATTCGAGGCCTTCGCTGGTTCCGTCATCGAGATGCACGTGGGTGGTGCGAGCTTTGTTTCCCAATGACGCCAAGTCCACCGCAAATCCATGGTTTTGCGTGGTGATCTCGACGCGACCCGTGGCCAGGTCTTTTACCGGCTGATTGAGCCCGCGATGACCGAACTTGAGCTTGTACGTCTTGCCTCCCACGGCGAGCGCCAAGATTTGATGGCCCAAACAAATGCCAAAAAGAGGCTTTTTTCCGACGAGCGAACGTACGGTGTCGATGGCGTACGAAACCGCCGATGGATCGCCCGGTCCGTTGGAAATGAAAACGCCGTCGGGCGCGAGATCGAGGATTTCGGCCGCTGTCGTTCGCGCAGGTACGACCGTGACGCGACAACCAAGATCGACAAGCGAGCGCAGAATGTTGCGTTTGACGCCCAGGTCGAGACAAACCACGTGACGTCCTTCGGCATACTTGCTGGGACGAATCACGCGAAACGAATCCGACGTTTCCGTCCAACTTTGCTTCTCGGAAACGCTCACTCGCTCGACCAAATCGAGGCCTTCCATAGGCGGAGTTTGTCGCGCGCGACGAATGAGTTCGTCTGGTGAAACGGCGCCGAGCGCTCCATTTTGCGCTCCGCGATCGCGAATCGTGCGGGTGAGCAAACGTGTATCGATTCCCGAAATCGCCACGATGCCGTGCTTCACGAGGTACTGGTCGAGCGTTTGGGTCGCTCGGTAGTTCGACGAGATCACCGACAGATCTCGTACGACAAACCCTGCGACGTGTGGCGAAGCAGAAACGCTTTCGTCGTCGTCATCGTTCATGCCCGTGTTGCCGATCTCGGGCGCGGTCATCGTGACGATCTGTCCGCAATACGAAGGATCCGTGAGGACCTCTTGGTAGCCAGTCATTCCCGTGGTGAAGACGACTTCACCAACGCTCACGCCCGGTGCACCGCACGTGATTCCTTCGAACACCGTGCCATCGGCCAGGCACAAATACCCTCGTTCTCCGCTCATCGTGCCGTTTGCTCCTTGGCTGCTGTCACGTCGTGAACGACAAGCCCCGACGCCATCGTCAACAGCACCGCACCGCGGACGTCCTTGCCCAAGAACGGCGTGTTTTTACTTTTCGATCGTAAACGTCCAGGTTCGACCTTCCAAACCCGTTCGGGATCGATGAGACAAACTTCAGCCGTGTTGCCCACGCGTAGTCGGGGTGCGTCGAGACCAACGATTCGCGCAGGAGCTGCCGTGAGTGCCGTAACGAGGCGAGCCAGTGAAAAGCGGCCTTCGCGTACGCGTTGCAAAAGAAGTGGCACCACCAACTCGAGACCAATCATGCCTGGCGATGCTTCGGCAAACTCGCAGTCTTTCTCCAGGGTTGAATGTGGAGCGTGATCGGTGGCGACCGCGTCGATCGTTCCGTCTTCCAGCGCTTCGCAAAGAGCTGCAACGTCTTCGGGCTCGCGCAAGGGCGGGTTCACCTTGCAGGCCGTGTCGTAACCCAACACGGCGGCATCGGTGAGGGACAAGTGATGGGGTGTGACTTCAGCGGTGACGTGAATTCCGCGACTTTTCGCTTCGCGCAAGATACGCACCGCGCCGCGTGAAGACACATGCGCCACGTGATATTTCGCGCCCGTAAGTTCAGCCAAGAGCACGTCGCGCGCCACGATGATGTCTTCGGCCACGCGTGGCCATCCGCGCAGCCCGAGGCGCGTCGAGATGGCGCCTTCGTTCATGAGCGAGCCTTCGGTGAGCGTGTGGTCTTCGGCGTGTTGAATGACGGGTAGATCGAAGTTCGCCGCGTATTCGAGGGCTCGACGCATGACCGCGCTCGACATGACACAACGACCATCGTCGGAAACTGCAACGATTCCCGCATCTTTGAGATCAGCCATCTCGACGAGCTCGCTACCTTGTTGACCGATCGTGATGGCGCCGATGGGATGAAGACGAGGTCCACCGATCGATCGCGCTTTGGCCACCATCGCTTCGGTGATGCTTCGCGTGTCGTTGACCGGCCGAGTGTTTGGCATGGCGCACACGTGGGCAAACCCGCCAGCGGCCGCGGCAGCAAGACCCGAGGCGATGTCTTCTTTGTATTCCTGACCCGGTTCACGCAGGTGCGCGTGTAAATCGACGAACGCGGGAAGGAGCAGCAAACCGTCGCCACGAATGATCTGCGCTCGTTCCGACGAACAAATGTCAGCCGTAGCAGCACCCTGACCAATACGAACGATGACGCCGTTTTCGATGATGACGTCGACGACATCGTCGAGTCGCTGTGCGGGGTCGAATGCACGTACGCCTGAAATGACGAGCAATTCAGCGGATCGAATCGAACCAAACATCGAGCGCCTCACTAGCACAGCGCGCGGCACGAGTCCTTCCGAACAACCCGGCCTTGCATGTTCATGTTGTGCAGAATTTGCACGAATGTCGCGGGATTTTCGCCTGTTCTTCTCGGGCACCCCACGATAGACATCTGTTCAAGGGGCAAAAAAATGGAGAGTCAGATGAGAAGCCAGAAATCAGGCCTTGTCCGGCACGTCTTGCAACTGTCGTTGATGAGCTCTGCGCTGATGGCGAGTTTGTCTTTTGGTACCTTCGCGCAGGCTGAGGAAAACGTTGGCGTCGAAGCTGCATCCCAAGCAGCAGCGCCCGCCGCCAAACCTCCGCCCCCGCGTTATTCGATGCCGTGGCTGATGCGTCCCGTCGCGGCGGCCAACGTCGTTCGAGCCGACATGGCGTTCGCGTTCTCGAACGCACGTGACACACAACCGATCCTGTTTCTGGGCAGCGTGAAGGTTCGTCCAAACCTCGCCGTCGTGGCGCGTTTCGGATTTATCCACAACACGCCGGTGCAGGGAGAAAGCGCAACGGCGTTCGTCAATCCAGCCATCGGAGCGATTTACGCGGTCCCTGTTTCAAAAAACGTCAAAGCGAGTTTTTTTCTGGGAACGACGATTCCGATTGGACAAGGCGGAGGCAACGATCCGAATCTTGCGCGGCGATCGGCGAACCTACCAGGAGGCATCTTTGGCCGCGCATCCGTGGACAATGCGCTGTTTCAAATCAACTACATGACGCCCATGGCCGGCGCGGACATCGCGTTTCTCAGCAATGACATCACGCTGCAATTCGAAGCGACGCTCCTTCAATTGATGCGCGTGCGCGGCGAAGCGAAGGATCCGGACGCGTCAAAGACAAACCTCGTGTTTGCCGTGCATGGCGGCTACTTCCTGCTTCCGCAACTGTCGTTCGGCGTCGAGCTGCGTTACCAGTACTGGGCGTCGAATGGTGCGATCGAGAAGCTGAACAACCCCGACCTCATCGACAACTGGACCTTGGGTTTCGGGCCACGAGCGCACATCAAACTGAACGAGAAGATGTGGCTGCGTCCAGGCGTGTCGCTCACGATGGGACTCGATCTGCCGACCGGTTTCGCCGGCACGGGACTCGAGTACAAGATCGTCCAAGTCGATTTGCCGTTTTTCTTTTAGAACCTCCAACAGAAACCCCCCGCTATGAAAGCCGGGCACGTTCTCGCTTACGCTCGAACGGCCCTTGTCAGTGCATTCGTCGGGCTCGCTT
Source organism: Polyangiaceae bacterium (assembly GCA_031415295.1). GTDB lineage: Bacteria > Myxococcota_A > Polyangia > Polyangiales > Polyangiaceae > Polyangium. The sequence goes on along the minus strand of JANORL010000174.1, from coordinate 139 downwards.
CGCGACCCGACTCTTGCACTCTAGCCAAGTTACGATGGGGGCTACGCCCCCATACCCCCGAGATCGTTGTGATCCGCTTTCATCTCTCTATGAAAGCCGGGCACGTTCTCGCTTACGCTCGAACGGCCCTAGTCAGTGC
>JANORL010000173.1:0-31032 GCA_031415295.1 Polyangiaceae bacterium | reverse complement strand
GGCGGCGATTTCGGGTGTTTCGACGTTGACGATTCAGGGGAGCGCGGCGACGTCGGAAGATCAAATCAAATATTCGTGGAACTACGCGCTTTTGTTGGCGGAAGGTCCAGGAGAACGAGCGCTCGTGCCGGGCCCCGTATTAACGGGTATGCGTGATGGAAAAATCGTCCGTTTTGAAGAAGTCACGCGATGTCCTGCAGAAGTGCAAGATGGCTTGTTGTCCATTCTTTCGGATCGTGTTTTGACGATTCCCGAACTCGGGGATGCGGGCGTGGTATTTGCTCGCGAGGGTTTTAACATCATTGCCACAGCGAATACGCGTGATCGTGGCGTAAACGAAATGAGTGCGGCGCTCAAGCGACGATTCAACTTCGAGACGTTGTTTCCAATTGGCGATTTGGCGTCCGAGATTGAGCTCGTACGGCGAGAATCGACTCGATTGCTTGAAGCTTCGGGTGTAAAAACGGTTTTATCGGATCCCGTATTGGAAGTTTTGGTGACGACCTTTCGCGAATTGCGGACAGGCACGTCCAGTGACGGGCAACCTGTGGAGCGACTGTCGACGGTGCTTTCTACGGCGGAAGCGGTATCGGTGGCGCATGCAGTGGGCGTACGGGCGGCATTTTTGGGGGATGGCGAAGCGCATCCTGGTGACGTAATTGATTGTATGGCGGGGGCGGCAGTCAAAGACAATGCCGAGGACCTCGAAAAATTGCGGCGATATTTGGAAACCGTCGCGGCCAAACGTAAAGCTCCGCATTGGGCGGCCCTGCATGCGGCGCGGTCGAGGTTGTAATCGTGGCCGGACGGCTTTTCGTCGTGGGAGTGCGGCACCATAGCCCAGCCTGTGCGCGGGTTGTGTCTACCGTGCTCGAACGTGTCAATCCGGCGGTGGTATTGATTGAAGGCGCAAGTGATTTTAACGATCGGCTTGATCAATTGGCGTTCGATCATACGCCACCGATTGCGATATTCACGCATTATTTGACCGAAGAAGGCCCGGTATCTTGTTTCGCGCCGTTTTGTGCATTCTCGCCGGAATGGGTGGCCTTGCAGTGGGCATTCAAGCACGACAAAGTGGTGCGGTTTGCCGACTTGCCCGCATGGAGCAAATCGTTTTCAGGGGTGGAAAATCGATACCGTGACGAGGACGATCGGTATGAACAGGCCATCGAGGCCTTGTGTCGACGCACGGGGATGTCGGACATGGATTCGTTGTGGGAACATTTGTTCGAGGGACAAACGCCGGAAGCTTTGGAACCCGCATTGGAAGCTTATTTCGAGCAAATTCGTGGTGACACACCGGCGAATGGCCGAGACGAACCTCGAGAGGCCTGCATGCGTGCGTATGCCTCGTGGGCGCTCGGGTCAGGCGACGTGGTCTTCGTTTGCGGCGGATATCATGCACCGGCGTTAAAAGACGTTTTACCGGGCGGCAGCGAGCCGGAAGTGCCCAGGGCGCCATTCGGAGGGCAAAGCCATCTCGTGCCGTGGACGTACGCGCGAATGGATAGTTTTGCGGGCTATCAAGCGGGCATGCCTTCGCCAATGTGGTGGGAATTGGATTGGGCGCTCGGCGCGGGGGTTGCCGAAGCAATGCTTGATCGGACGATGGACGCATTACGCAAACGGAAGCAGCGTCCGACGGTTGCGGACCACATTGCGTTGCGGACAGCGATTGCTGGTTTGGCGGCACTTCGAGGGCACGCGACACCGAAACGTGTGGACGTGCTCGATGGTCTCTTGACCACCCTCGTGCGTGAACCGCTTTTGGGGCCGCCTCCTTGGTCGAGGCGCGGGATTGTGAAGGAGGAGCTGCATCCCACGATTGCGACGGTGTTGCGTACGTTTACGGGCGATCGCACCGGAAGGTTGTCTCGCCAAACGGCACGTCCACCGCTTTTGCGAGATGTGCACGCCATTCTCGAGCGGGTGAACTTGGAGCCGACGGGGACGCCACAAACGCTGGCTCTTGATTGGCGCATCGAAGGTGATCGGGAGCGGCTGCGGGTATTGCATCGATTGCGTATCTTGGAGATTCCAGGGTTCACGCGATTGCATGGGCCGGCGTGGGGGACGGAAGCGCGAATGGCGGAAGGGTTTCGCATCGTATGGCGACCCGACATGGATCCGGCCATCATTGAAGCTTCGAGGTGGGGATCGACGCTCGAAGGTGCGGTCGTATTTTGTTTGTCGCGACGAATGCTGGACGCGGATTCACTCGGTGCACGTGTGGATACATTTGGGGACGCGGCATTTGCGGGGCTCATGAAGTTGGCGGGGGATGTGGCGGATGTCGTGGCGAATGCCATAACGACGACGCCGTCGCTTGGAACACTTGGACCCGCCATGGAAAAACTGTTTGGCTTGTGGCACCACGGCGAATGGCTTGAAGTCGTGGGTGCGCCGCTTCTGGCTCCTATTCTTCGATCCGCGGCGGAACGAGCGTTGACGTTGCTTGCTGGCATTCGTGGTGCCGAAATGCTTCCGGCGGATCTGTTGGCGATGCGGGCGCTTGGCGAAGTTTTGCGGCACGCGGTGGCGCTGGGAGTCGATTTGGACGATACTCATTCCGTGCTGTTGCGTCGAATTTCCGATATCGATGCGCCAGCAATGTTACGAGGAGCCGCGCTGGGTACGATATGGTATTTGGACGCCGAGGGTGCGTCGATGGAATCGGCAATTGAATACGCATTGCACGCTTCTTCCGAAGGACGAATTGGTGATTTTTTGGCGGGATTGTTCGCACTCGCGCGTGGTCCCGCATTACGTGACGACCGGCTTATTGGGGCGATTGACGCGGCGCTCGCTACGTTGTCCGACGATGTTTTTTTGGTTCAATTACCTGCATTACGTTTGGCATTTTCGTGGTTTCCCCCTGCGGAACGCGCCCGTATTGGTGGATTACTGGCTGCCCGATGGGGCAAACGCCCCGATGCCTCGTGGATTGGTAATGTTCCAGCGAATGTACTTGCAGCGGGTTTGGCGCTGGACGCACGGGTATATTCGTGGGGTCGAGATCTCGGGGTGCTGGAATGACTGCCTACGATGCGGAAACTCGCTGGAGATTGATTCTCGGCCGGGCGGGGGACGACGGATTCGGCAATGGATCCGCGAGCAGTGCGGAAGCTCAAGAAATGGAACGAGCGCTTTCGTGGCTCTATGATCGCGAGGCGGAAGGGGAAACGCAGCGATCGGTGGCGCGAGGCGGCGGGCGTGGCAGTGGGGCGTCGCATCCACTCGATGTACCGGATTGGATCAATGCGATTCACAATCTATTTCCGAAGGAAGCCATTGAACGACTCGAATCCGATGCTCTTCAACGGTACGGGATTCTGGAAGTCGTGACGCGGCCCGAAGCATTGGCGAACGTGACGCCATCATTGTCGTTGGCCGAGGCGATTTTACGTTGCAAGTCGCGTATGGACGCCAATGTGCTCGAAGCAGCGCGTGTCCTCGTAAGAAAAGTCGTCGACGAGTTGACCAAAAAATTATGTAATGAAATCGAGCATCGGCTGGGAGCGACGCCATTTCGCCATCGTCGTTCCAGATTTCGGATTGCGAAAAACCTCGATGCGTTGCGTACGATTCGAAAAAACCTCCAGAATTACGACCACAAAAAACGCCGGCTGATCATTGGAAAACCAGAATTTTTTGCCCGTGTTCGGCGTTTTGGGCCGCAACATCAAGTGATCATCGTGGTCGATCAATCGGGTTCGATGGCGCGAAACATCATTCATGCCGCAATCGTTGCTTCAGTGTTGTGGCAATTGCCATCGACAAAAGCGCATTTGATCGTGTACGATACGGAAGTCGTGGATTTGACGCCTCACGTGGACGATCCCGTCGAGCTTTTGATGCGAGTGCAGCTTGGCGGAGGCACAGACGGAGCCAAAGCCTTGCAATACGCGTCGCAATTGGTGGAAATTCCGCATCGGACGATATTGTTATGGATTACTGATTTCGAGGATCGGCCGGAAGCTTTGGTGCGTGAAGTGCGGGCGCTTGTGGGGGAAGGCGTGGTGGTGTTTGGCGCAGCATCACTGGATGACCAGGTCCAAGGCGCATATGATCACGGCGTGGCGCAAGCGGTGGCCGATGCTGGCGCGCATGTGGCGGCGACAACGCCGATCAAGTTGGTCGGGTGGATCGTGGAGAAAATGCGGCAATGAGGTCCGATTTGGCAACGTTGACGCCCGAGGCCCTGGCGGCGATGTCGAATGCTGGCCTGGTCAAGCGAGCGCAGCGGGAAATCGCGGAGAAAAAAGGCCCTGACATTCGCGAGGAACCAGACGGGACGGTGATTGCGACGTTTGCCGCAGAAGGCGTGACGGCGAAGTTGCTACCCGGAAAAACCCTGAAGGATACGCCTTGTAGTTGCGGCGCGAAAATGGTTTGTCGGCATCGGATCGCAGCGGTGCTCGAATATGCGACAGGCGCCGGTGTGGAAACGCGGAGGCCGTGGACCATTCCCGTGGAAGAACTGGCGAAATGGTTAGGTCCGCGATTGAGCGTCGTAAATGCAGCGGAAGCAGCGGGAGTCGATGTCGAAATTGGAATTAATCCTCCAATGGCGCGGTTTTCTGGATGTACCGTGCGCTTTTTAGCGGGCGCGGATCTGGCGCATGCCTCGTGTGATTGTGCCGTCAAAACGTGTGTGCATGTTCCGCTTGCCGTGCGAGCTTTTCAGCGTTTGTCCGTCGAGGATCGCGAGCGCATATCCATTCAAGTTCGTTTGGGACCGCCACCACGGCAGGTAGCGTCGTTGGCAGCGCTTTCGGCAATGGATGCGTACTTAGGGCGGCTCCTGGCAAAAGGCCTCACGGATGCACGTGGACTCGAGCAGGCACGCGCAGAAGCACAAGCAATTGTGCAAGATTGCCCGTGGCTCGATGGCGTGATTGAAGACATCGAATTGCAACGATCCGCCTGGGAAAGTCGTTCGGCATTGCATGATGCTGGTCGAGTACGGAATCTTCTCATGGAGGGGTTTGCCCGCATTCGAGCGGCCGCACGCGGACGTGATCCGGCATCGATTCTCGGAATGGGCGAGGCTCTCCGGATGCCGCTCGACAAGGCCCAACTATTGTCGCTTGGGGCGCGAGTTTCGTCGGTTGGTTCGTTGCGTTCCTTCGAGGTGCTTTTCTGGGATGGGGCAACGGTTGTTTCCTGGGCCATCCCGATTCCAGCGAATACCGAGATCGATACGATGACGGTAGCAGGAAATATTCGTCTCGGCCAGCTGGCGGCTGGCCGATTGCAGTCCAATAAACTCGTACGCTTGGCGAGACGCACCATTGAGATTCGTAGCGGGAAAGAAACGCAGGTGTTGCCGCAAAAGGGCGAATGGGGTGACATTCCAGCGCCATATGGTTTTTCTGGGCCGAGCACTCTGTTGCGGAACGAACAGGAGCGGCCTCCGTGGTTCTTGCGTCACCGCGCGCGTACGGAAGCATTACGGGTGGTTGCCACTCCGAACGGTGTGAAAGGTTTGTCGTGGTCGCCTGGACGTCAAACGTTGTCTGGGGTCATCGAGGGCGATGATGGCGGAATGCTGATCGTGGAGCGTGCGTACGAATGGTTTGCCCCAGGCGCGATACCCGCGCTCGTGGAAGCGTTGCCTGATGCGTGTTATGTCTCGGGATGGTTACGAGGCGTCGGGGCGAGAAAAATACTCGAGCCTATTGCGTTGGTGATGGGTGGTGATAGTCCTCGCGTGATTGTGCCGGATTTGGCCCCGGATGTTCCGATTCCGCCGCTGGGTATGACAACATCGGAATGGACGGATCCACTGGACACGGTTTTGGGGCGAGTGGAAGCTTCATTGGATACATTGGCGCAAGAGGGCGTTTTGGGCGGGCGTGTTCCGCAGCTTGTCGCAATGCTGCATGGAGTGGGATTGCGACAAATAGCGGATACGTTTGGAAAGCTTGAAACGGCACGCGCAGGAGCGGATTCCGTCTCGGCGACGAAAGCGTGGGCCGATGCCGCGATTGCGGTGGCATTGGCGAGAGCATGAACGGCGTTAGATCTTGGCGATGATTTCTTCGGTTACCGACCACAATTTCTTGGCCATTTCGCTGTCTTGACCGTGCGCAGACGATTTCGAAACGTTGTTATCGGCAAAATACTCGCCGCTGACACTGGCCAGCGATGGGTGGGTCGCGATATAACATTGCGTTGCGGCGCCTTCGGGAATCGATTTGAGCACCAATGGTTTGGCGATAGCAACAGCCACATTGGCGACGGGATTCATGTGCCTTCCAAGGTTTGTTGCGATGACTCCCGGGTGCAGACTATTGGCCGTTTTAGCAGTACCAGCGAATTTTCGAGCAAGCTCACGAGCGAAAAGAATGTTCGCGAGTTTGGATTGACCATAGTTGCCCCATGGTGTATACCCTCGTTCGCCGGCGAGGTTATCGAATTCAATGCCCGCAGCGGGAGCACGTTTGTGCGCATCGCTCGATACGACGACGACACGCCCGTGGTCGGAAAGTTTGTCGAGCAGTCCTGTGACGAGCAAGAAATGCCCGACGTGGTTGGTAAAGAATTGTAGCTCGTACCCGCATTTTTGTTCGAGCTTGGGAAGGGCCATGATCCCGGCATTGCAGATGATCGCGTCAATGGACTTGTCTAGGGCGGTAATGGTTTTGATGCACGCGCGTACTGAATCGGGTTCAGATAATTCGCACGCGACGGGCGTGAAGGCAGGTAATCCTTTGCAGGCTTCTTCGGCCTTGGCGACAGTGCGTGCGGCGGCAATCACGTGGGCGCCGCGTTTGGACAACACGCGTATTGTTTCGAGGCCCAAACCCGAATTGCATCCGGTGACGAGGATGGTTTTGCCATGAAGGTCGATGCCTGCGGTGACTTGTTCAGCGGTAGAGCCATAACCGAAACCGCTGGGGCCTTTGCCTTTGAATGCCGATAGGAGGGACATGATGATCTCACGAAAGGGGGATGTCGGGTGTAGCCTAGGTCAGTCGAGGCCCGTCGTCAATAAGTCTCAAAGTCTCATTTGCACTGGTCAATTTCGTTTACATCCTGGCAGATTTGGGATAAAGGGTGAAACATGCAGCGTTGTCGACGTTTCGAAGCGGTGAGTTTGGCGGGTTTCGTGGTGATGGGTTCCATGATCGGATGCGGCAAGGATGTGGCGCCGACTTCGGAATCCGTTGTGAAAGAGGCTGCTTCCGGAGCGGCCGTGACAACCAAAGAGAGTGAACCTCGAGCGGCGGTCGACAAGGCATCTCCGGCGCCAGCAACGGATGACCAAGCCAAACCGACGAGTGCGATTGCCTCGTCTGCCGCCGTGGGGACGACGTCGACGGCGACAACAAAAGCGCCCGCTGCGGTGGAGACGTCGACGGCAGCGGTTGTGGCCGCACCGAATGCATCGGCAGCGGTGGGTTTGCCCTTGGCGTTGGAAGCGCCTGCGCCGACGGTTGTCGTGACGGCAGCCGTGCCCGATGCGCCACTCCCGCCTCCCGTAGAATCGCCCAAACAATCGGCGCAAGCGTTCAGTGTGTGGCTACAATCGTCAGGACGATATTCGGCAGGGCAACAAGGAACGGTGGAAGCGGTCGTCGTACCCAAAGGGGAATTTCACTGCAATCAAGAATATCCGTACAAATTCGTGGCTTCGTCGGGCTCTGCTGGCGTGACGTATCCAAAGCCGACGGTTCGCGCCGAGGGGCTTAGTGTTTCTTCGACGCGCGCGGCAATGCGTATTCCGTTCGTTCCGCAAAATGCGGGGGATGCGAAGGTTGGCGGGACGTTTCACTTTTCGGTCTGCACCGACAGTCAATGCGTTGTAGAAAAGCGGGATGTATTCGTCACGGTGAAGGTGCAATAGTTGCTGAATCGATAGCTTTGTAAATCCGAGCGACGAGCACCAGAGGAACGATTCGTATGCGCTTGTTTCAACATACCATTTCATCAGCGATTCTGGGCGTATTTTTCGTGGGATGCGCGGCTGCTCCGCCTGCATCGAAATGCCCCGAGGCGGTTCCCGTGGTTGTGCCGAATGTGACGCCGAATGTGGCGACGGAAGCCGAAATGAATGCCGAGCACGAGCGGCTCGTGACTGCCTATCGAATGAACGACGTTGCTACACTCGAACGGCACCTCGCGCCCGATCACGTGCACAACAACGTGTTTGGAATGCGCCAGGACAAACAGTTGTTGTTAAATGATATGCGTAGCGGAACGCTCGTGTTTCACGCGTATGATCTTGCTGATTCTCAATGGATCATTGCGCCGGATTTAGCGATTGTCACGGGCACATTACACGCTGAAGCGACACGCTCCGGCAAACCAGTGCCCGCGACAGAGTTTCGATATGCCCGCATTTTCGTGAAGCGTGACGGCGTTTGGCTCGAATGGTTGTTTCAAAATACGATGATCATTACGCCGCCGAATTAACGGGAAACCTACGGTAGACGCATTACCGTGCGCTTTGTGGCTACGTCAAGGGTCGTCCAAGTAAAAGTCGATGCGCATTTTCTTCGACTTCAAGAAAATGGCGGCGGCGAGGACAATAATGGCTATGGCCAATGCGTCTTGCCAAGAAATATGGCACATCGACGACGCAAGCTCAATGCATGATCGACCGGATGACCGAAATTGCGCGTGCGGATGGCTTGGACTTCCATTTCGAGCGAATCCGGCCGGGTAATACGTTCGATGCGCACCGAGTCATTCACTTTGCCGCAGAACGTGGCAAACTGGACGCCGTCAAAGAGAGCTTTTTACGCGGTTATTTGAGCGAAGGCGAGGGTATCGGCGAGTTCGAGACGCTGATTCGCCTTGCCGCTGACGTTGGGCTGGACGAGGAAAAGGTGCGTGCGACGTTGGTGAGCGACCTTTACGCTCGAGATGTGCGCGCTGACGAAGATCAAGCACGTGCCAATGGAATCAGTGGCGTGCCGTTTTTCGTGCTCGGTGGCCGTTATGCGGTATCGGACGCGCAGCCTGCGGATCTGCTCCTACGCGCGCTTGGGCAGGCCTGGAGCGAGCTGATTGCAAAGCCGGTCGTTTTCGAGAAAGGCGCGGCTTGCGGCCCCGATGGATGCGACTGAATCGTCAATTGCAGTTTAAAATCGAGAACCCGGAAGCTCATGAATGAACGTCTTCAAAAAATGGTCGCTACCGGAAGTGCTTATCCATTGGCCGAGGTGATCGTCGCGCCCAAGATGCGCAAAGGCATCACGCCGAATAAGCTTGACCAGTTCGAAAAAACGCACCGCGTGATGCTTGGCCCCGCATTACGTGAATTTTACGGCGCAACGAATGGTTTTACCTTTTTCTGGAAGGTTCCCGAAGTTTTGCCTGAAGGAATAATCGATCGTTACAATGCGGCATCGATCGCCCCGACGACTCGCATCCATTGGGAGATGACGCACGGAATCATGATTCCGCCGCTAGAAACCATGTTGACGGACAAACCATTTGGCGATATCTCTCTCACCTCCCGCGATGATGAAACGATGAATCTCTGGGCCGGTCGTTGGATGAGCGACGGGGTTGCGGTTGCGTCGATTCGTGTTTTCGATCGGTACCTTGCGCAAGGCAATGAAGATACGTGTATTGGATTGCTTGTTTTTCCAGACGCCGAACCACGTATCGCAGGCATTACGGATTCAGGGATGGTGGATCCAAAACGTCCGTGGATGAAGGTCGAAACGTATTTGGACCTTGTGATCACCATGGGCGGCGAGCATGGGAGCCGGTACGAACGCACAGGTATGGCGAACGTACCGTCGAGTGAGCTGTTATTTACGCCCGAGCAAATAACGCAGTTTGGCCGGGATATCCTTCGAACGATTTGATGAGGAGAAAGTTGTAGCTATCGTTTCCGAAGATGGCGCAATCAAGGCGCGATCGAAAACGAGATGGCCGCTCCCGCATAAGGACCACCGTCTTGTGCGACGCGGCTGTCTTTGAAAATGGCGTTGGTGATGGTGAGCGATATCGCGAAGAAAGCTTCAGCGAAGAAACAGACCAGATAAATCGACGGCTTTCGACGCGAGGCACGCGGAAAACCGCTGGTTCATTCGTCATCGCCAATCATGAGGTGCGACGCGTGACCCAAAATCTCGTTTTCCGCGAGGGGACGATCGTAGAGGGCCGCGTAATAGAGGGATCCGGCAAAAGAACGCATCAATCCGTCACGATTGCCGAGATACAAGAATCGACCAGCCCCAATGATAATTGGGGTGTTTTGGTTCGGCGCATTGCCGATATTGTCTTTCACGAGCGTTCCGTTGACATACAAGAGCACGCGACTGTTCGGATCGGCTTGTTTCGAATCGAAAACGACGTGCAAGACGGAGCGACCCGAACTGCCAAAACTGAGCGGCCAATTACCGGCGATCACATTGCCGAGCCACCAAAATTGAACGCGATCGATGTCATTCGAGGACAGTGTAAACCGCCCTGGTTCCGCGCCAGCTCCAATGCTAAGGATACGCGAAGCATTCGACGTGACGGCCGTTATCATCGCGACGACTTCAATGGTTCCTTGGGTTTTCCCATCGAAAGCGGCAAAAACCTTCGTCCCGTCGATGGGCGCAGAAGCCGTACCGGGCAAACCTTGGGCAATCCACTCCAATCCACGTCCATTAGGTGCATCCGTATAGGTCATGTTTGGCACTCCGCCATAATCGATGTTCAAATGCAGCGGATTGTCTGCGGAGTCCATGGCCATCGTGGGGCCTTGCATACTTGCCGCCTCGTTCAAGAAATACCGGACGACGAGTCCATCGTTCGTCAGACAGGAATTCACGTCATCGGATGAACCATTGCAATCGTCATCCAAATTGTTTCCACAAATTTCTTGAATGGGCAACACTGCACCGACGCATGGACCGTAGCCCATTTCATCGGGCAGGCACGTGCGAAGACCATCATCACAAGTGCCAACTTTCGCCGTACCTGCGGGCCCATCGTAACAAGGTTCGGTCTTGCCTGCTGCGCACGGGGAATTTGGTTTTGTGCATTGACCGTTGATGCAATCGAGCCCCATCATACAGGCTGCATTGCACGCGCCGCAATGTGCAAGATCCGACATCGTATCGACGCACATACCCTCACAATGGGACAATGTCGTATCACACATCGAGCCACCCGAGCCACCCGAACCACCCGAGCCACCCGAGCCACCCGAGCCACCCGAACCGCCCAAGCCGCTATCACCGCCCGACCCGCCGACCAGCGTATCGTTCACGAGTGGTGGGGTATACGTGCAACTAGCCAAGGCGCCTGCTGCGAGCGCGAAACAAGCGCAAACCCAGACGCTTGGTGTGAAGAAAAGAGGAACCTGTTTCGATTTCATGCTGTGCAGTCTACTGGAAAATGCCCACACGTTTCAAGGTGATGCGGGCTCAAGCTTTTTACGGCGCTCCGTCGATCATTGCACGAGGCTCCATCATGCATTGGTCGGTGATCAAACGTACCTGCACGGTGGTCCATCGACCTCTGGACCATGCTTCATTGATGGTTGCAACGTGCTCCATCATTTTCACGTCATCGCAAAACAATCATTGACATCCGTACCACCTCGTCGGGTACCCTTGGGTCGGAGTCACGCACGAAAACGCGGCGCAATGAGGTTTGGGAAATGGCAAACGTAGAGGACAAAACAAGCGAAGATGTGCGTGATGAGCAGCGGCGGGATCCAGCATTTGCACGTGAGCGCTTCGAGCTATTGCTGCCCGAGGCCAATGTGCGGAAGGTGTGCTTGCGATTGCTCGCGGACTCGATTGAAAGGGTTCACCAGAAATATGGTCCAGCGCGCTGGGGATTGACGCTCCGGTGGTCGAAGAAGATTCATTTGAACGTGGGTCGATTGCTCGCCTTTGGAATCCACGATGAAAAGGTTTGGATTGCACTCGACAAGACCGAACTCTCTGACGAACTCATACACTATTTAGAAACAGATGGGAAACGCCAGGAAGAGTACACCGATATCCCCAACGTCATGAACATCGCGTTGCCGGCAAAGCTGATTCCCGATTTGCTTCCAAAGATCGAACAGGCATATTTAAATTTTCTCGACATCGCGGGAAATTCAGCCACGCAAACGCCTTATCGCAAGAGCCATTCGCCGGGAGCCATCAGTTACTTGCGAGAAGCTCTGCATCGGCCCGATCTGCCGGACCCGGTGTACAATACGATTCGATATTGGAAGATCGCTCCTGGACAAGGTGCCACATTCTGGGAAGAAAATCGCCAGAGCGGCATTATCGCCATTGGGTGGGGACAAGCGGGCGATCCTCGTGCCCATAACTCGAGAGAAGCACTCGCCCAGTTCCTAGCAAAACGTTTTAGCTACAATGAACAAGAAGCGCGGGCCAATGTTCGGCAAGTTTGGTCATTCCTACATGAGATTAAGCCAGGCGACATTATCGTCGCGAACCAGGGGCAATCGAAGGTTGTTGGACGTGGGGAAGTGTTGGGACCTGCGGAGTATCGAAAAGATCGCGGGGAATACGGCAATTGCCTTCCCGTACGTTGGTTTGATACGACGGAACGCGAAATAATAATGCGGCAAACAAGCTGGTTCACGACCGTGCAAGAGATTCGACCCGACGTCTACAAAGATCTATTCGAACCAGAGGATATGGGATCCATCCCATCCAAGCGCGTCGGCATCTACGATTATCTACGCGAGCAACAACTCCACTTCCCCGCCGAACTCGTCACGACTTATATGCTTTCACTCAAAACAAAACCCTTCGTCATTCTTTCCGGAATTAGCGGGACAGGAAAAACGAAACTAGCACAAGCCATTGCCGAATGGGCGCGAAGTACACAACCGGGAGACGTGCGATATCACGAATTCATCTCGGTTCGCCCAGATTGGCTCGACGGCAAAGAAGTGCTTGGATTTTACAACGTACTCACGGAAGAATACTCCATTCGTCCTTTTGCGAGGCTCTTGCTTCAGGCGCATCGCATACCCGAACAGCCGCATTTTGCCATTCTCGACGAAATGAATTTGGCACGCGTCGAGCATTATTTCGCAGATCTGCTCTCCGCAACGGAATCACGCATGGTGAAGGATGGACAGCTCAAGCAGGAAGCCGTGCATTTACACGACGATGTTCGGTGCTTGCCCGTCGCAGCGCCTAAAAGCTGGAATCGACCAGAAAAATGTGGATCGTGCAAAGCAACGATCGAAGAAATCGCCAATTGTCAACTTCATTTCGATGGCGTGCAAATGGTCCCGCCCAAGCTTCCTGTGCCAACCAACGTGTATATCACAGGGACTGTCAATATCGACGAAACGACGCATATGTTTTCCCCCAAAGTGCTCGATCGAGCAAACGTGATCGAATTTAACGAAGTCGATTTGTTGGGGTATGGGCAAACGGCGACACCCAGTGAATTCGTGCTCGACCATGGAGACATCGACCTTGGAAAAGCACCCGTTGCGCAGCAAGAACATTTCATGAATGCGCCCGAGAAAGTGCGAAGTACGCTGGCTGCGCTGAACCAATTGTTAGCCGAGTCGAATCTACACTTTGGTTATCGCGTGGCGAATGAAATTTCGCTCTATGTCACGAACGCCATGACATTCGTCGGAACCAATGCTGTAGACACTGCGCTCGATATTCAAGTGCTGCAAAAGGTATTGCCCAAACTGCATGGTTCGAAGCAAAAACTGCTCGGTCCATTGTGGCGATTGCTCGTGTTCGCGATATCCGGCAAGAGCGACCTGGTTCCTTATTCAGATCAGGAATTCGACAAGATCCAATTACTCGTCGCACGACCTGGGTCGATAGCTGTCATGCCTCGTTCAGCGGCCAAACTGGCCCGAATGCTGCGCGTCTTGCGATCCCAGGGATTCGTTTCTTTCATTGAATAGAGTCGCACGGTGAATACGCAGGGCATTCACATTTGCGAGGCGCAGAACCCGCAAGAAGTCGTGAAACGTGACGGTTCGGGGGCCTTCATCGTATACGACCAGCGGCGTTATGTCATTCGTTCCGAAACACCGCTCGTGCAATACGGACACGTGCTGACCGTGCAACCACTGAGCGAGGGACGGTTTGGCACGCTTTACTTCGAGAATTACGTGGGCCGTGCAGAAATTCATGGAATGCTTTTTATGGTGGAGCATTCCAAGTTGACGACGGAGGCGTTCGGCAAGATGCTCGATGGCGTCGTTCGCGACGTAGCCGATTTGGCATTCGACTATGAATCGCCGACAGCATTGCCGTTCGATCGAAATAACCTCGCGATGTCGAATGAAGTGCTTTATCACGCGCTCGCGTACTTGCGTCACATCATGCAACGTGTCGACAATGCCGATACGTTGCATGGTCAATTTTTGCACATTGCACGTCATCCGCATCGAAGGCTCGATCCCGAAGCCCAATGGACGCCGATTGCCCATGCGGCCGATATCTCGCCAGCAGGGCTTTTGGCTGTAGCGCGGCATCCGGAGCGACTCGTTCCGATTTCATTGGAATCAAGGCTGCGACAAACAGGGCTCGGACGTCGACTGGGGCAACAAAGGGCGTCCTTTCCTGGTGAGATTCTCACAACGGCGCGAACGGAGAGTTTCGATACGCACGAGAATCGGCTTGTGCTGCATGTGGTTCGATTTGCATCGGATATTGTGACAAACTTCGAGGGGCGAGAATTCATCAATCCAGAGTTGCGGGCTGATTTACGCGCGATGCGTGAACAAATCGATTGGATGCTTTCGTTCGATTTTTTGCGCGACGTAGGCCCGATGCAAATGGTACCGTCGCAATCGTCGGTGCTTCAACGCCGAGAAGGGTATCGCGATTTTTTGGGGCATTTTTTGAAGCTGTGGTTGTCTTAGGTTTTTTACGAAGACAACCACCGTTGGCATGCATTGCTTGATTTGAAGGATGGGGCGCTTCTTTATGAACTGTGGTGCTTTTTTGAGGTAAAACGAATGCTCGATTCGCTCGTCGGAAAGGCCGAGCATGCCGATTTGGTCAAGACGAATGCAGAGCAGCGAAATCTAGTCAGGGCAGCGAAGTTATCGTACCGTGAAGGGACCATTGAATTGGCCTACAACATGACGTATTCGCGCCAATCGGGTTCGTATTCATTGACGCTTCGACCGGACATTGTGGTGCGCGTGATTCGGTCAAACGGTTGGCAAACCTTGATTCTCGACGCGAAACTCAAGTTTGCCGGCGAACGACTAGACGAACTTGGCGATCGTGATCCATCGGAATGGAATCGTGCCGCAACGCCAGAGGATCTGTACAAGATGCACACGTACCGGGACGCGATTCGTGAAGCGGTGGGAGCATTCGTGTTGTATCCGGGGTCCACGTGCGCCACGTATCCGGCGGAAAAGGGTGGGGTTGTATGGAACGGAATCGGGGCGATTCCACTCGATCCGGGTCAGGCAACACCTCATTTGCGAGCGCTGCTGGTTGATTTTCTGGGCGTGTAACGGGCAACGATTGGGCTGTCGACGTAGAGCGTGTCCAATCACGTTTCACTGGGCTTTCAGCCCAGACCCGACCAAGGGACTATCCGTCCCTGGACCCGGACCAGCTAACGCTGGACCAGGCTCCGTTTGTCCGCTACGCGGGCAAACCAGTGCCCGCGACAGAGTTTCGATATGCGCGCATTTTCGTGAAGCGTGACGGCGTTTGGCTCGAATGGTTGTTTCAAAATACGATGATCATTACGCCGCCGAAGTAACGGAAAGCCTACGGTAGACGCATTACCGTGCGCTTTGTGGCTACGTCAGGGGTCGTCCAAGTAAAAATCGATACGCGTTTTCTTCGATCCGAATTCAACGTGTGTACCTAGGGGGTCGCATTACGACGCGCCAGGTATCGCGTCACCCACCGACCATAAGCAAACAGTAGCGTGGCGCATCCAAAGCCAATAGCCGCATACGTTCCCCATACCGCGAGCGGATTGCGTGGACCTGTAGCCGGTAACCATTTGCTGATCAAATGGCCGCTCAAGATGCCTCCCACGAGTCCACCCACGCCCGCGGGAACGATGGCAATTCCCATGTACATGCCTTCGCGACCTTTGGGAGCGAACGAGCAGATGTATTCGAAAAACCTTGGCGAAAGAATCATTTCTGCCAGTGCAAAGACGAAAAACGCTCCGCATGCACCGGCGAGTGATGGCAACGCGCCCATCAGGAACATCGAAATCGATCCGATCAAGACGCCTAACGAGATAGCCATCGGCGCCGAGAGTTTCGCGGTCAAACGTCCCACGAAGACTTGGAGCAGCGCAATGGACAAAGGGTTGATCAACGTGATGTATTCACGCGGAGCCGATTCCCCAAAACTGCGCACGATGTAGGTGGGAAATGTCTGGTAAAACTGCTCAATGAGCAGATAATAGCCCGAGATCAGCACGATGAAAAGCGACAGGGGAATGTTGCGTGCTGCAGTGGCCAAATCTCGCAATGGATTGCTCGTTTGTCGTGCAACTCGCGCTTCGTTCGATTCTTTTGCAGACTTTGGTTCACGAAACACGGTAAATGCAATGCCGAGGCCGATGAGACAAGCGACGATGGCATTGAGCATCGATGCTCGAAGGGAAACCATTTCGCGGACGATCTTTGTCAACGTTTTGCCAATGACGCTACCGGCATTGACAGACGCGTAAAAATACGAAAAGCCAACCGTGCGTCGTTCCTCGGGCGAATAAAGACGGACTGTGGCGGGAATGACCGGCTTGAGGAATGCTCCTGCAACGGCGATTCCCATGACGGCGAGCCACGCACCCCAGCGCATGGGCAAGAGAAAAAGCAAACCGTAGGACAAGGCGTACAACGAAAACGAAATGCATAGGCTGATACGAAACCCAACACGATCAGCCAAGATTCCGGTTCCTAATGGCACCCAGGAACGAACGAGGGCAAACACGCCAAGTAATTGTCCCGTTTCGATATCGGTCAAGCCAACGGTTTTCCCGAGATACACGGCGAGGTTGATGTAGACGCCGTAAAACGCGAGGCGTTCGAGCAGTTCGAGGAGAAGCGCCACCCAAAACACGCGTGGGAATGGTTTGACGGGTGCAGCGGCGGCGTCGGCGGGAGTGGTATCGTTGGTCGTGGCCACGGTTTTGCTGGGATGATATCGCGAGCCTGGGGAGAAGGAAAGTTTTTGCTGTTGGCGACAGTGATTTGACGACGTCCGTTGCGTCAAGAGATTTTTTGTCCGCGATCATGAGCCCATCAATGTGCGATGAGGACGGCGTACATCGGAACTGCCCTGGGAAACGGGTGCTACCTGCACTGTGCGGATCGTTTGGAGCAGGAAGGAGGGATGACACATTTTTTTAGGGTCGTTCAGATGCGAGTCATTTTCAAGTCGGTCTGCGCGGGGACGAACTCGCACGGTAAAACTTTTTTCTTGACGCCGCTCGGCCTTGTCTGCTACGACTTGCCCATGTCCGCCGAGCACATTTCCGAGTTCCCACCCCCGCAGCGGGTGCGACGTCGAGTTCGCAAGGACAAAGTGTTACCGTTCGACTCGCCATCGAAGGCGTCATTGAAGGCGTCATCGAAGGCATCATCGAAGGCATCATCGAAGGGTTTGGTTTTTCGATCGGAAGAATCATTCGAGGAAAGCGTGTCGGAAACCAAGCGCCACTTGGAAGCACGCACCACGCTGTACTTGGTGCTCCGGAAAGCGTACGAAGTTGCGGCCAAGAGGCATCGCCAATGGAAAGAAATGGCGATTGGCTCCGAGCAATTCGTGTATTACGACTCCAAAGATCCGAAAAAGTGTTTTTCCCCGGATGTGTTTGTCAAGGTCGATTCCAACGCTCGCGACTTCAACACTTGGAACGTTTGGGAACGGGGAAACCCGGAATTGGTCGTTGAAATTGTCAGTCAGTCCGATCGCGACGATACGACATGGAGTGACAAGGTCGCTCGATACCGAGCGGGTGGTGTGCGAGAAGTCGTGCGTTTCGATGCCGAAGCGCCCGAACCCATTACAGTCTGGGACCGCGTTGGGGATCTATTCGTTGAACGTAGAAGAAGCGGCGTAGCGCTACTCGAATGCAAAACTCTCGGCCTCTATTGGCTGGCTATTCGAGACGATACCTACGGCCCTCAATTGCGACTCGCTAAAGACCGCGCGGGCAAACAGGTCTTACCTACGCCGTCTGAAAGCGAAGTGCGCTTGGAACAAGAATTGGCCGACGAGCGCCGTGCTCGTACGGAAGCGGAGCATGAACGGCTGCTTGCCGAACAAAGACAATTCGTTGCCGAGCAGAAGCAGCAAGAAGAAGCTGAGGTTCGAGCGAGATTGGAGGTTGAAGTGACTCGGTTGCGTGCAGAGTTGGAACAACTGACGAAGACGTTGAGGTAACCCGTCGAAAACGCTGTTCGCCAGGGAAGCGAAGGATGCTAACCTCACGAGCATGCGTGCTCCGCTGCTGACCTTTGTTGCGTTTCCCGTTGTGCTCTCCGTCGTGCTTGCTGCTTGTCGTCGCGAAACGACCGCACCTGAAGCCGAACCCGCTCCTTCCGCGTTGGCCAAACACACAGACTCGATCTCCAGCGTCGTACAACCAATCACCTCGACAAACCCAGTCTCACCGGTCGCAAGCGCTGTTGTGAATACGCCGAATGCCGTCCCAAGTGGCGCTGTGCTTGCGCCGGTACCAATTGCAGCGGCCGATTTAGCCCGCGCCAAAGAATACGTGAATGGCCTCGCGCAAGGGCGTAAAGCGACGGTCGCCAAAGATTATGCAGCAGCGGTCGTGTTTTTCGGTCGGGCACTCGCTGCCGAACCAGGTGATGCTCGTGCGCTCGCGGAACGTGGTTATGCGCAGTTGCTCGCTGGAAACTTTGAAAACGCCGCCAAAGACCTTGAAGCGGCGGCGAAACGCGCAAGTGGCGCCCAATTGTTGCGACAAATTCTCTTTAATCAGGCGGCCGTAGCCGAAAAACGCGGCGATACGGCAGCTGCAGCGGCATTTCGCGCCCAACGTGACGAACTTGACAGCGCCAAACGAAGCAAAAGCAAGGACTGTGCAGTATCCATTACGCGTCCTGGCACGTTGCCCATCGTGGTCAAGACGTATCGCGATGTTTGGGCCGAGATAAAAAAGGCGCATTTTCACCATTGGGGCCATCCTGTCGATACGCTCGAATCACCCGCGATCGACGACAAAGCGACCGAAGAAACCGTACGTAATGCGCTCGTTGGTAATGCTCCAGCAGGCGATGGAGCCTATTCGATCATCACGGAAGGAGGGCAATTGGAGGTGGGGCACGTGATTTTTGTTAGAGGCAATCAAATCCATGTATTGGCGGATCTTGGCGGATCGCAGCATGGGCGATGTACATTCGGTGACGGATTGCCGACGGTCGTCGATGGTGACGAACCACGCATTCAAGTAAATGCCGAGTACCTTGCGATGGGCTATATGTGTGGGGTGCCCAAAAGCAACGACATTCGGCCATGTGACGAATTGCCCGGCGCGACTCCTTTGCAATCCTATTGTTATTGGACCGGAGCGAAGTTTCGCACGCTCATTTTGGATCCAAAAACATTCGCTATGCTCGTCGATGTTGAAGAGTCCGTCGAAGCGGCAGGAAACATGACGTTTCAAGCGGCGGGAGCGCGTGCCGTGATTACGCGTCAACCCGATGCGGTGCTCGTAACGGGGTGCGGCGTCGAGCAGCGCGAGAAACTTCCATGACACCAGCGTAGATTCGGATTTGAAATACACCAGGGCTCCATTTTTCTTGTGTATTCAAAATTGCGGCGTAGTCTATTCAAGTCCATTTCTTGCTCTCTCGGCATGTGGTAGGGTAGCTGTATGATCCTAAAACCCAGTGCGCTCTTGCGTTCCTTCGTCGTTGATTCTCATCGTTCGTGGCGCCGGCCAATCGGCATCGCCAATACACTCGTTGTGCTTTTGGCAATCACCGGATGCAGCGACCCCTCGTTCGAGAAGCCGGAGGTACCGAGTTTTTCGGTGCGGGGTAGTGTCGAGCAGGTCCATATTTGGAAAGCGCCGCCGATGGCGAAGATTGAACTGCACGATGCCAGTGGCGCGATGGTGCAGGAAGGAATGTCCGATGCGCAGGGAAGCCTTATTTGGCGCAAAGTGGCGCCGGGGGATTCTTATGAAGTCGTGATTCCTTCGCTTATGGGCCTCAATAAGGTCAGCCCTGTTCGGGTCATGAGTGTCGATGGTAGCTTGCCGAAAGCTGATTTCTACAAGAACCAAAAACTCGCGGCGGGCGTCAATTATCTCACAATGCGCGATGGTACGAAACTCGCCGCGTATATAACTCTTCCCGGTCCACCCGAAAAGGGCCCGTATCCGACGGTCGTCAATTATTCTGGATATAATCCTGCGCAACCGGGACAACCCATTGGAGCTTATACGTTTCTTTGTAATGATCTCCCGATCATTTGCGATGCGCCGAATGATGCGAGCGCGATCATTGCGGGTCTCAATGGTTATGCCACCGTGGGTGTCAACATGCGGGGCACGGGCTGTTCTGGCGGAGCGTACGATTATTTTGAAATGCTGCAAAAGCTTGATGGATACGACATCATTGAAGCTGTCGCCGCCCAAGATTGGGTACTCCACCATAAAGTCGGCATGACTGGTTTGTCCTTCCCCGGCATTTCGCAACTCTTCGTTGCTCAGATGCGTCCCCCGAGTCTTGCGGCGATTACACCATTGTCGGTGGTCGGCGGAACGCACACGACCATGCGTCCAGGCGGTATCTTTAATGATGGGTTTGCACTCGAATGGGTGACGGGAGTTCTCGACAAGGCTGCTCCGTATGGTCAAGGTTGGGAACAGGCGCGTGTGGATGCGGGGGATACCATTTGCGAAGAAAACCAGCTTTTGCATAGCCAGCGAGAAAACGTCATCGACACTGCGAAAACGACCGCATATTACGACGATGTACTCGTCAAGCCATTGGATCCGACGGATTTCGTCAAGGATATTGACATTCCGGTGTTCCTGGCGTCGGCATTTCAGGACGAACAAACGGGACCGTACTTCTTTACAGTGCTCGACCAGTTCAAGGCTTCGCCGCTTACGCGATTTACGATTTACAACGGGATTCATCCCGATGCATTCGCGCCGCAAGTGCTTGTCGAATGGAAGGCATTTCTCGACATCTACGTAGCGCAGACGGTACCCGTCATTAGCAAACAGGTGCGCGAGCTCGCACCGATTCTTTTCGAGAATATTTTCCGCGCCAAAGCAACCATGCCGCCGGATCGATTCGACAAATATGCGACGTGGGAAGAAGCCAAAACAGCATTCGAGGCCGAACAACGTTTGCGCGTTATATTCGAGAATGGCGCTGGAGAAGGAGTCGGGGTGCCCAAAGGAACGTCGGAAATGCATTTCGATGCGTGGCCTCCTGCCGCGAAGGCAACGCGGTTTTACTTTCAAAACGATGGATCACTTGCTGCCGCTCCACCCGCCGAAGCGACGGGAGGTTCGAGTTATTTACTGGAGCCAGATGCTGGCCATCGCAGCATTGTCGCAGCCGGTGGCGACGTCTGGGATCCTCTTCCCAAGTACGATTGGAAGCAACCGGCAGTGGGCAACGCTGTCGTTTTTGAATCGGCGCCGCTGGTTGAGGATCTCGTTACCGTTGGCACGGCAAGTGTCGATATTTGGTTGCGTTCGACCGTCGACGATGCCGATATCGAAGTCAATTTGAGCGAGGTTCGTCCAGACGGACAAGAAATGTTCGTTCAAAGTGGCTGGCTCAGGGCGAGCGTTCGGAAACTCGCGGCTACTTCTACGGAATTTTGGCCTTCGCCAACGTATCGAGAATCAGATGCTGCGCCTCTCGTGCCTGGGGAATGGACGAGCGTGCGCGTGGGTATCACGGCCTTTGCGCACGCGTTTCGCACTGGATCGCGTATTCGAATTTCTGTGGACACGCCAGGTGATAGTCGAGCCCGTTGGACCTTCGATTTGAAGAAATTCCCTGGCCAGCCCAAATACGACGTAGCGCATTCATCGACGTACCCGTCGAGTATTGTGTTGCCGGTCATTGCAGGGGAAACGTCCAAGACGCCTCTTGCGCCTTGTCCGTCGTTGCGTGGTCAGCAATGTCGAACTCACGTCGCGTACACCAACACAACGGCAGCTCCATAGAAAATTATGCTTGCGCTTATCGCGAATGGTGCACTGCGGCATATTGCCAATGTGATTGACGCACCTTAAAAAGGTGTAGGAACGCGATAGCCGAGAGTGCGTGGTCGTAAGAAAATAATGCTTGTGGACAAACTCGACGTCTGGTATCGTGCGAGTTAGACAACCCGAAGGGGGATGTGCCTCCGTTTGGGGATTGTGACGGTAGGACAAACAGTAAAGAAGTAGGCTTCGATGTCGTCTGAAGAACTCGTTTTTGATGGCAGCACGCTTCACTGGGGCGCGGAATCATGGTCGGCCGTGAGTGGTCCGCATGGAAATGGAAGGCTTCCCGCGGGGATGTATACGGTGGAAGTCGCTCGTCGAACGGAGCAGTCGCGGACGCTTGGCGCAGGCTTTGTCGATAGGGAGACGGGGTTGGGTTGGTTTGTCCCGCTCACCCCGGATCAACACATTGGACGCACGGGCCTCGGCATTCACCCTGATGGTAACGTGCCAGGAACGCTTGGGTGCGTTGGCATTACGCACCGCGCGGAAAGCTTTTACCGTCGTCTGGCGGGGACCGCTACGTTGCGTTTGCGCGTCGTTTACGGGCACTGATTTGCTCGCGATAGACGCGGATCTTGGTTGTTTGAATTTGGTGCCTGCATAACGAGGCGCAAATGTAGGGGGCGCCATCAATCGCGCCCCCTTTTATCCCGTCCAGTGAATCGAAAGCTGAAACGTCGTCGGCCAATACACGCATGCCGCGCGCGTGAACGTGCGCGCCCACGACGGCAATGCGTTACTGGATTTCATGGGGTATCTCGTGGGAATGACGAGACAGATGTTTTCGTCAGGCGGGGGCGGTCATTGCCTTTCGGCGACGAGTGATTCAATTTTGGTGCACATCAGGTCATTACGATGCGTATCGACCAAATCTGTATCGCACTTTTCGTTGGCGCCGAGCATCACGTCACCTTGGGAGCTTTTCGTATCGAGCGTTAACCCTGTCTCCGTTTCGACGAGTGGACCTTCGACGAGCCCTAGCGAACAGCTCGTCGTACCGGATGACGTTTTTATTTGGCGCATCCAACCTTTTCCTTCGTCGATGAAGCTTTCGAACAGGCTCATGTCTGTCGCGCACGTGGTGGCGTTCGTGCACGAGCGGTATGCCAAGAGCTTGGTACCGAAAACGGTTTCTTCGGATAATTTGAAAAACGCGTCTCCATCGGTGACTGCGGCTCCGGGCGACGTGCAATCCATTTCGTTTCGCGTGTGTGTTGTGACCTTGAACGTACCTTCAAAGGGGTTTTCCCCCGCGGAGTTACCGTTGATGACGCAGCCGCCGAGCAGCCAAAGAAAGCTACCGATAAACAAGAGTTTCGATGTACGGGTCATGAATCCTCCAAGGAAAGTGGTGATTCGGAGAGCTCCGAGATCGATCGACGCTACGCGATTCTGTCGCAGTCGTCAAAAGACTTTGTTTTCGATGCTGTTGTTTGGAGGAAAAACTTTCGTGGCCACGTAGCGTCGTCGCGAATGGCAACCGGTAGGCGGAAGTGCCGCTGTGCTTGGTGGGATCAGGGACAAGCGCCGCCGCGTTCGCCCATGCCAAACGCGATGAATTGAATCGGATGGTTTCCGATATAATCGGCTGTATCGAGCGTATCCCATGTCACGCCATCTTCGCTGCGGTAAAACCTTTGCTTGTCGTACCATTGTTGCCATCCGCCATTGACGCTAACGTACGTTCCGGAATCGCTCCGTGCGACTGCACCAAGGTCCGGGCCGGGACTTGTTTTGATTGTGCCGTCGGGGTTTTTCGTACGTACGGAAATGGCCGTGGCCGTCCAGCCTTCGCCGTCACTGCTCGTGAATCGTGCGGGAAACGTTCCACCCTGTCCATTGTCGGCGCGTCCCCACGTTTCGAACATCGTGCCATTCCAAACGAGGCGCGAATCTACAGTTCCGTCGATGTTCGTCGCGTTCCACGTATCTCCGCCGTCTTTCGATGTACAAGCGACGCCGGTCCCTCCCAGCACGAGCGCCACGCCGTTGCCATACGCAAAGCCTCCGGACCATTGCATATCGCCGGCGCATTCCGCGGGGAGAGTGGAGGGGCGTTTCCACGTAGCGCCCCCATCGGCGCTCACGTTCAGATCCCGCACACCGCCGCTTTCGAACGCTAAGAAAAACCTACCGCCATCGTGTGCGGCGAATCCCGTACGTCGTACATTCCAAACCATTGAATCCGGTGATCCGCCAACTGTCCACATTGCTCCGCCATCGGTCGATGCTTGCGGCGGTCGTTCACCCGCGACAAACCGATCAGCGCCAAAAGCAATGCCCGCGAATGTTTTTCCTTCTAGGGTGTTTTCCCAATCGGTACCATTACGTGATCGACGAATGGAACCAGGCTTGCCCCAGCCGAACGTCGTCACGAAATACCCAGCGCCGTACGTGATTCCGCGTCCCGCGCCCGAATGGTGATCGCAGTCGTGATCGCCATCGGAAAAACACAGATACGTATCGTCGTCCGATCGATTCGCCACCCACGATTTACCGTCGTCGCACGATACGATCGTTCGGCCCACCATTCCTTGCGCGATGAACATTGGAACGGCTGTTGGATTGGTGCCGCCTCCTTGACCGCCTTGACCACCACCACCGGGTCCTGTTTGTCCTGCCGACCCTCCTTGACCTGCTTGTCCGCCAGCGCTGGCGCCACCTGTGTCATTCGATGCTGACGATCCCGCCGTGCCGCCACCGCACCCGACGACGCTCGATGCCGTAGCGAGCGCCATGGCGCTCAACACGACAACCAATGACCTTGTTTCAACCATGTTCGTGAACCTCCAGGCCCTCACGAAAAATGTGCTGGATGCTTGCGTCAAGTCTCGTGGCGATATTGCTCGCCGCAGTGCTTGAATCTCCTTATCTTCGATCGCGGCGCGCAGCGGAATTGGTCTGCGCGTTTGTTTCTTGGCCTTGAAGGAGGTTTGCAGATGATTCGACGACCCTGGCCATGGCTGCTCGGGCTGAGCGCTCTAACCGGCGCGTGTACGGGCATCATTGGTGACGACGGCGACAAACCGAACGGGACAAACCCGACGTCGTTTACGTGTGATGCTGACTTGACGCCTGCGGCGTTGCCGCTCCGGCGCCTCAGTCACGTGCAATATCGCCACACCGTACACGACATCATTCGTTTTGCTGCTCCCAAAGTAGCGACGGCTGCGATCGATGCAGTGACGCCGATCATCGGGCAGCTTCCGATGGATCAACGGATTGGACCGGACAAACACTACGCTGGTTTTTCCCGGCGTGACCAATCGCTCCAGCAAGAACACGTGGACGGCTTGTATGCGGTAGGTGCAGCCGTTGGTGCGGCGCTCACGGCGACATCTGCGCAACTCGAAGAAGTGGCGGGAGCGTGCGCGACGGATGCGGACACGACAAACGACGGTGCTTGTCTCGACGCGATGATCCGACGCGTTGGTGAACGCGCGTTGCGACGTCCTGTCACCGACGAAGACGTCACATTTTACCGCGGTCCAGCTGGAAGTGCTCCCTACGAGCCTGCCGATTACGCAGACGTTCTCGCGCTTTTGCTCAATGCTCCGCACCTCATGTATTTCGTCGAGCATGGTCAAGACGGAGCGGATTCGTCGGCTCCTCTCGACGCGTTCGAAATAGCCTCGCGTTTGTCCTACCACTTCTGGCAAACCGTACCAGACGAAGCATTGTTTGCCGCAGCGAAAAGTGGTGAATTGCTCACGGATGCCGGGTACGATGCGCAGTTGAAGCGCGTGTTTGCCGATCCTCGAACACGCGACGCGGTGGGTGAATTTTTTGGGCAATGGCTCGAAAACTCGACACTCGAAGAACTCGATTCACGAGCCGGTACGCCGCTCTACGATGCATTTGCGGGGACGACGAAAGTCGGACCGGAATTACGCGAAGCAATGCTCGCGGAAGTGACCGATGCGGCGCTTTATTACACGTTCGATGCGCCCGGAGGTTTTCGTGAATTGCTGATGGATCGGCATTCGTTTGCACGAACGGAGGATCTCGCAGCCATTTACGGGGTTCCGGTATGGTCGAGCGGCGAGCCACCGATGTTTGTCGAACCGGAACGAGTGGGTCTGTTGACGCGTGCGGCGTATGTGTCGACGGGTTCCGCGAATACGCGTCCGATCATGAAAGGCGTATTCCTTCGCAAAGCGCTCTTGTGTGACGACATTCCCGCGCCTCCTCCTAATGCGGCGGCCAATCCTCCGCAGCTCAGCCCTACATTGTCGACACGGCAAGTCGTCGAAGAGCTGACGAGCAATGGTGCGTGTGCTTCGTGTCATGCCATTTCGATCAACCCGCTCGGGTTTGCCACGGAAAACCTCGATGCGCTGGGGCGCGTGCGTAAAACGCAGACGCTTTTCGATACCAATACAGGGCAAGTCGTCGGAACGGCTCCGGTGGATACCTCCACGGTGCCGCGGATCGATCTGGCCGACGAGACCCCTTCGACCGGTGCTGCCGATTTGATGAAACTCCTCGCGGACAGTCCCAAACCGTACGCTTGTTTTGCTCGACAATACTTCCGCTACACGTTTGGCCGCACAGAAGACGCCAAACGCGACGGATGTGCCCTTAATGAAATGAAAGTCGTGCTCGACGGAAGCAAACCCATGGCCGACGTTCTCGTCTCCATTGCGCGCAGCAAAGCATTCCGCAGTCGTTCGTTCGCGGAATGAGACACGGGGAATAGGTAACTCGAGGATCTGGAGAATCGACATGGTAAAACAAGGCAATCGAAGAATGTGGCTCCGCGGAGCGGCTGGCTGTTTGCTGGCTATCCCATTCCTTCCATCCATCGTTGGAGAAAAGGAAGCACGTGCAGCAGGCGGCTCGAAACGTTTTATTGCTCTCGGTACGCAACATGGCGCGGTATGGGCTCCGCGTATGGTGCCGCCGGATGCGACGTTGACACAAACAGCGACATACGCAGCACATGAAATTCGGCGCGGCAATCTCGTGCTCGATGTAGCTAACGGTATTGCCGGTTTGTCTCCGGTGCTGTCGGCGGATTCGGGCAAACTCACGCAAGCGCTCGTGCAAAAAATGAACGTCCTCCGAGGACTCGATGTGACGTTTTACTTGGCGCATCATCGCGGAGGGCACTTGGGCAACTACGCGGATAACGACGGCAATGGTACGGATGGAATAACTGTGCAAGCCATGCCGCGGCCGACGATTGATCAAGTCTTGGCGTGGTCGGATGTGTTTTACACCGACCTCAATTCGATCAAGGAACGCTCAATCGTTGTTGGTAACAACGGAATGTCGCATGGTTACACGAGTCCCGGAACGCAATCGGGCGACATTCAATTCATTTCGCCACAGAACGATTCGCTGGCGATTTTTAACAAGATCTTCGTCCCTCCTGCGGATCCAGGCAGTCAGCGACCGCCGATCGTCGATCGCGTTCTCCAAGACTACCAACGTTTGCGTAATGGCAACAAGCGACTGTCCACTGCCGACAAACAACGCCTCGACGACCATATCGATCGGATCAACGAACTCGATCGCAAGCTCAGCGTCACCGCCTCGTGCGGGAATATCATGCCGCCGCTTTCATCGTCGACAGACGAATGGGGATCTTCCTTTGGCGTAGATCCAGGGGCGCAAAAGCGCTTCTGGCAGCTCATGAACGATGTCGTCGTCGCTGCAATGGCGTGCGATACCTGTCGCGTCGTGACGATGAACGTGGGCGATACGTTTTCCGATTACGTCGGTGATTGGCATCAAGACGTCGCACATCAAGCCAACGTGAGCGCCGAACGACACGAAATCATTTTTGCTGGACATCGTCGATTCTTCGAAGACGTGTTCGTCGATCTTGTGTCGAAACTCGACGCCCTCGTCGATCCCAGTGGTGGTTCGGTTCTCGACCATAGCCTGGTGCAATGGACCCAGGAATCCGGTACGGTGACGCATGATCCCATTGAAATGACGGTCGTCACGGCGGGAAGTGCCGACGGTTTCTTCACTACGGGCAATTATTGCGACTATCGCAATTTGCAAAAACCTGCTGCAAAGGCTAATGGCACGCAACTCGTCGATTCCCACGCCGGGCTCGTGTACAACCAATGGCTTGGCAATGTCTTGCAATCCATGGGTTTGTCGCCGGCGACGTACGAAACGGGCGGATACGGTGGTTATGGTCTCGTGCAGCTTTCGACCGAAAACTGGTATGGAGGTTATGGCAAATACGGCAACGACGAACTCGGCTCGATGAGCCAGATGTTGCCCTTCATCAAAGCCTGAAAAGACGACGAAACCTGGCGAATTCGTCTCCTCCGAAAAAAACTTGCGCCCTGCCTCCGTCCGTGGTTCATGCGCCTTGACGCATGAATTCCAACCGCGACACTGAACAACCCGTCGAAGAACGTTTTGGCCTACGATCCTGCCGCCGCATCGAAGTCGCGTGGGGCG
Source organism: Polyangiaceae bacterium (assembly GCA_031415295.1). GTDB lineage: Bacteria > Myxococcota_A > Polyangia > Polyangiales > Polyangiaceae > Polyangium. The sequence continues at coordinate 2,430 of JANORL010000173.1, read as the reverse complement.
ATTGTGACGCGGCAGCTGTCGTATTTTACCCCCGGTATTATGAATGGTTCGACGCTTGCACGCATGTGCTTCTCAATGCCGCCGGGCTCGACCACCGTACGTTGCGCCAAGCGCATGGATTGCTGGGCACGCCATTGATTCAGGCTTCCGCAAAATTTTCGTCGCCCGCAACGTATGGGGATGTACTCGAAGCGGAAACTTTTATCGCAAAAATCGTCGATCGTGGTTTTACCGTGAATCATCGTTTTACGATTGGCGGCCGCGTGGTCGTGGAGGGCGAGGAAGTTCGGGTGTGGGCGAAAGCAACCGGAGACGCTGCGCGTCCCATGAAGACAGTGGATCCAGGCCCTGAGATTCGAGCCATCATCGAGGGGCGTTACGCATTTACGCATAAGCGCTAACTTAGTTCCCGGCGAAAAACGGCACATTTTCGTTTCGCCCTGCGTATAACGCGCTGCACAAAGTCCACGCCCAGCAACTGCGCGCCCAGCAGATTGCGGCATTGCTAACAAATTGGCGGCGTGTTTGCGCACCGAGCCATTATCGGCGCCATTGCCAACTTTTTTTCCCGCACGGGGGTGCGAAGGTCACGAATCGGAATCGCGAATCAGATATCGTGCCATAATCAAGAGATTGCACGCGAGCACCGAACTGCACACATAGGATTTAAATGATTCGAATCCGCTCCACGTGCAACGATCAAGACCGAATGCGCGTTTCAAAAATGAAATGTTGCCTTCGACGCCAGCGCGGAAGTTTCGCAGTTTTCGATAGACCCAAGTGCTTTTTACCATTTCAGTGATTTGCAATTTACCCCGTTTTGCAAAAGCGACATCCTTGACGCCAAGTTGTTTGATACTGTTGAGATTATTTCTGGATGTGAATCCACCGTCGAAACTCGCTTGACGCGGAGCCTTGCCATACAATTTGCATTGTCTTTCGATCATTCTCACAGCAAGTGTCGAATCAGCGGGGTTGCCCTCTTCGACGACGATATCGCTCACGATGCCAGATTTGCCGGTGGTCAAACAAATTTTGTGGCCATAAAGCGTGTCGCGCCGACCTTTCACGATGATATCCGTATGTGGCTCGAAAATCGAAACTACTTTCTCCGGAGCCGGTACCGATTCTCCGTGCAATACCCGACGTTCAGTTTGTCCAACCACACGCATGGTCAATACGATATATTCCCGAATTTGCGCCGCGAGCTTTTTACGTCGTGCATCATCCTCCGACTGCTTGATTATCAATCGCTCGATTTTCGATGCAATGCTTTCCGCAATGCGCACCGTTTTTTTGGTCGTTTTGAGCAGAATCCTATAATGCGGAATTCGTTTCGCGAAGAACTTGGCATTGCGAATGGCCAAAGCTTGCCGCTTTGCGGAGCGTTCGTGATTGGTGAAATCAAAGCCGAAATTTTTCTTCGATTCACGCATTAATCGCACGAGCACGCGAACACTGTCGCAAAGCAATGTCGCATCGGTCGGGGCGTGAATGTTTGATTCAACCACTGTGCAATCCGTCCGTACCTGCACACCTTTTTCGATTCCCTTGGCAGACGCGGCAAGCACGAGCATTCGATTGATTGATTCCCACGTTTTGGGTTGAATCTTCTTGATATTTTTCTGCAATGTCGACCTTTGTGGCGCATCTTGGTCGATTCCAATGCGACAAAACCGACGATACGTATTCGAATCGGCCAGGTGAAATGACAATTCGTCGTAACTGCATTGCGTCGTTTGCTTCACGACGAGCGCACGCAGCACCTGTTCGGCAGTCATACCATCGCGACCCTTGGTCACGTCGACATCCTCTTTGCCTTCACGTCGAATCAGATCCTTGTGAACGAGTTCAATAGCTTCCGGCAATTCGTCGAGCAATGCGCTCATGTGATGCAATTCACGCGCATGAACGTGAGTCGGAACGTTGGGAACAAGATAAAGTTGCTCGTGTCGAGTTTGGCGCACCGTGTCCTCCGCTGCCGAGATCCGTCGGCCGTTCGGATAATACACATCCGATCAGCGTTTGTCTAGGACCGGAGAACGCGAAGTTTGTGGCTCGTTTTCAAAGGCGTTTGCCGTTTTTCGCCGGGAACTAACTTAAGAAGTATCTGCGCATGTTGCGCGATCGCGTCGGGTTAAAACCCGACGCTCAGATCAGAACGGGGGCCTATTCGGTGCCATTGCTACAAAGCAGATAACCGCGCTGGGGTAAGCAAGGTCTCTGCTACGATACGATGGACATCGACATTCGGTTCGGCATCCGAAAGACGATCGCGATAGTCGGTTAGTCGGTTTCTCACATCATCTAGGGTAAGACCGGGGCGTCGCTGTCGGAGCTGTTCGACTTCGCGTTGCAAGTGGCGGTATTCGGCCAGCACCAGTTCGCTGGGGTTGACGATGACCACGCCGGCGTCGCCGTCGATGATCA
>JANORL010000172.1:0-5629 GCA_031415295.1 Polyangiaceae bacterium | reverse complement strand
GTCGATGGCCACATGCTCGTCACGTTTCGCGCGGCAAGAACAGCCACGGATGAAGCTGCACGAGCAGCCCGCTGCGCGCTTGCATTCGGCGCTGCCATCGAAGGGGAACGAGCGGCGATCGTTGCTGTTCAAAGTTCTGGTGACACGTTCATGAGCACAACGCTAAACGGACTCCTCCCCGCGCTCGAACGTGCTCCGGCCGATGCCGTCGCAGTCGATGACGTCACCGCGGGGTTGTTAGGAACGTTTTTCGATATTGGTGGTGACGAACGAGGGTTGTTCCTTCTTGGCGAACGCGATGTGACAGAACAAACGCGCACGCTCCTCGGCAAACCCATACCGATGCTCGGCCGCGACAACGAATTCGCACAACTTTGCCGTTTGGTGGAACAAACCGAGCGCGACGTGACGGCACGAGCGGTCATCGTTACGGGTGAAGCCGGCGTCGGGAAATCACGCTTGCGGCAAGAAATTGTGCAATGGCTGAACTCACGTAGTCGACCGACGGAAGTATGGATTGGCCAAGCGGATCCTATTGCTTCGGGCGCTTCTTTTGGTCCTATTACGCGGGCAATGCGCCGAATCGCTGGGTTGACCGCGGGTGAACCATTGGCGGTTGCGCAACGAAAACTGCGCGCACGTATTGGTCGCCATGTCGATCCGCTTCGTGCAAGCACAGTAACTGATTTTTTTGCGGAATTCATGGGTCTGTACTTCGAAACGGATGGACGTCCGCAACTACTCGCCGCCCGGCGCAATTCGATGATGATGTGGGATTCGTTGCGACGCTCATTCGAAGAGTTCGTCGTGGCGGAATGTCGCGATGGCACCATCGTGCTCATTCTCGAAGACATGCATTCTGGTGATATTTCTACTGTGAGCCTCATCGATACGGTACTCGCCAAACGTATTCCCTTCGTCGTCATCACGTTTGGCCGTCCTGAACTCACTCGACAACTGCCAGATTTGTGGGCTTCGCGTAAGCCCGTGACCATGACCCTCGGTCCACTTTCGCTGCAAGACAGCCAAGCATTCGTGCGCGCGGCACTCGGTCCCAAGGGCAAACCGGCATTTATCGCTCACATTGCCGAACGTAGCGGTGGGAATTCGTTTTTCCTGGAAGAACTCATTCGCGCTGCGGTACGCAGCAAGGATCAATCCTTGCCCGATAGCGTCGTCGCCACTGTCCAAGGCATGCTCGAACAAATCGATCCGCGTGCCCGGCGTGCATTACGTGCGGCGAGTATCATTGGCGACACGTTCAGCAAGACGAGCCTCGTCGCGCTGCTCGGAGACGATGCGCGTGACGCCAATGTTTTGTTGGAAAAACTTCTCGCCGCTGAAGTCGTGCAACGTTGTGAATCGAGTCTCCGGTCGAATTTGGGCCAAGGGGATGAATACACATTTCGACATGCGTACATTCGAGAAACGGCGTATTCAATGCTGACCGAAGAAGATCGCTTGCTCGGCCATAAACTTGCCGCTCGGTATTTGTCGTCGTTGGGTAATGCCGACGATTCACAACTTGCCGAACATCATGCACGCGCTGGTGAACCACAACGAGCCATTCGCCATTTCACCCGCGCAGCAGCCCAAGCCTTGAGCGGTAGTGACCTCACGCGTGCATTGTCGCTTGCCGAACGAGGCAAAGCGTGCGGAGCCGTCGATGACGACCTCGGGGCATTACTTGTCATTCAAGCGGAAGCGTTTCGGTGGCGCGGACAAAATGTCGATGCCATTCAAAACGCGAGCCAAGCCATTCAAGTGCTCGTGCGCGGCACCGACGGCTGGTGTACCGCGGCGTATGAACTCGTATCATGCGCATTACAACTCGGCGACGTCACGCCACTCGATTCCATTGTCCCTTCACTTTCGGAAATTGTTGCGACCAAGTCCACGCGAAAGCCCGCCGTCGTCATTGCTTGCGCACGTATTGCGACAATGCTTTACATGTCGGGGCGGCGCGAGATAGCCGACACCATGTACCAACTTGCAATGACGCACGAAACGGAAGTGGCGTCCAAAGACCCGTCGGTGCGAGTACGCGTGGAGGAAGCGCGGGTCATGCGCGCATTTGCTACCGGGGACCTCGCTTCCGCAGTCACGCTGGCCGAGGAATTGATTCGCGGTTTGACCGAATTGGGCGACGTACGTAGCGCCGCGCTTCTGCGTAGCAACCAAGGCGTCGCCCTCAATGCCATGGGTGCATATTCCGACGCGGAACGAACATTACGAACGGCGCTCGAAGCGGCCGAACCTTTGGGTTTGGCACGGGTACTTTGCGTGATTCAACAAAACCTCGGGTTTTCTTTGGCGCATACCGGCCGTTTGGAAGAAGCTCAAGTCTTGTTGTCACGCAGCATTCGCGAATCGATTATACAGCGCAATCGGCGCCTCGAAACCGGAGCCCGCGTATACCTGGCCATTGCCGCGCTTTATGCGCGAAAACTCGAAATTGCCGACGCAGAAGCTCGGGCCGCGGCCGATGCCATGGGAACCGCGGCCATTAGCGTTTATGCCTTGGGTGCGTTGGCGCTTTCGGAAATCATGCGTGGAAGATTGGACGACGCGACGCGAACGGTGGAGCGTGCCTTGGCGGCTCTCGACGCCCACGGTGGCACAGTGGTCGAAGGTGAAGGCATTGCAAGATTAGCGTATGCCGAACTTCTCGTGGCGCGCGGCGACGAAACGGGGGCGAGGCACGCGTTGACCATTGCCAAAGAACGCTTGGAAACGCGGGCGAACATGATTACGAAGCCGGAATGGCGACGAAGCTTTTTGGAAGTGGTGCCCGAACACAAGCGCACACTAGATTTAGCAGCGCATTATAGGATTTGAAGCGCGTTTCACGCTCGCGTATAGGAAGGCCGCATCAATTTTGCCGCCCGACGCGCTAATGCCGAACACAACGCGACAAGCCCCAGCAACATCCCGGCAAACTCGCGACGCTGACGACGCTCGTGACGCGTTTCTTGATCGGGTGGAATCATCGCTGCCGGAGCGACTTCCGTGCACGGCACATTCGCTTTTCGCCCCGGCACAATCCAATTGTCCACTTCTAACTGTTTCGCTTCGGGCGCCAGAATCAAATCCGTTTCGAGCGCTTTGCGCGACAAATTCCCCTCGATACGCGTCAGCCACACACTCGCCGGATGTTGACCAGTCAAAGCCACCGCCAAATCGTCGAGCGGCACGTCCGGTTGCGTCTCCGACCCCGCACATGCGAAATCGCGTGAATCGATTTGTCCCGGCATCAAATCGGCACAAGGTGCCATAGGATCGGTACACAGATTCACGACCAAGTCCATACTCTTCGCGTATTCGCCGAACTTCTGACCACAATCGAATTGCGCGGTTTCTCCATTGTCACGCGCCGTCGTTGCGAAGAATTCGCCAATCGTATTCGATGTGCCAAGGTTCGTCTGGTACGTCGACGGCGTCCCCATCGAATTGTTGATCTGCGAAAGTAGCGGTCCCGTCCGCGCATACGACCCAAGCCACGTCCGGCCTTCGTCAAGCGCAAGCATTTCTTGCCGTCGCTTGGAATAATCGGACGATTGCGTGCCAAAGTCCCACGTCAAGTTGGCCGCGTACATGGCAACATTGGGGAAATTCTGCGCCTCCCAACGACCTTCCCCAATGACGAACAACGTCACCGCTGTTTCCGCACCCGTACCCGCTGCAACCATTCTCAATGGAAGAGTCGGCGATGCGCCGGGAGAGATCACCCGCACCGGTTTCATGCTTTGCACGCCCTGATCCGGCAGAAGTCGCATCGCAATAAAATCGAAGCCTTCTTGAGTGTATTGGTCAATGATGGGCTGCACGGAAGGATCCGCGGCATATTTATGCATTTTGAGCCAATCGACGAGCGCTCCTTGAACGTTCGCACTCAACGTCAACACTTCGTAGGGCCCCACGGTCTCGCGCTTCACGACGGTTACGGGCGGAGGGGGCTCCATCGGTGGAATGCCGTCAAAACCACCTGTCGCACCATTACTACCAAAATCTGCGCTGTTGCTTAACGCATCCGAGCAACCACAACCAAAACCCGACCCCTCACCCTCGAAAAAATCGCCGCCGCCGAAATCCTGATTAAACGGCGCACAATTCACTTGCGGCGCCAACACGCGCGTCGTCGTTGCCGCCTCGAGCACCTCGAACCACGAATCACTTGCCAATTCGAGACGTGCTCCGGGTTTTACCGGAAGTACCCAGGCAAACTCTTGAGGCGACCCCGAATATTCGACCTGATCCCAAAGCACCGTTTGTGTCGGCGAAATCGAAAACGCCATCCGATGCCCCGTCACCACACTCACCTCGGGCCCAGGTGGATTCTCCTGATGAAAACATCCTCCACATGCTTGCGCATCCGATGTCACCAAACCCGACGCCGCCAACATCGTCGCCCCTGCAAACGTAAGAAATCGAGAAGTCCTTCGCATTTTCAAGCTCCTTCCAACGAGCACATTCGTGCTCACCTTCACGAGTCTATCTGAATTTTGGCTTCTCGAAAAGTATTCTCATTCTTTTGGTAACCGGTTTCCGTTGCGATACCCGCCCATCACCTCGCGAATCTCGTCGTCGTACAAAAACGTCCCCCACGTCTGCTCGACCTGGCCATCGAGCAAAAAACCGAGATGCAAATGCCAACTCCCATTGGCCACCCCCGATGTCCCGAGCAAGTCTCCCGCTTCGACACGTGTTCGTGGCGATTGACCCTCCGCCTGGACATGCTCGAGTTTCGACAAATGCGCATAATAGATATGCGTAATGCGCCGGTCACGATGCACAATCGGTTCGTCCAATTCGATACGCACGCAGTTCGCCGTATCTCGAGGGCCCATCCACAACGTATGCCCGGTTTCCGCATAATCGACAAAACCCGAAGCAATCGCATGCACTGGCATTTTGATACCCATCACGTCGAGACCCGTGTCGGCACGATATCCAGATATCACCCCTCCCGGCATGGGATTAAACAAACCACTCGGAAGCATTTTTGATTTAGCTCGCGCGGGCCACTGCGGCATTTGGGACTTGTCGAAACCTGTCGTTTTGCTCGTCGGCACCGTCTTCGCCTGCTGCACATCAATGCTTTTCTGCTGCTCGTCGTGAGGCGTCTCGACGACATTTCGATGCAACAACCACCCCGGAGGCGCAGGGGCAACGAATTTCAGATTTGTGACGCCGGACTGGCAACCTGCTGCACCTGCAACGCATAACGCCAAAAACGCAAGAACCAGGCACCGAGGGACGATCTTCATGCTCACGAGGAAGCATCGGAGGACGAGTGGATTTTGTGACAGCCCAAGATCCGCGGTCGCGTTTTTTTCGTGGCCGTCTATCTCAAGCTGCGGAAACGCTTGCCAATCCAGCGGGCGAGGGAAATGGCGACACGTGCAACGGACGAGCGGCAGGGAGAATCCGTCACCCTGGGGACGGGGTCGGTGCAACAACGCGAGGTTTTTCCGACGTCGTCAAGAAATTGTGCAACGTCACGGCGTTTCGAGTAGAGTGGGGCGGCGATGTTGCGCAAGTTGTCGGTAAAGAACTTCAAGTTGCTGCGGGATGTGACCATCGACGTCACGCCGGGCAAACCGATCGTGCTGATTGGTCCGAACGCTTC
>JANORL010000171.1:0-4254 GCA_031415295.1 Polyangiaceae bacterium | reverse complement strand
GCACTGACTAGGGCCGTTCGAGCGTAAGCGAGAACGTGCCCGGCTTTCATAGCAGGGGGTAGCCGGAAGAAACGAGGCTCTTTTCCCCCTCTCCACGCAGCATTGCGAAGCAATGCGGAGTTGGAGAGGGTGTTAGGGGGTGAGGAGCGTGATCCGCCCCAATCTACGGCGTTTTCTTGGTCTTCTTCGACGCTGGCCGATCCGGAATGATCGTATGGATCTCTGCTTCGCTCATTCCATCGACCTTGAACATCCGCTTCAAGTTGGCCAATTCGAATTGGACCACTCGTCCCAACGCCGAGCGTACGCGTTCCAGCAATGCGATATTCGCTGCCGGACCCGCTGCTGCATCCACGTCCACTTTTAATGCCGCCGCAGCTTCACGAACACGTTGAGCATACCCTTCGTTTTGTTCTTTCGTCAGTTTGGGATGCAATTTACGATCGTACAGTTTCGCCAGCAGCTCCATACGTGTTGGTTGCCCAGTCGTATCGTTTTCCGTGTAATACCCGGCGCCCCCTGGGTACATCAATGCCAAATACCGATCATTGGCCGGCCTTCCAACATCGTTCCACGTTTCATCGTAGATACGATTCAGCACCCCGTCCGCTTCATCGTTTCCTGCATTGAGCGCCGCGAGAATCGGCCCCCACGACGTTCGCGCCGTCTGCAATTCCTGCTCGGTCGCTTGAACCATCGCCATCACCGGAGCGATGCACGTCTCCGCACGCTCTTGAATGCTCCCTCCACGCGCCCTCGATTCATCCAGTGCTTTGTTTGCATCGTGGAAAATATCGTCAACTGCGGCACTCGCCCGAATTACCTCGCCCATCGAACACCCTCCAATGCACACATCGTATTTGGAAACGACGTCAACAGGCAAAAAAAATGTGCATTTTTCGTTTTTGCCTATGTTTGAAGGCATTTCCAAACGCATTTGGCCACCTACGAAGACGTCGGATCATCGCCCTGCACAGACTTGCCGATTGACGCTGATGCAAAGTGCCCCGGCACATGACGGAACGCGGTTCACGACTCCGTCAACAACGTCGTCCGTGCAGACATCCCCCATGACGGAGTCGGAAGATGGGCCATGCCTCGCGGATTGGGCACCTTGTAGCGATGGAACCTGGCCACATCGGGACGTATGGGGCGTATTGTCGGATGAAATACGGCCTAAGCGAGGCGATGGAGGCGATTGACTACGTCGTCAGGCCGGGATCGGGGAACCCGAGGCGACATGACGGGAAAGGAAGTTGGCAGATGCGCGGAGGAGGGCATGGTGCCGAAGATGGAAGGCGTGGGATTTGGCGAAACGAGGGCGATGACGGGTGGTTGGGCGGCAGAAAACCGGGCAAAAGGTGCCGGGCACTTTTGGGGGGGCACTTTTGCGCTGCGCGAATGTTTGCTCGTCCGCCGTTTTCATGTAGTCTCCGGGCGAAACCATCGACTGGCATCATTGCTGCCGTCTTCATAGGATTACACCCGTCATGCTGAACCGATCTCGCGTGGTTTTTACGTCGTCCCTAAGTGAGCTTTCAACCGGAATTCCGACGGTGATGGCTTATGGTGACCAGGACGATCACCTCCGGCTGACGGTACTTCTTGCGCACTCGCTCGGTCAAGACTGCGACCAGACGAATGTAAAGCGTTGCCTGGACAGACGCACTCCGTGGCCGCAACGCAAGAAGGCGCTGCGGGACGTCATCGAGGAGAAGCAGCGAAGAAGCAAAGGAACCATCGTTCGGTTCGTTGATCCCGACGCTTTGGACGTTGATCCAGATGCGCCCGAACCCGAGCTGGAGGCTTTTTCGGGAGATGGTTCGACGACCCAGTCGAGGCGTTGGGAGGATGCGTCTTTCCGGCGTGAGCGAAGCGATTTGTTTCGCATGTTGGTGGATCGCTTCGACAATGACGGGTGGGAGCTGGTGCGTACCGAACCGCGATCTTCTACGACGAACAAGCTTGTCGCCGTTGATCTGGAGCCCGTCGAATTGGGGACACCGAAATCGGCATTTACCATGGATGAGCAGCGCCTGGAGAATGTATTGTCGGCGCGCGTATCGCCAGTATTGCAACCATTGATTCGGGCGATGGTGAGCATGGAAAAACTTCGTACGCGGACGGCTGCGCGCATGCTGGAAGCGTCATCGAAACCAACGGCAGACGATCTCGTTTTCGAGATGGCCTACGATACGCTCAGTGTCATGGCGATTGAAGCAGGCAAGCGCCTGGCACTTCTTCGCGGGCCCCAAGCGTTGAATGGTGTTGCAGGGGCTTTTCGGTTGAATCAGGGGCAGGACGACGAATGGCTGAATCAGTTGGCCGCCGTGCCGCGAGCGGCGGTGCTGGAGCTGGAGGAAGCAGCCTGGTTGAATACGTGGACGGAGGTGGACGGGAGCCGTCGATTTTCAATGATGAATGCAATGCGCAGTTTCTTCGCGGAACGGGCCACGTTTGCACAACCCGACCTGGTTCATCGCGAACACACGTGGTTGGCCGAGCAAAAGCCGGACGATGTCAATGGCAAGTTGGAGGTGCACCATCATGCGATTGCCACTGGAGACTACGCACAGGCGCTCGCGACGGCTCATTATTACGGCGCCGACTTGCGGAAAATTGCTTTTGAATTGAGCGCGAGACACAAGAATTATCGCGAATCCGCGAATGTTTATCGAACCATCGTCGACGAATTCGACGAACGCGATGCCTACGCGTGGGAATATTTTGCGTACAACTTAGCCTATTCGTACGAGGGCATGCATCCCAACGCGATTCCGTCGAATGATGCCGATCGAATTCGCGATGGTTATATCAAAGCAAGCAAGTACGATCCGGACAACCCTCTCTACAAGGGCCGCGAGCTTGCTTTCCGTGTGCGTCGAGGCGAGCGGAGCGCGCCAATCCACTGGGAGTTCGAGCAAGCATTGCATCGATTCCGCACAAGCAGCGGTGATGACGGTGTTTCGTATCTCGCAAGGCCAGTGCTGCAAGCATTGCGTAGTGAACGGTACGTGGTCGCCGATGCTCCCTGGGCGAGCATCTTGAGGCACAACCCGGCATGTAGTGAGTTCTTTTCATGAACTCGTCTGCAGCTGCGCGATTCGATGGTTTACCCGCTCCGCAGAACGGCAAGCTCACGCTTTACGTGTTCGGTCCCGGAAGTCGTATTGTCGTCGCAATCGGCACTGTTCGGATCCGCTTCGACGTCATAACGGGCCGACCCATTCCCGCAAAAGGTGCCAGGCACTTTTGAGTGCTGATAAGCAGCGATGTACGGGAACGGTGGTTTACGCGCGGCAAAATGGCTGAAGGCGGACGCGCGGCTTCCACTCGTCAATAATCCGCTCGTGATCGCCTTTCGGGAAAGGCAGCACATCCACGCGCCCATCAAAGTACATCCGGACAATCACTGTGCCCGCGCAAGGGACTTCAGGAAAGCCTTTCTTGAGCCCGCCCTTTTTGGCCGTCAAGTGACGATATTGCGGCTCGGTCCACTGGTTTTGTTGGGTGATGACCTGGCTGCGAAGCTCCTCGATCTTGTCGGAGTCTCGCTCCTTTTGGCCATTGATTCCAATTCTCTCGAGCGCCGCATGGCAACGGGGCGTTACCTGCGTACAGACCATGCGGCATGTTCCCCCGGAAATAGGCGCAATCCATTCTTCGCGAGGGTGCTCGTTGCCATTGTTTGTTCCCACAGAGACAAGAGCCGTGCCTGCTCCAACGTCCTTATAGAGACGCGCCGCGTCCCAACCTTGTGGTATTCCGCCGTCATCGATGGCTCCGCCGTGGTGCGGAATTCGAAAGACCTTCGCTGGTAGCTCTGTAGCAGGAAGCTCGCTCCAACTGAGCAGAGGTGCATCACCACCAATGAGCATTGCGTTCGCTCCGACCTGAATCCGCAAAATGGCAGAATAGCGATTCGGATCTTCCCATTCCCCCGTTCGGTGCATGTCGACACGCTGATTCGGTGATGGAGCTAGCAACGTTACCGACCAGGGATTCCCGCTTTCATCAAACCCGTTTGCCAGGGGCCGCGGATCTCTCGCGGTCAGGACCAGCTCCCAACGTCGTGGTCGCTGCGGTGCATCACGGCTCTGTTCATTCACGGTATCAATGAGTTCTTTAGCTCGCTTGGATTCGGCTTGGTCGTCGGTGATATCGCGGTCGATAGGAACGTGTACGGTTTTGATTGGTCCTGTCCAACCGCTAAGAAATTGGAGCGCACCGCTTATGTGATCCTGGTCCAGATGG
>JANORL010000170.1:0-21796 GCA_031415295.1 Polyangiaceae bacterium | reverse complement strand
GGGGGGGGGGGCCTTGTTTTGTGCGGGGGGGTTTGGGGGGGTGTGTGGGGGGGGGGGGGGGCCCCTATATTTCCCCACGACCGGGCCGTCAACGCACAAAGTGGCTGCACCTTTTGCCCGCTCCTTGTTTCCGCCCGCGCACACCCATTCCACGGCCCTTGCCACCACCTCCGTAGTCTGCGCCTCGCTATCCCTCCATCCCGACTCGATATTCGCCCAATGGGACGCGCCGTCCATGTCTCATGAACCACGTTCGCCCTATGCCCCCACGCGTCCCCTGACGCCTGCCTCGACCTTCGCCACCTGGGACCCGTCTTCCCTCCGCGACGGAACTTGTTCTGCCACCTGGGACCCGTCTTCCCTCGACAACGGAACCTGTTCTGCCAGCCCGGACTCGTCTTCCCTCGGCGACGGAACCTGTTGCTGCGCGTAAGACTCGCCTTCGTTTTGCCCAGGAACGTGCGTCCCAAACCAAGATACGCACTCCTTACTACAATTTTTTCACACGGATTCGTGTCTGTCGAAATATGTGTCGGAAACGGGCTGAAGCGGATGATTCTTCTTGCGGCTTCTTCCGGGCCCGCGGTAGCATCCACACGCGGAGCCAACCCAATCGCGTTCCCAGAAGGAGTCGGCTTGCCCATTTCAAAATTGATCGCCGATCGTTTTGCCATCCTTCGCACCGTCCGCGTTGCTTTGCATGTACATGCGCCGGAGATTGTTGCCGACCTCGAAAAATTGCTTTTTCCAGCCGGCACCCCCCAAAACCTGACGGTACAAGGATTTCTTGCAGCCCTTGAATATAGCCTCACTCGTTATGGTGACGCGCTGATCGCAGCAGATGAAACCCATGCGGCTGAGCTGGCCGATGATGGTGGTTATCGAGCAAAGCGCGAGGCTTGCATTCAAGAGCTACGCAATTACCATACTTCGCTTCGCGATATCGTTGCTCGCAACTACAGCGCTGAAGTCGCCGTCGCATATGGCCTCGCCGTCGCATTGCCGGAAGACGCGCAGGTCCTGTTAAACATGACCAAAAATGCTGCCAAATTGCTCCGCTCGCGTCCGCTCACAGAAGTGGCGCGTAACAAGAGCCTAAAACTCGACCCCATTGCGGCCGCCGATGATCTCGACGCGCATCATGCTGCACTGGCGCAAGCCCTAAATGATGTGGAGCGCGAGAAGCGTGAGGCACAAATCACGTTATCGGCAAAAGACACACAAGTCGCGCGTTGGCCCGTCGTGTATTCAGCCACTGCCGACGCGGCAGCCGCCTTGTTTGTATTGGGCGGACGGCCCGAACTCGCAGAAAAAGTGCGGCCCACAGCGCGTCGACGAGCAGGAACGCCGGAAACCGAGGACACAACGATACCCGCCGGAGGAGACACACCCGTCGCGCCAGTCGCGCCAGCCCCGCCGGAAGAACCCAAGAACGGTTGAGCATGGTGAGCCGTGGTTTCACCTGCGAAATCGATCACGGATCTCGAAATGGCACCAAACGACGATTCCGCAAACCGAGCAGAATCCCGCGCTTCGCGCGCACCTCACCCCCTGGCCCCATAAGCGTTAAGATACTCTGGTTTGTCGACAGGTTGAGCGCTTCGCGCTCAACCTTAGTCAGGAAAAATGTCGACAAGCGCTGCGCACTTTCGACATTTTCCCTCTACCCAGTTGACGATGGGGCGTGCAGCCCCAAACTCCGCTGGAATTGAGAATTGCGGTGATGGATCTCCTCCTACGGGCCAAGAAGGCCCAGCCATGGTAGTTCGTGGTGCTTCACAGGGGGTGTGTCCAGACGGGCGTGCATTCTCAGGGCCGAAACCATGAGCAAGCAAGCGATGGGGCGGTTGGTCCGACGTAACCGCCCCGCGCCGTGTTCATCAGGTACCTGAGTGGCCCAATATCACCGGTACCGTGTTCACCGGTGCCGTGTGCACCGGTACCGTGTTCGCCGGTGCCGTGCTCAATGGATCGCTGTTTCGCCGGAGCAGACGGTAATGCTTTCGCATGGCCTCCCACAGAGAACGCGATTCGTTATAAGGCAAGTTGAATTGGGCGCACGCCTCGCGAACAATCGGAGTGATCGCATGGTAATGGGTGTAGTGCACGCCGGGAAAAAGGTGGTGCTCGATTTGCATGTTGAGCCCGCCTGAAAAGTGCATCGCCAAGAACGAACCGACGGCGAAGTTATGCGATGTGAGCACTTGATGTGTGCCCCAGTCAATCGGTTTGTCTGGGACAATTTGGCTCATCGTTTCCGGAACCTCGTGATTGACCGCGATTTGCACGACGAGAAAAAAACTGGTGGGTATGACCGCGATGGCGAAAACGAGCAAAGCCCGGCGCCAATCGAGGAAAATGAAGGGCAAGGCCACCGTAATGAACAAGTTCAACATCATGACCAGCGTATTTTCGAGGCGTTGCCTAAACGAGAAATTGCTGGTTCGGTCGTACTTGCCATTAAAAAATAAGCTTCTCAAGCTATCGACGAAGTCTCCGAGCGCCCATAAAGGCAACGCAATCATGTACGTCGGCCAAATGTACAAATGCTGGATGCGGTGCAGCGGGAGAAACACGGCGAGCGGCTGAACACGTTTTACGGGGTAGTTGTCCTGTAAATCGTGTTTCGTCAACGTATGCACGTGATGACTCTGTACGTGTGTAGCGCTCCATATTGCCGGGTTCGAGATCAAGAATGGAGACATCAAACGGAATCCCAGCGTATTCCATCGGCCTCGAGGAAACAGGCAGAAGTGCGACATGCTATGGCCTGGACCAATGGCGGCCAGTATTCTCGTGAGAGCCAAGGCCATTGCAGCCCAAATATTACCGTATATGAATGCCGGAACGATGAGGGCAATTACCAGCACAAAGACCACGATTGCAAACGCTTGGTTTTGCACCGTCCCATTCGACTTCTCTCCAGATGTCTTGAAATATTCGCGAACGCGATCTTGCACCGTCCTGTAGAATCCATCCGGTTCGAACGTAAAATTCGACCCTTGAAGCATCGGTGCGTGTTTTGGATCCGTTGCATCCACCGCGACTTCGAACCGCGCCATGACCGAAGCCAACGGCGCCTTCTTCATATGGTACGTGCGAAATAATTCCGTACAATCCGTACCTTCGACCTGAGCCAACACCTCTCGACCACCGGGATGCTTCGCAAGCCAAGGCGTGAGGTCATACGCGCGACCAGCAATGTACCAAAGACGTTGAGTCACCAAGGAGCCTCCTTCCCCGGCAATCGCAGGGGATTGTTGTTGTGAGGCGAGCGCGCACGCAGTGCTCTTTCTCGTGCCCGACGGACCAACGCTCGTTGGGATCAGGTGGTAAAGGGGTACGACCGCGGCGTCAAGCAAAACGTCCCTGATGAACAACCGCGCTCGTTTCGGAAAAAAACGTCAGCGTGGAGAGACACTTCAAAGGGGGAACTTGGCTAGGACAGTTTGAATCCGCGCCTGTATTTGAACGCTCGCTTCGTGTGTGTGGGGGGGACACGCGCGGCGCGAGGCCAGCCACGATGGGGGGCTCGCAGGCTCTGTTTGCAAACTGAACGGCGCTGTAGGTACACGACAAAATGCTTGCGCGGTCGCCCATTCTGGAGATTTCACGAACTCACGCATGGATGGTTTGGCTTGCTTCAACGGATCCATTCTGCAAAACGTCGGTCTTCGTCGTCGCATGCGGGTAGTTCGCCGTGCACTGTTGCTCCAAAACGCATTTGACTGGCTGTCGAGCAATGGGTGCCAGCGAGCGGTTTCGCTCGTCATCGTTCGTGGTATCGTCGCTGGTGCATGCGCTTCAAAATCGTACTCGCTCTGATGATGATCGCGGCAGGTTGCGCTTCGACCACTTCCGCACCCGTCGTTACCGCACCCCCAAAAGATGACGCTCCCGTGGATGTGGCAATCGCACCTCGTCCTTTCACGGCCGAGCAAATCCGCGACGCGATGCCTACGGGTTGTCAACTCAAGTTTCGAATGGAGGTCGCTGGGGAGCCGACGCTCATCGAACAGTGGGTCGTAACGGCCGCCAACGGGACCCAAATGACCATGTCGTCCAAATCGTTCGCGGAAGACGGTAAGCTTGTTGGGGATCAAGGAAGCGATACTTCGACGTGGACGCAGCTCATGGAGCACGCGACGTTCCCGGCAGCAAGAACAACAGTGACCGAACGCACGGTCGAGACCCCGGCCGGCACGTTTGCAGCCATCGTGTACGAGGTCCGTGACACGAAGGAAGGCGTGCCCGTCGTTACGCATTTTCACTTTGCAAAAACATTGCCTGGCCCGCCTGTACTCCTCACGGTGGATGCTGGAGGCAAGCGCATCCGGACGATGACGTTGCTCGAGCGGAAGTGACGACGACGTTAAACGTTTCGGATCACCAGACCAGATAAACTTCGCGAGCGCGCAGGCGTCGAGGTTGATGCGAGTGAGGTGCAACGTGACCTCGCCATGCGAGTGATGCAGCTTTATTTCAAGCGTGACAACGAGCATCTTCGACGTGTGAAGCATGCGCTTCGGGATCTACGGCGCGAGTTCCATGCACGGATCACCGAAGCGGTGCAGCTGATGCTGCGCGAGAGTCAGGACACGACAAAACCGCGTCAAACGCAGCTCGAAACGCGTATTGTCGAGACAAACAAAGCCACCAAAACAACAGCCTAGCATCCAGGACAAACCCCACACGCCAGCACGAACAGGGGCGCCACGATGGGGTGCTGTGGGTCCTCGACGGGTGAAGGTTCGAACGGCGCTGACATTACCATCGGGCGAGCGCGACGTGGTTGATGATGTCGACGCATGCTCGGCACCAAAGGCATCACAATTCGTCGAAGTTCGGTTCGTCCTATAGCTTGCAAGTCAAGCTTCGGTTCGTCAGGGAATCACTCGACACGCACACGTCACTGACGAGCTCGCCGTTGAGCTTCGGCTACGGCGACAGGTGCTCCAGCAGTCGGTTTGTACTCAAACGATGTACACCCCTACCACACACAGACGAGGGATGTCCATACGAAGTTTGCGTGACGAGCGCCGATTTAAGTGCGTTTGACCACGTGAGCATCGACGAACGAGGGTTTGGTCTGTCCGAGCAGACAAACCAAAAAGAGTGCTTGTCATGTGCAAAATCGATGGTAGTACATCGTCGCCCGGACGAACCGAGCCCGATCCGTACAATCTTCTTGCGCATGTCATCTCCACGTGCGCCTTTGAACGAAAGTTAGACAGGAAAAAACATATGCCGCGACGAACTGAACCCGATACACAAACCGCAAAAATTGGCGCGCGACTTCGCGAATTGCGGGTGGAACGCAACATGTCCCTTGGGGACCTCGCCGATGCAAGCGAAGTATCCAAAGGACACCTTTCCAGCATCGAACACGGTTTGGCTGCTATCACAGTCCAAACCATTGCGCGTTTGGCCAAAGGGCTTGGGCTGCCGCCATTCTACCTATTGACGTCGGTGGCTGACGACGATCGCGATCAAATTGTGGAGCTCGTGCGCAAATTGCCCGCGCATGAAATCGTCAAGTTGCGTCGTGAATTGACGAAAACGGCAAAAGAAGCCGCCAAGACCGCGGCGAAAGCCGCTCGTACCCAGCCAGCTCGTCCCAAAGCCTGATGCGTGACGGATCGCGCGAGCGGTAAGCGGTAAGCGGCGAACGGCGAACGGCGAGGATTGCCTGGCCGTCGACGATCAACACGACCTCGTTCGCCAACACGACGGTGACGTCGCGAAAGTGAACGGTGTCGGTTGATCGCGGCCCAGCTCGCGCGGCCCGCTCGTGCCCGTCGACGCGTTCGAGTTGGTTGTCATCGGGTCTCTTCCTAGCGTAACGTCGCCACGTGCCTACCCAACTCGTCCTGATGGACCACGATGGCGGCGTTGACGACTATATTTCGACCGCCCTCCTGCTGACGATGCAACACGTTCGGGTTATCGGCGTCGTCGTCACCCCTGCCGATTGTTATATAAAACCGGCGGTCAGCGCTACGCGCAAGATCCTCGGCTTGATGGGCCGAAGCGACGTGCCCGTGGCTGAGAGTACCGTGCGCGGGCTCAACCCGTTCCCGCGCATTTTCAGGCGCGACGCGTTTTCGGTCGATTGGCTTCCGGTCTTGAACGAGCGTGACGTCGAGCTCCCCCCGCTCCTGGACGAGCCTGGCCAAGACTTCCTCGTGCGCGCTTTGCGCGAGGCGCCGGAACCGGTGACGATCCTGGAGACGGGCCCATTGACGAGCGTTGCGGAGGCGTTGGACAAGGCGCCCGATATCGAGGCGAAGATCCGTGAAATCGTCTGGATGGGCGGCGCATTGGAGGTGCCTGGGAACGTCGATAAGACGATGGAAGGCGGCCAGGACGGCTCCGCTGAGTGGAACGTCTATTGGGACCCGCCTGGCGCTGCGCGCGTGTGGAAGACGAACATTCCGATCGTCATGTGCCCGCTTGATATCACGAACCTCGTCCCGATTACGAAAGACCTCGTACGCGAGTTTTGTCGGCGGCGGCGCTTCCCGCTCGCCGATTTGGCGGCATCGTGCTGGGCGCTCGTTGCGCACCAGCAATATTACGCGTGGGACGTCTTGACGACGGCGTACATTGGGCGTCCGGATATCTTCACGATCCGCGACGTGGAGACCGAGATCATCACGGAGGGCATGTCCCAAGGGCGCACGCGCATCACGGCCTTTGGCGAAGGGCGCGCCACAAGGGTGCTCCACGCCGTGGATCTCGACGCGTTTTATGCGTATCTCCTGGAGCAATGGTCGACTCACCATTCAAGCATTTCGACATAAAGCACGGATCGATAGGGGTATCGAGCGTCAGGTAACTACTTCGCGAAATCTGCTGGACGCTCCAAGCTGATGCGGCCAAGGGTGCCGGTACGAAAATCGTGGATGAGGATGTTGGACGCCTTTTGTCGATCGATTTCGCCTCGCGCACGAAGGGTGCCGCGACTGCGACCAATCTCGTCGATGAGCGTGTACGCGTCGGCCGGAAGCGTCTTTAGCTTGTAGCGTTTCATGAGCAGCTCCGGATACCGCTCCAGCAAGAACCCGGCACCGAAAAGCGCGACGCTTTCGTAGTCGAGCGCGGTATCGGGAATGGCCCCGCCAAACGCGAGGCGCAGTCCAGCCCTCGGATCCTCGATTTTCGGCCACATGATCCCAGGACTATCGGAAAGGATCATGCCATTGTCGAGTTGCACGAGCTGCTGGACCTTGGTGACGGCTGGTTCGTCTCCCACATTGGCGACTTTGCGTTGCATCAGGGTGTTCACCAGCGTCGACTTCCCGACGTTGGGAATGCCGACGATCATCACGCGTGCTGTCGTGCGCCCCCGCGTCGGTTTCGCGAGCGCGCCACACATCTCCGCGATGCGCGAGCGTGTCTCGGCCACCCGCTCGGTGGTGATCGCAACAGCTTTCACTTGACCGCTCGTTTGCGTCGCTGCGCCGCTTGTCTCGAAGTAGCGCAGCCAGAGCTTTGTGACGTCGGGGTCGGCAAGGTCGCTTTTGCTGAGGACCTTGACGCACGGTTTCAAGCCGCGAAGCTCCGTCACCACGGGATTCTCGCTGGCGCGTGGCATACGTGCATCGACGACTTCGAGGACGACGTCGTGCGTAGGAATTGCCGCGCCGATGAGGCGGCGGGCCTTGTTCATGTGACCGGGGTACCATTGGATGGACACGAAATACGCTCTACCACAGGCAGAGTCAGACGGGCAGGGGCTTGTGCATGCCCGGGTCCATAAGCGCGAATATACCTGTTTTGTCGACCGGTTGAGCGCTTCGCTCTCAACCCTCTCCCCCTAACATACCTGTTTTGTCGACCGGTTGAGCGCTTCGCTCTCAACCTTAGTCAGGAAAAATGTCGACAAGCGCTGCGCGCTTTCGACATTTTCCCTCTACCCAGTTGATGATGGGGCTGCCGCCCCAAACCCCGCCGAAATAGATGAAATAGAGAGGAGACGCACGTTTGCCCACTTCTTCCTTCTTGCCTTGACGTCCCGCACTTTTTTGATGGTAATATGCGTGCCCTATGCGCCTATCTACGCCCTTCGCTTGTTTGTTCATCGTGGCTCTTGGTTGCGGATCCGGAAAGGAAACGTCGTCGATCGGCAGTTCCAGCGGCACATCAACTTCTTCGACGAGCAGCAGCGGTACCGAGACCGGCGGAGCGGCGGGCACTGGCGGAATGGGCACTGGCGGAATGGGCACTGGCGGAATGGGCGCTGGCGGAATGGGTACTGGCGGAATGGGTACTGGCGGAATGGGCGCGGGCGGAATGGGCACTGGCGGAATGGGTACTGGCGGAATGGGTACTGGCGGAATGGGCGCGGGCGGAATGGGTGCGGGCGGCAGTGGCCCCGTGATGTGTCCTACGTATGGTCAGGGTAAAAGCGGCGGAAATGTGAAAACGGGGCAACTCGGGGAAGCGAGCGGTATTGTTGAGAGCCGCAAGACCAAAGATGTGTTGTGGATCCATAACGACTCGGGTGATTCGGCCCGGGTTTTTGCCGTCGGCAAAAATGGCAGTGATTTCGGGGATTACACATTTCAGGGGGCGAGCGCAACCGATTGGGAAGACATGTCAATCGGCCCCGGACCCGTCAATGGCGAAACCTATCTTTACATGGGCGATATCGGCGACAATGCCATGGCTCGCTCGAATATCAAAATCTATCGCGTCGTCGAGCCTGTCGTGGATACGTCCGGAGGTCCCAAGACCATCATGCTCAACGGCGTCGAGACCTTTACGCTTGTTTATGCCGACGGGCCACACAATGCAGAAACGTTGTTGGTCGATCCGCAAAACGGGGACGTTTACATCGTGACGAAAGAAGCGAACGGAAACTCGCAAATCTTCCGTGCCGCGGCGCCATTATCCAATGCAAATACAATCACGATGACGGAAGTCGGAAAACTCGCTTTTGGTACGCCGCCACTTCCGGGGGGTAAGTTGACGACTGGGGGCGATATCTCGGCACAACGCGATTTGATTATCGTTCGCACGTATCCAGGTGCCTTCATTTGGCGTCGCTCGAGCGGCATGACCATTGCCGAAGCTTTTGCTGGCGAGCCCTGCGTGGTTCCGATGGAAGCCGAGCCTCAAGGTGAGGGTATTGGTTTTGCGACCGACGGGAGTGGTTACTTCTCGATCAGCGAAGGAGCCAACCAGCCCGTTTATTTTTACGCCAAGCAATGAGCGTGTGTTTTTCAGGTTGCAGCGCCTGAAAAACACCCTCTGAACCCAACCACCGACATCAGTGATACAGAATCGTGAGGCGTGGGGGTTGGGCACCAGCGGTATTGTAATAATTCACGCCATCGCTCGATAGCGGAAATACGCCGAGAAAAACACTCTGGTTTGGCGCGACGAGGTTTGTCGGCAACGACCAAATGAGAGTTTGGTTTTGTAACACCGCGCCTTGGTCCGCACCGATGGGGGACATACCCACTTTGGCCGGTTCGCTCATGTGCAAGCTGTTTTCCGTGAATGATAACACCTGCCAAATCTCCCCGGATTGATTGCTCGGTGCTTTCACGTTCCCCGTGACCTGGAGTCGGAGCGTTACCGCATCGATGGTCTTGTTCGCAATGGTGTCATCGATGTCGAATCGGATGAACGAACGAACGGGCAATAGCGTCGTGCTGTCGCTGCTATCGACGGACATTTCGCCCATTCCCGTACTCACTTCGCAAGCATCGGGGTCGAACGTCGTCGGACTGATGCATTCGGCCACGGTTGCAACGAAGTTCGTCGTTTGCATCCCACCGCTCGACGAACTCGAAGACGAACTCGAACCGCTCGAAGATGTCGAAGATGTCGAACTAGCCGTGCTCGCTGCGGAGCTGCTCGACGCCGCCCCGCCCATCCCGCCCATCCCGCCTATCCCGCCCATCCCGCCTATCCCGCCCATTCCGCCATTGCCTGTGTTCATCCCTCCTGCGCCCGACGGCTCGGGGCCTGCGTCGAGCAAAGGGGCGTAATCATCCCAGGGGTGACTGCAATGAACGCAGAGCACGAGCCCAGCTGTTGCCGAAAGATATTTCGCCCCATGTTGCCAAGAATTCGACATAACCAAGCTCCACGCGTGGGTAATGGGATTGGGGTTCGTCGATTTAACGAACTCCTGGCGCGTTACCATCCACAGTAGACCATGAATCCACGCGTGATGTCAATCGCCTACAGTTCAGCATGATTCTTCACGGCAAATGTATCGCATTGACGCGCGTCGCCACTCGTAAATCCGCGCTGGAACCAGCGCTTGCGTTGCTCGCTGCTGCCGTGGGTGAATTTGCTCTTGTCGGAATGACCGAGCGCATCATCGCCAATTTGATGTGCCGCATTGAGAGCCTCTTTCAAGTCTTCGTCTTGAATGGCCAATGCCGCTCGTGCGGAATGTCCCCAGACGCCTGAAAAACAATCCGCTTGAAGTTCGACACGCACCGACACTTGGTTCTTGGTTTCGCCACGAACGGTGATCTTCGATGAGCCGATCAAGTTTTGCACGTGGTGCCCGACTTCGTGCGCCACGACGTACGCCTGCGCAAAATCCCCCGGCGCACGCAAACGTTTCTCCATGACGTCATAAAAGGTCGGATCCACATAAAGTTTTCGATCTGCGGGGCAATAAAATGGGCCAACGGCGGACGTGGCCCCACCGCATCCTCCGGTTTGAACGCCATTGAGAAATACGACGAGCGTCGGATCTTGATAAACGCTGGCCGGTTTTTCGTATTGAGGCAATTCGCCCCTCTGGAACTTGTCTTTCCAGACGTCTTCCGTGGACGCCAAAACCACGCGAGAAAAATCACAAGCTTTGGCATTCGTAGCCGAAGCTTGGCACGCGCTGCCTTCCGACTTACCACCCACCAATGCTTGGCGAACACTGTCCGGCATGACAAGGTAGGCGACGCCGCACGCTGCCGCGACGACGAGGGTACCCTTGATTCCGATGGTTTGCACCAATGTCGAAATCAGGCCTGTAGGAACGCCGCCACGTCCCCCTCCCCCACTTCCACTTCCACGATCTTCGATGTTGTCAGAACGTCGCTGGCCTTCGGTTCTCAAGGTGTGTCCTTTCCGGAAGTCCGGTTGTGACCCACCAAGCGACACTTTGCAACCGACATGATGACCGAACGACCAAATGCGTCTCGTCCGCTTCGACGCGACACGTCGACCATCGAAAAAGCGAGCAAGCCGTTCAAATCACCGCATCATCGCGCACGCGGACGCATACCCGGACACGGGCGTATGAAATACCAAGTATGGATCGACCACAGCGCCATCCACGACCACTTTGAACGCCGCGTATCTTGGCGCTCGAGCTTCCCAAACCGTGAACCCGACACTGGCTTTTCGTAGATCGCGGAGCCAATCATCAATCGCCTCATCGTATTGGGCTCCGAAACTCGGCAACGAAATGGCGGAGCGGTCGAATTCCGCTAATGCCTCTTCGTGCATCTGGACGACAGCCCGAAGGGCATCCCGCAAAGAAATGGTCAATTCGTCTTGGAGTACGAGCACGACATTGACGTAATTCGAAGTCATGTCTTTGCCGAGACTCAGCAAGTCATTCCCGAGGCCCACGATTTTGCTGGCGAGCATTTTTATTTTATGGACTGTCGCGTGTTCGTAAAATTCTCTGGGTAATTCCACATGGCGCACGTGTTCGATCAATTGCCCCGTCGCATACATACCTATCGTCGCAATACGGGATTGCAGGGCTTCCGAAAAGGTGACCCGCATATACCCGTCGCGCCGAGCTTTCGCCACCCGGGCTTCCTCCAGCGCCGCCATGCTCCATACCTGCATCGATTCAAGCAGTTTTTCGATCCACTCGGGCGAGTGCACTTCCGCCAGCTCGCGGAATAGGCTCCACCATGCCCTGTCGAAGAGGTTGATCGGAGCGTGGGAGTGCGGGCCCAAAACATGTTGCGAGCGAAGGCGAAACCCTCGCCCCTGAGCCTCGACGTCTTCATCATCCCAAAGTAGCCATAAGGAAAGATATCGGGCAATGCAGAATAGTTCGTCCCGTCCGGCACGTGGAAACGGAATGCCGGCATAATGAGCAGGTTCGAACGTCCGTAATTTTTCAATGGTTTGCTCACCAAAACCCAGCGTGCGAAACCAGTCAAATAACGCAACTTCGATAGACACCGCGTGAATGTTGAGCGCAGGCTCGGTCATCCAATGACGTGGAATTCGTATCGCGAGCCCCGCATCCACGGTCCGAACGTTCGTCGCGATTTCACTCGCCGATCGAATGGTAATGACCTCACCCGAACGGGTTTGATATGGCGTCGGATTTTTCATTGCAATGCCCTGGACTCCTTTTGCAATCGGTTCATCCACATGAGTGCGTCCATTTCGGAGGCGAAGAACGCCACCGGCCCCCCAATTCCTGCATTCAGAAATTGGGCGGCTTTCGTGATCAACTCGACAATCACTCGCATATGAAAAGACGCCCCGACGACCGCTGTCGCCGCCGGATTGAGTGCCAGCATTCCGCCCGCGCCATGACGCCGGCCAAGCTGCGTGACCGTACCCGCACGTGCTAAATCGACGACCAAATAAAGAGGACGATCGTGACTGGTGTGTCGCTGCAACGCCGCGTTCATCGTTTTAATCACGTCGACGTCGAGAATCCCGACATACGTCACGACACATACGCCGGACAGATCGACGCGCAGCGTACTCGCTCCAATACGTACTTTCGTTTCCGTTACAGCAAATTGATTCTCGTGCATGAGCCCCCCAAAGTGATGCGTGCGCCAAAGGAGACGCCAAGCACTCGCTATGCCCATTCAAGAGAAAGCTGCATTACTGTACAGCCGTGGCCTCATGCGTAAGAACAGCACCGAATGAAAACAAAGTGTGCGCTTTGTGCACATCTTGGTCCCGCCAGTGGTACGTCTTTTCCTGGTTTGTGCAACACGTGGAATTTCGGTGGCACGTTTGTCCGGGACGCGATATAAGCCCTCACCACCGCATGAGTGACCTTTCGACCACTCCTTCCGCAAAGCTCGTTGGCGAACTTCAGGCGCTCATCGAATCGAGTCGCGGGTATGTAGCCCAAACCATAAACAGCGAACTGATCGGGCTGTACTGGCAGATCGGAACTCGGTTGCGACAAGACGTCGTTGGGGACGGGCGCGGCGCCTACGGTGAACAAGTGATCGCGGCTGTAGCCAAATCGCTCTCGACCGAGTTCGGCCGGGGCTTTGAGAAGAGCAGCCTGTACCGGATGATGCGTTTTGCCGAGCTTTTCCCTGATCCAGAGATTGTGGCCGCACTGCGGCCACCATTTACGTGGACCCATCTGCGGGAGATCATCGCGCTCGACGACCCTCTTCAACGCAGCTTCTACATAGAACTGTGCCGCACCGAGCGATGGAGCACACGGACACTTCACACAAAAATTGCCGGGATGCTCTACGAACGGACGGCGATCGCCAAACGTCCCGCCGCGGTTGTCGAACAGTCGCTCGCTACGTTGGGTAATGAGGGCCGCATGACCCCGGACCTCGTTTTTCGCGACCCGTACGTCCTGGATTTCCTCCGTTTGCCATCAGATTTTAGCGAAAGCGAGCTCGAGGCGGCTATTTTGCGGGAGCTCGAATCGTTTCTGCTCGAGCTTGGCCAAGGTTTTACCTTTGTGGCGCGGCAAAAACGTATGTCCATTGGCCAGGACGATTTTTACCTCGATTTGCTCTTTTTTCATCGGCCTTTGCGTGCGTTGGTCGCCGTGGAACTCAAACTCGGGCGCTTTGAAGCGAGCGACAAGGGGCAGATGGAGTTGTATCTGCGGTGGCTGGACAAGTATGAACGTGAACCGCACGAAAACCCGCCGTTGGGCCTCATTCTGTGCGCGGACAAGAACGAGGAACAGATCGAGCTGTTGCAACTCACGGACGGGGCGATTCGAGTTGCGCGATATCTTACGGAACTGCCTCCGCGAGAATTGCTCGAACAGAAGCTGCTGCACGCCATCGAACATGCCCGTGCGCGGTTGGGCGCTGAGCGCTGAGCGATGAGTTGGCGACGAGTTGGCGACGAGTTGAAGGTGCAGTGGGTTCGTCAAGATGGTGCAGCGCCACGTGTCGTGAAGATAGGTTTGGGAATTCGGCATCATCACGACGTTGTTTGGATTAACCGTGCAGTTGTCTCGACACACGACACCGGGTGGCGCAACGACGGCCCCTTTGATGTCGCCGTCGACGGTCACTCGAACGACGGCCCCTTCGCGTAAATGTCGTAAATGCAAGGAGATTCAGCATCGTAATTGTATGCCGAACATTCGTTCGTTGGCAAATTGGTTTGACCTCCAAGTATTGTCCTGACAGCGCCGCGACAATCCGTTTGACGTCAAACGATCGTCTTTCGACGCGTCGCATACCATGTGCGGACAGGCGATGTCCATCCGAACAAATGCTGATCCGCGACTAATTTGGTGCGTTTGACCACGCAACCGTCGGCGAACTGGGGTTCGGCTCGTCCGAGCAGACAAACGAAGAGGATTGTTTGTCGTTCTAATAATTGGTGCTAGGAAAACCACATGCCTCGTAGAACAGAGCCAGATCCGTACACTTCAAAAATTGGCGCACGACTTCGCGAACTGCGCCTCGAACGAAACATGTCCCTCGGAGACCTCGCGGACGCCGCTGAAGTTTCCAAAGGCCACCTTTCCAGCATCGAGCACGGCCTTGCGGCCATTACCGTGCAAACCATTTCGCGCCTTGCCAAAGGCCTTAGCCTTCCGCCATTCTATATCTTGACGTCGCCGGGCGACGACGAACGAGATCAGGTTGCGGAGCTCATACGTAAGTTGCCGGCACACGAAATCGTCAAACTCCGCCGCGAGTTGGCGAAAGCCGCCAAGGAAGCTGCCAAAGGCGCTGCCAAGGCTGCCAAGGTGCAATCCGCTCGCCCCAAGCCCTGACTCTCGGCCTGACTCGCAGGTCAAACGAACCCGTAAGGGAAATACGCCGCCATGAATATTGGCGGCGTATTTGTTTTGTCGCCATCGTCGACGGTTTTCCCGCCACCGGACACCTGTGTCACTGTGGCCTACGATGCTGCTTGAACATCGCCACAGGCACTCGTCGACTCGCCGCCTGCTGTTCGTTTTGCGGCGAAAACGGAATGACTGTAAAGCGGCGGGCAATCGATTGGACGCGGGGTAACGCGGGACGAAGTGTCAGGGGAGCGTTCCATTTAAAAACATGGCGCGTCCGCTGATATAGGGCTTCATGGCGAGAATGACGCCTTGCGGACCACCTTGGACGTCTTGCGTGAGCCCTTGCGTAAAAAGATCTGGGTTTGCCGTGGTGAATAGGTAGTTTTTGTCTTGGTGCACTGCATCGCTGATGAATTGGTGCAGCTTTTCCGCCTTTGCTTGGGCCGCCACGGGTTCGAATACCAGTGGATCCTTCAAAAACTGCTTCATGTAATCGCCGAGTTTCACCCGCCATTCCGGAACCATCAAGACCTTTGAGATGAGTGGTTTTTGGTTCATCGCAAAGGGCTGATCCCAAGGCCAGGCGAGGTTGTCGGCCGCGACTTTGCCCATTGGAATGAAGTTGCCGAAGGCCTCGTTTGCGTCCCACACGATGTACTCCCAGTAGGGTTTCCCCGTGGTGTCTTTGTTCTTGGGGTTGTTGTAGAGGTAATAGTTGTGTCCCGTCCCCGCATAGGAATCCCAGCTCGTCAAAATGTTGTTGATGGCGAGGAAACGAATGAAGCTGTCGACATTCAGGACGGGTTCGAGGTTCGCTTTGATGGATGCAGGATCGTTCAGCATTTTGAGCGAATCGATGAGCGCGATGATATCGGTGTAATCGGCGGCCGTCTCGTTGGTCTTTTTCTCGTACGTCGTTTGGGAAAACATTGACAGATCCGCGCCGGGCCCGTCGGGTTTGTAGAGGTTGCCACCATCGAATGCTGCCGTGAATCGATCCTCGAGGAACGTTTTGTCCACTTGTTCGATATTCGTGAACAAGCCCCAATACTGCGAACCTTGCCCATCGCCCCGGTCATAATTGATTCGCGCATACGCGCAACGCGGGGCAACAACACCTGCATTGCGGTACATCTCGAGCGACAAACATTCGCGAAGCATCGTGGGATCTTTGAAGCCATTGTTAAAATTGAACTTCTTGATGCCGTGGATGGTTTGATCGACACCAAACTCGTTGAGATCGAGTTTGAATGAAGTTTTCACACCGGGAATGTTGAACGACGAATTGCCCTTATAACGAAGGGCCACGTCTTTCCAGGTCTCGCCGTTAAATACGACCGTACAGGTCACATTGATGAAATCGCGCTGGTTCGGGGGCAACGCCTCGTTTTTCTGGCGATCCGCTTCCAAGGTTGCCCAATTGGCAGCCGTGAATGTGATCGTGAATTCGTTGATTTTGTCGATATCGTATACCAGGCCGTAATCGGGAGGTACTTCAGGCGCTGCACCGCCAGAACCGCCACCTCCAGACGAGGACGAAGACGTGGTCGACGAGGTCCCGAACAACGGGTCTTCGCTGTCCGAACAGCCAACAACGAGGGCACAGGCGGAGAAAAGGATGCAGAGGTTTTGATGTCGTCGCATGGATCAATCGCTCCTTGGTTTGAAATCTGCGGACAAAGTAGCACGGGTCGTCGTACACCGGTCAAAATCAATTTGGCCACGCGATGTTTTTTTCCACGAATGACGCCAACTGTGTTACACCGTTGTCAACCCTTCGTTTGTGGTAGGATCGCGCGTCTATGAGTTCCTTGAGGTTTGCTATTTCGATCGCGTTTCTCGGCTACATCGCTGGCGCTTGTGGGCGTACGGGTCTTCCCGTTCCGGATCTCGACGACAACGATCTGGCTTGTGGTAATGGCGTTCGTGATCCTCAGGAGGCGTGCGACGATGGTAATCAAGCCGCATCTGACGCGTGTTTACCTGGGTGTGTTCGGGCGCGTTGCGGCGATGGAATCGTGCACGCCAACGTCGAAGCTTGTGATGACGGCAATGCCGATCAGTTCGATGGTTGCTTGTCGAATTGTGCGGTTCCAACGTGTGGCAATGGAATCGTCGAACCAGGTGAGGTTTGCGACGATGGCAATACCAACGATAACGACAATTGCCCGTCGCGTTGTTTGTCTGCGGTATGTGGAGACGGGTTTCTTCATTCAGGCGTCGAAGAATGTGATGGCGGCGTATTTAATACAAATAGCCCGGCTTTTTTGCTGGTCCAAGGCTCGCTGATTCGTCCGGTCACGCCCGTGGCTCGTCCCGCACCGCTGGCCTCTTTTTATGATTATTTTTCGTCCAGCGCGCACACGGGTTTCGAGGCGGTTGTCACGAGTCGGTTTTTCCTGTACCACGATGCGAGCACAGGACAACTGGGGCTCGTGACCATACACGGAATCGATAAAAAAACGTCGGGGCAAGACCAGCCAGATTCGAGTGTCACACAGAGCTTTTTGGGTTTGCCGCCGAGTGTTTTTGTCGCCATCGAAGATGACACGGCCAACGAATTCCAATTGCTGGAACCTACGAAAGCACTCGGGGAGTGGGAATTTGACAACAACTCCGACGGAGGCGCCTTGTCCGGATTTCTTTATCCGGGCGCTTTCGTAATTGAAATCTCGTCGAATTTCGTTTCCGGTATCGAGACGTGGCAATACGTCGATGGCGACGGGACGCCCATTACGCTCGTGAAGGACGAACCTGCCCAACTGATCGCGCTCGAAACATCGGCCCCATGCCGATTCAATTGCACCATTCCTCGTTGCGGCGACGGGATTCTCGATGGCGGCGAGGTTTGCGACGATGGCAATACCACGGCTGGTGACGGTTGCAGCGCCACTTGCAAATAATTGCCAAGAAACGCCTCAGCCGTTCACCAGAGCGCCAATGCGGATCATTCTTTGGTATAGGTCAAGCGAGCGTCGCGGATGCCGTCACCATCCGCCCACGTAAAGACGTCAAACACCAACCGTAGATCATCCACGACCGTACATGACAACGTTACACGTGTCCGCTTACTTCAATCCTTGGCCAACAGTCCTGCCGCGAGCGCATCGCTCAACGCCGCCATGCCGTACGGCTTCATCAGAATCTGCCGCACGTTCGCCGCGCGAATTTTTTCCTCCGTCAAACATTCGGCAAGCCCTGTCGCAATCAGAATGCAAATCGGTCGAATCTGGAAAAGCGTTTTCGCGAGATCCAGTCCCGTCATACCAGGCATCGTATAATCGGTGAGCACCACGGCGAACGAGGGATCGGATTGAAATGCAGCAATTGCATCCACTGGGTTATGGGCAAGCGTGGTCCGATAACCGAGCCTCGTGAGCATGCGACCCGCGGCGCGAGCCACCATAGGTTCATCGTCGACGACCAAAACATGCAGACCCTGGCCGTTAACTACAGAATGCTTCATAGACTCGTCGCTGGCGCGCGAAACAGGGCGGTGATCATCCTCGAGGGTTGGAAACAACACGTTTACCGTCGTGCCTTTTCCAAGTTCGCTATGAATGGTGATGGTACCACCCAGCGACGTGACAATCGCTCGCACCGTGGCGAGGCCAAGGCCTGTACCGCCACTGCTCATTTTGGTCGTGAAATAAGGCTCGAATACACGATCCAATAGTTCCGGCAATATGCCGCTACCCGTATCGCTGACGGACAGTTTGACGTGATTCCCTTCCGTTCGATTGACAGAGATCATCAACACGCCGCCACTGCTGCCCATCGCGTCACGCGCATTCGTTGCGAGGTTCAAAATGACTTGATGAATTCGGGATGGATTGGCAAGAAGCGAGGAACCTTGCGATTCAATCTGCGTTTGAATCGAGATGTTCGAGGGCAAGGACGCGCGAAGAAGATGCACGACTTCATCCACGAGGGGCACGAGATCCACTCGCGTTTTCGATTCGTCCCCAGGTCGACTCACCGCGAGAATCTGGCGAACGAGTGCCGCAGCTCGACGAGCCGCGATGCGCACTTCCGACAAACTGTTGTGCAAAAACCCCTGCGGAGGAATCTCGGCCAATGCGATGTCGATGTGGGCGAGAATAGGCGTGAGCAAGTTATTAAAATCATGGGCAATGCCGCCCGCCAGCGCGCCGAGAGACGCAAGCCTTCGACTTTCTTCAAGTTGTCGTTCCGCCCGCTTACGTTCAGTGACATCAACGAGCACAACGAGATGCTCGCCAGCCAACGAGCCTTCAAGCGCCACCGCACTGACCATCGCGAGCTTTTCGGTCCCGTCTTTCGCACGAATGGCCAACTCCATGGGTTCGAATGGAACGTTATCGCGCTTCGACCGCTCGAGTCGAGCGGTCCATTCCGCGGCGACCCATGTTCGATGGGTTGGATCTGGATACGCTTGGGGCCACCAATGCGCGAGCGTCGGAATGTCCTCGATTGTATAACCAAACGTGGTGACGAAAGCGCGGTTGACGTAGGTGATATTGCCTTGCGCGTCGTTGAGCGCATAAGGGATGGGTGATGCGCCTACGATGGACTCGAACCGCGCCGCGCTCGCTTTTTCGGCTGTCGTGTCGCGCGTGATGACGACCGCCTTGTCTTCGCCCGGAAAAGGAGCGGCCAGCACCGACGTCCACACGGTGGTTTGGTTTTCCCGGATAACACCAATCTCGACAGGTCCGACAATACGCCGCTCGGCAAGTGCTCGGACATTCGGAAAATCACTGCACGCCAACGGTCGTCCGTCGGTGTCGACGTAGGTCCGGTTCCTGAATTTTCCTTGCTCCAGCTCCTGGCGATCGAGGCCTAGGATTGTCTGGATGGCCGAGTTCATCTCGACAATCGCGCCGTTGTCGTCAATGACAGTTACACCAACGGGAAGGATCTCAAAAAGGGTGGCCCAACGGCGTTCACGCTCGAGCAGTGCCTGCTGCAGGTGGTATTCTTTCGTGATTTCAGTAGCAAGGGCGACGAATCCGTGGACGACGCCATCTTCAATGTCTGGCATGTAGATGGCGAGCACTTGGCGGACCTGGCCATTGGTGGGATTGGGGATCGCGCGCTCGAACCGTTGCGCCTCGCCGCGCAAGGCACCGCGAATATAAGGTTCATTGAGCAGATAAATAGGTCCGAGAAGGTCGCGTAATGACTTGCCGAGCATTTCGCGCATCGTGACGCCAAACCATTGCTGGTAGGCGGCATTGGCAAATTGGCAACGCTCGTCGACATTCCAATACGCGACCATGCCTGGAAATTGATCGGCAATGGTGGCCACGAGACGCTCGCGGCTTTTGGCCATACGAACTCGTAGCGGAAGCAGTTCGAAATAACGTTCCTGTTCGTCCTTGACAAGGAACTGCGCGTTGATTTCTGGTGCGTTGTGGTGTATGGCCAGTTCGTCGTCGATGGAGTCGGTGAGTACGACCCAAGGAACGAGGCGCAAGTCGAATGCGGCGAGTTTGTCGCGGAACACGGCGCTTGACGCAACACCGATGTGGATGACGCCATTGGCGATGGCTTCCACCGCTTCTTTGGCACCAGCCACGACGGTGATTCGCTCTCGCGTGAGGACGGCACAAAGACGGCCTGCCAGTTCGGGATCCGCCTCGACGATGAGCACGTGTGTCAACGAATAAACCTCGCGGTGCGCACGCTACCAGAAGACTCGCCTAAAAGAAATGACTCGTTTGGGAAGCTTTTTACGGCAACAAACTTGGCCAGCACGAGCGAACGATGGTGAGCTTGACACCTATGAAGTCCTGCGCATTGATCAGTGCAATCGCAGTATTATTTGGAATGCGCGTTTGGTACCGGTCGCCGGCGTCCATCGCCTGGCGCCTAATGCAATTCGAGGCGCAAGCTCGTTCTCGAATACGCGGCGTCTGGCGTTCCCTCCTGCGTTGCTTGCGGCCCGTCATTGCCACGTTATTGATTTGTACGATATTGGGACCAACAATCACGGGTTGCGCCACGCGCACGTGGAGCGATTTGCCGTCGCATGTCCATCGCGCCTGGGTATGTACGCGTATGCCACAAGTCAATCCACACGCGCGGTATTGGGCGATGCATCATGCGTCGGGGACCATTGTCGACGACACAAACCCCGAAGAGTTTGACGAGCTTTTGCCTTATGCGGACATCGTATTCATTTACGACTCCACGGCCCGTGCCGAAAGCGTGCATGTTTTCCCCATTCCGTACAATTTGTTGTCGTGTGACGATCCGAATGCGTTGATTCCACGTGCGGTCGACAATGGTCCTCGGTTGCCGCACGCGAACGAGAATCCATTACGAAACGCCAAATGGAATCCGTTCCATACTGATTTCGAGGATACGAGTCCGGGGCGTGTCCGTTTTATGGCGTCCGTCAGCCCTACACAGAAAAAACGGGGTCCCGAAATCATTCCCGTGTGTACGCATCCGCCGGACGTGCGTTCCGATGCGCTGGAATGGTTGTTCACATCGGAAAAGGCTGGTGCGAGTTATACCCGCGACCCGGATCTTTATGCACGGCTACGTGCAGGTGCCAAGCGCGTGTACGTATTTGACAAAGACGCGCCCGGCGAAAGCGTTTTGCGTTTTCCATCGCCCCACAATCGATTACGTTGCCCCGGCAAACCATTGGTGGGCGATACATCGGACGACGACGCTGAAAAGAAAGCTGCTTTCGATGCGCTGGTGGCATCTGTCGTAGCGAAAGCGTCGGTGTCGGAATTCGGAGGCAATGGCGGTTCGGACCAACGCACGTGGACATCGAGTCCTGAAGGGCACGGCGCAAAGCTATCGTTTTTCGAGTCGGTCGTGCGG
>JANORL010000169.1:0-5794 GCA_031415295.1 Polyangiaceae bacterium | reverse complement strand
CCAAAAATTCGATTGTTGCGGCTCCCCCCGTATCGGATGCGCCAAGAGCGCCACTGGTGTTTAATTCGGCGGCCTTGAAAGAATTGACCGATGCCGTGGGCGACGATCCGTCTGCTATCTATGATTTTTTAGAAGGCTGCCTGGCGGATATCGCCACGCAAGTCGACGAAGTCGTACTCGGCTCCGCCATTGACGCCCCAACCCTCAAAAAGGCCGCTCACAAGCTCAAAGGCGGCAGTGGAGCGTTAGGCGCCGACGAGATTCGGATGCTCGCTATTGCCCTCGAAGTACGCGCCTATAATGGCAAATTCGGCAGCGAAGTCAACGACGACATCATTGCGTTACGAGAAGCGCATGCACGTTTCGACGTAATCGTACGCGACAGCAAACGCGCAATAGACAACAAGCCTTAACCGTTCTCTACCGCCACCCTTCGATCGCCACCACGCGTCCTAGCGCAATGGCGCGTAATGCATGCGCGTGTGATTCGTATTGGTCCTGCTGCGCATGAGCTTCCGCCAAAAACCGCACCTTCATACGCAAAACAAGCGGCAATTTCGTGGTGAGCGACGCAGGCAAATACGTGGGAATCGTTGCATTTTCTCCCGCGGGCAAAAACAACGTGCGAATCTGTTCGTCCCCGAATACCGAACGTTTTTGGTATTTTCTTTGTTCGAGTAGAACACGTTCGATGTGGGAATCAAGTTGCGCGCTCATCGCGGCACGTTTCGATTGTCGCAACGCATCTCTTAAATCATTCAACACCGATTCAATGCTTGACGGTGATTGCAACATCGGTGTTTTCTGAACTTCACGAGCCGCACCAAGCGCTTCTTCGAGTTTTTTGTTTTCCGGTGTCACAAGCGGCGAAATGGCGGCAACCATGGCGCCCAAAAGTTCCACTTCGTCGAATGGAAAACGCA
Source organism: Polyangiaceae bacterium (assembly GCA_031415295.1). Lineage (GTDB taxonomy): Bacteria > Myxococcota_A > Polyangia > Polyangiales > Polyangiaceae > Polyangium. The sequence goes on along the minus strand of JANORL010000169.1, from coordinate 4,871 downwards.
GTTCACCCGCCATGGCCACAACAGGCGGCGTAAAACGTCCTGTCTCGCTGACGGAATCGAGCATCGACCGTGCCAAACCTCGACCGTCCGTTGACAACGCTTTCGTGAGCACCCCAAAAACATCGTGACGATCTCGCGATGCATTGGGATCGTCCATGGGCAAATCGTGTTTGGGATCAACGGGCTCGAATTCGAGTTCGTCGATGATGGCCGGAAATGCGGACCGAATTCGAGGAACGCTCGCCGGATCGAACCACAACAAATCCACGACGTCGACACTTGCACGGCGAGGCACACGCAGCGGCCCACTCGCGCGCGGTTCTTCGGCAGGAGCCGGTAATGCCGCCACCGGAGCAGCCACGGATGTATGCGTTGGCGTGACAATGGGCCCTGCCGCAGCAGCCGCGGCCCAAGGACTCAATTCGCGCGACGCGACCGGAGCGGACATATCAGCAATCGCTTGGGTTTGTCGGGGCATTTCCGACGGAGCCGACGGCGCAGCGAGTGGAATTTTGGCCGGTATGGCTACCGGCGGACGGGGAACCATTGCGGGAGGAGAGGCCACAACTGCAACCGGTGCAGTTGCGATGGGCGCTGAAACAACCGATGCAGCTGGTGTTGGTTGCGGTGTTGACACAACCACAGCGCTTGCTGCAGCCGCAGCGGCTTGTTGTTGCAGTCGTCCCGCAAGCCAATGCGGTGCATTGATATTTTCGAGTTGCGCCAATTCGTCGAACGAGAGCACGGCTGTTTCGACGGAGTCTTCCTCGAATACGTTTGGCCCTTTATTCGGCGGTGCATTTTGCACACGAGGCGCCGCGGCCGATCGTTGTGGCGTATGGCCAGGAATGACGGTCGGTGTTCGCGAGGGCTGTTGCGGAGCGGCAGACGCAGCAACGGGCCCTTTCGACGATGCGGATTTCGATGCTGTTTGAGCCTGCACCAACCGTTGTACTTCATTCCAATCGAGTTTTCGACGTGCTGGCGGCAAGACGACGAGAATGCGGCCTTGTTCATCACGCGCCGCCAGCGGCACTTGCGCGCGCCACGTCAACGTACAAATGGCGCGGTCCGTATCGAACCACAAACCATCGGCAACGAGGCTCAATTCCTGCGGAGCCGTTCGATGCCTTTCGACGAATGCTTGTGGTCTGATCCCCGGCAAACGCCCAACGAGACGCGCTTGTTCGGGGTGCATATTTTCCAGGACGAACTCCTGATCCGACGCGATTTCAGTCAATCGCTGATCCGCAGGCGAAACATTGAAATATTCGACTTCGATATCATCCGGCAATGGGCGGGTGAACCAATCGGCGTGCGGAAAGTTTCCACGATGGCGACGCAAGCGCGTTTCGCGTTGCGGCCAACCGGCAGCAATGGGAGCAAATCCCACCGGCGAACCATCGTCTTGCAGTGTGCCAGCACGACGTGCAGGATGCAAATTAGGCAACGGTCCCGGTTGAATGACGATTCCTACGGGATTGGGCGTTCCGGGACCCCCTTGCGCCCGTTCATATCGCAAGGGCATTTGTACAAACGGAGGACCATCAGTGATTTGCGCTTCGCCGGTCCACGCGCGATCCGCGTGCACTTCAACCGCTTTGTCGATGGTCCCGACGACGAGCCGCGCGAGAACCGATCGGCAAGGTTGCCTATGAGGAGCATACGCGCTGCCAACCAGCGTAACGTCGACGCCTTTTTTGAAAGGTGCCATGTCGTTAGGCGCATACACGCTACGCCGAACGTCGTCGTCCCAATGGTTGTCGCCTTCGTTGATCGGCTCTTGTCCCGCCGAAAGCCGCAACTCACCAGGACCAAGATCGAACGTCGCTTTGCAAACGACCGTCAGCAGCCAGTCGCGGCCTTGTCGTTGCCAAGGAAGACCAACCGCATAAAGCGGCCCAAGCGAAAGTACCTCCATCGCGGAGCATGGTAACACCAGGGGATGGGGGGATTGTCAAGGGTATAAACAGATTTTGATTCGACAGCACAGCCGACGAAGTACGCGAGGTCCGGGTCGGCGACAGCAACAGAGAGCGCGCGAGGTCGTTATGGTTTGAAATCCAGCCAATATAGCCAATGAACGCAGACTTTGCCCCCAACACGCCCATCTCTTGGTACAAGGCGTCATGCAACCAAAAACTCGAACTTCCCTTCGTTTCCTTCTGAGTTCCTTTTCCGTCGTCGTATGTGCACATGCTGCGACGTCCTGCTCCAGCGATCCGAACAACGCGTCGTCAAGCACTTCGTCATCGTCAAGCACAACTTCGAGCGGTGGCGGTCAAGGCGGTCAAGGCGGCGAAGCTGGGCAAGGTGGCGGAGGGCAAGGTGGCGCGACGGGCTGCACGAACTGCCCTGCTTCTTTCAAATGTAAATACAATACGTGCATCCCGGATCTGGGAACTTGCAAAACGTACGACGATTGCCCTGGCGATTCCTATTGCGATGTCAATGGCGAATGCATCCCGTACGGAGTGCCACCAGGCGTGATCAATGATCCAAACTGCCAAAAAGCAAGCGACCCCGGATCCGTAAATCCCACCGTGCAATGCTCATGGGAAAAAACCTCCGACCCGGCAGATCCTACGGCAAACTCGACATCCATTTATACGGCGCCGATGGTCGCCGAGCTGAATCTCGACAAGGATCCGAACAAGATTCAACCCTCGATCATTGTAACGACGTGGGAACTCATCGGCGGCGTGCGAATCGGAACATTACGCGTATTCGACGGTCGCACATGCGAAGAACAAATGCGCCTCGGAGGCGCGGATGAAGCGACGGACGAGAACCGGCCTGCGTATGGAACACAATGGGCCATTGGAGACCTCGACGGCGACATTCCGATGGGCGGACACCCGGAAATCGTAGGGTTGCATAAAGTCACGGGAGGAGGACAAACCGGCCCAGCGCAACTTTATGCGCTCGAAGTCGATACCAGCGGTGCCAAACCCGTGTTGAAGCGGCGTTTTTACGGACGAATGTGCAGTCCCAATGGTGATACGCCTGTCAACATTCAGACCAACGCATCGGGCATCAGCGTGGGTCTTTGGGATTTAAACGACGACGGCGTGCCCGAGATCGTGGTGGATCAAATGGTATTCGACGCCGACGGCTGCTTGCTCAGCACAGCGCTCGATGAGAACTATTTGCTCCTCGGCGTGATGTCGACGGTAGCAGACGTCGATCTCGACAAGAAACCCGATCTGATTCGTTACAATCGTGTTGCGTCGTGGGATACGGCCACGACTGAATGGATTGACAAACCTTATTTCGTGCCTTCGGCTGCTCAAAAACCGGGACATGTCGCCGTTGCTGATTTAGGTGCGTATTCGACGACGCCAACACAAGCGCTGCCCAATACACTCCCGGAGATCATTGTCGTTTCAGCCGCGACTTCGACGTTTAATCCGAATACGACAGGAACGATCCGTGTCCAGAAACTCGATGGGTCCATTGTTTTCGGCCCCGTGGAACTCCACCACGACGTAGGCGTTTTTGGGGGGCACGGTGGCCCGCCGACAGCCGCGGATTTTGATGGCGACGGACAGGTCGAATTCGCTGCGGCGGCAAACCAATACTACACGGTTTACGATCCCGATTGCGTGGCGGCGCTTGGCGGACAAAGCCCTGCTGAGCGGCCCGGCGGGAAATGCGAAAGGCCAGCCGGATCGACTCTTCCGGACGGCGTTTTGTGGGCGGTAAAATCGCAAGACTTTTCGTCGAGCAGCACCGGGTCGTCGGTGTTTGATTTTAATGGCGACGGGAACGCTGAAGCTGTCTACGGTGACGAATGCTTCTTGCGTGTGTATGCAGGAAAAACTGGCGAAGTGCTCTTCAGTGCTGCGGCTCCAACGGGTACGGGATTGGAGCTACCGACGATTATGGATGTCGACGGGGATTTCGCGACGGAAATCATCGCGGTACGGGCGCAAGGATCGTCGTGCCCAGCCGTCGATCCGCTATTTCCTGCCAGCATTGGACCTGGCGTGGGCGCTGGATTCGTGGTTTTGCGCGATCCGAAAGATAGCTGGGCGTCGTCTCGCCCAATATGGAACCAGCACGCGTATTCAGTGACTCACGTGACGGACGACGCACGTATACCGAAATCGAGCGATGTGGCGCCGAATTGGACGACGAAAGGATTGAATAACTTTCGCCAGAATACGCAAGGCGATTTGGGTGTCTTGAACATTGCGGACCTCACTGCGGTATTTTCCGATATCGCTTCGATATGCGCGGGTGAACCGGGAACGTATCCCTTGTCGGCGCAGGTATGCAATCGCGGGACGAACCCAGTTCAGGACGGAGTCACGGTCGATTTCCGCGCGGGTGCGACGATTGACATGTCAATGAGTGTTTGCACAGCGACGACGACGAAGTTGCTCACGCCGGGCGAATGCGAAGTGATTTCGTGTATGGGCAATTTGCCTGGAAACGGCGACGTTTTCGTCGTTGTGGATCCATCGGGTTCGATTGCCGATTGCCACCCAGGCAATAACCAAGGCGCCGGGGTTCTCGTACTCTGCCCGAAGTGACCGTCGCAGCTATCGGTCGCGAATTATTAGGCGTCACGCTTCTTGCGTGATTGCTTCTTCGCGCTCTTCGTCACTTCCGACTTTGTCGCTTCCGCCTTCGGCCACGCGCGAAACAAGACCTTCTTCAGCCCCACGAATACCAATACACCAGCGTTGAGCTGATTGCCCAGCGTCAGCATGTCCACGAGCGCCTTGTCCGACACGTAGCGGTCGATTTGCGCGTACCCGTCGTCGACAGCCTTGTCGATGACTTTTTCCGTCGCGTTTGTCTTGACGTATTTCGCTTCGATGATCCACGCATATTTGTTGGCTGACGCATTGCCACGCAGTCCG
>JANORL010000168.1:0-2376 GCA_031415295.1 Polyangiaceae bacterium | reverse complement strand
CGAGTGATCGAGTTATCGTACAAGAAAGGCGGCCTTGTCGAAACGCGATGGTTGTCGGATGAAGAAGCGGCGCCGGTATTTGCTGCGGCGAAACAAATTGGCGGCTCGGCGCCATATTCGATGTTTCCCGAATGCTTGAACGAGCAACTTTACATTCCAGGCTGCCGCACAGGAGGAGGAGGCATAGTGGCCTGGCCGGATCGTTCGATCGACGGCTGGGGATTTCAACCGATGCGTAATGCAATTGCAGGCATGAAGGAATGGATTGAATTGGCAGAAAAAGGCGAGGTGCGGGGAGACGTCGACTTTTTACGCCAGCTGCACCGGAATCTTGAATTGGCGAGCGAACAGAGGATGATCTTTACGATTGGGTATTAGGGGATTCTAAAATTCGCTTGGGCGTATGCCACAAGCAGCAAGCAGCATCAAACACAGCCTTTCAGAGAACTACGCGCCATGGGTTTGCGTCTCACGCCCGAGATCACCCTCGAGACGGTTATGGGTCTCATAGAGCGAATTCGAGTTGCTGAAGCTCGCTTTGGCAGACCAGACAAACCGCCGCCGCGGCATGTACGACTGATCCCCGACAAGCCGTGAACCGCTCGGAACAAACGCCATAACGGTGAACCCATGTCCTGCGTCGGCGCCCTCACGACGACAGTCGACCTCGTCGTGACGTGCTCTTCACACCCCTCTGCACGAAGTGATGGTCCGCAAACTCGCCCTGCTAACAACCAGGACCGTCTCCTCGGGAGCACATTTTCTCATCCGACAAACCTTGCCGCTGACCAGACGAACCTCGTCGTGTTTGCCTCCCCAACCTCGTCAAACGATTGGTTTGTCCAGAGTCTTGTGTTGCACGAGCCTTTGGTGATAACCGTCGCGCATGGATTGGAACCTGCGAGCGGGGATCGCGTTGCTTGCAACCGGCGGAATCGCAGCAGTCGTGATGACTGCATGTTACGGCGAACCCACGGATATCGGTAGCTATTGCCCAGACTGGATCACGAACGAATGTTGTCCGTGCCCGTTGCCTGATGTTTGTCCTCAGCCTGATCCGAAGGGACGGCCTTGGGATTATGCTCCTCCCTGGGGGCTCGTACCACTCAACGACAAGTGTTGCGCGCAGTGGAGATCGCAGCCCAACAAGTGGACCGCTGAACCTGTTTGCCTCTCCGACCTTGATGGCGGAACGGATGCCAGTAGCGACGGCGGCTCGATGGGATTTTGCGCAAACGGCACGTGTGTACCGCCCGCTCCTGGGGCGTGGAAACACGTGTCGTTCTTCATCGATTGGGTTCGTGAAGCACCACCTTGCCCTGATGACGCGCCGATCCTCGCGTTCGAGGGAACTCCGGCTCCGCCTGACCTCTCGTGTCCAGCGTGCTCGTGCGACGACCCCGACGGGATGTGTCAACTGCCGACGACTTGGACTGTTAGTACAGACGTTTGTCCTGGCGGTGGTGGCATCAAGACAAACTTTGATCCGCCTGCCGCATGGGATGGATCGTGTACGACTGACAAATCGATCGCCGCTGGAAAACTCTGCGGCGGTGTTCCGTGCGTCCGGTCAATCACGATCTCGCCACCCGTCATCGAAGAAAAACCGTGCGCGTCGCACACCGAAGGCGAAGCAGATTTGCCAGTAGCCAAAGCATGGAACGGCGGTCCTGACGTACCCATCGGACGCGCGTGCCTCAGCGACAAACCCTTGCCAAGTTGCTCAGGCAAGGGATGCACTGGGACGAACTCCGAGTTTACCGCATGCGTCATGCACGATGGCGATTTGGCTTGTCCTGAAGGCTGGAACGGCGATCGACGTGTACTCTACGAGTTCGTCGATGACACTCGCGAGTGCTCGCCGTGTGGCTGTGACGCACCAACGGGAGGCACATGTCAAGTAAAATTTAGAACCTTCGCTGAGACCTCATGTTCCGCGGAAAATGCAGCAGCCGATGTGTACACCGGCATGATGCCTTCGCCGTGCCATGACTACAATGCAGGCGATGCCCTCGTCGGCAAGTCCGCGGAGATTGTCAAGTACACCAAGGGTTCATGCGCGCCAACGGGCGGCAAGCTCAAGGGTGATGTCATGCTCAGCGGACAAGTCACGGTCTGCTGTGTCGCTTCGACGATGTGAAGCTAGAACGTCCAGACGAGCGACGTCGTAAGGTTTGTCGCGAGCGGAATCGGATCCCACAAAGTGCTTGTTCGCGTGGCAATCGTGCGCTCACGTAAGTACAAAAAGCCGTCAAGGCTTGTTCGAAGCACGAGCGATGGACTAAGCGAATGATCGTATCCTGCCCGTACTCCAATGCTTGGTAGGAGCTTCAATTCAGCGAGTTGCTCACTACTTAACGTATGGCGCAACTCGGC
>JANORL010000167.1:0-1820 GCA_031415295.1 Polyangiaceae bacterium | reverse complement strand
GGCGCGCCGGCATTACGTAGTCCGGCGATTTTGTATTCGTTGAGGTCTCCCGATGCGACGATCTTGGCGTGTTTGCAGTCGTTCTCGTCGAGGATGACGCGAACTGCTTTGGAAAGCGTGAGCAGATCGCCTGAATCGAGTCGGACACCTTTGAGTTTGTCCCGAGCGATACGGGCTGCGCGTTCGGCGCCACGTAATGTATCGTAGGTGTCGATGAGCAAAATCGAGGCGTTGGGAAACGTTTCGACGTAGTTGGCGAAGGCTTCTTCTTCCGAGTCATGCGCCATCGTCCACATATGCGCGGCGGTTCCCATGACCGGAATGCCGTACGTCATGCCTGCTTGTACGTTGGACGTCCCGACAAACCCAGCCGCGTACGCGCAACGAGCAGCGGTGATTGCGGCGTCGGGATGCGTGCGCCGAGTGCCGAATTCCATGACGTTGGCATTACCAGCAGCGTGGACGATACGCGCGGCTTTCGACCCGATCATCGTGGCGTGGTTGATCGCGGAGAGTAGGTACGTCTCGACGAGTTGTGCTTCGACAATCGGTCCGGAGATACGCACGAGTGGTTCGTTGGCGAAAACGACGGTGCCTTCAGGGACGGCCCAAACGTCGCCGCGAAAGCGCAAGTTGCGAAGGAAATCGCAAAAAGGAGCAGTCATTGCGTCGCGCAGCGCTGGCAAACTCCGCAAGTAGTCGATCTCGTCGTCCGTGAAGCGAAGGTTTTCTAAGTAGTCGAGCAGCCGCTCGATGCCCATGGCGACGAGGTAACGTCGTCGTTTGGGCAAACGGCGAACGAACATTTCACACGTCGCGTGGCGAGCGTGCATGCCGCGGTGAAAATAGCCGGCGGCCATCGTGAGTTGGTAGAGGTCGGTGCGCAGGGCGTCCACAAAATCAGGGAATAGATGCGCGCGTGCCGAGGGTCAATGTGACTCGTCTTTTGGAGGTTTTGGAGGGACCAGAGCCGCACTTTTTTGGGCTGCACTTTCCATTTTGTGTAGACGTCCGAGTGACCACTTGAGTGCGGGCGGCGTGATCATCGTCGTGACGATGACCATCGCGACGACTGCGGAAAATACGGCACCATCCACGACCGGACGACCGCCAATGGTGAGCGATTGGCCGATGTTCGCAAAGATGAGGCCGACTTCGCCGCGGGGAATCATGCCGATCCCGATCGTGAGGCGATCGACGCCTTTGCCAGTTCCGATCGAACAAGCTTGTTTGCCGATGATTGCGGCCAGCGTAAGAGCGAGTGCAAGCAGCGGAACGCCTGGTTGAGCGAAGGCTCGAAGGTCCGTACGCATGCCCATGAGGACGAAAAACACCGGCACGAGAAACTCGGAGATCGGCTTGATCAAGTGCTCGAGTGTCGATTCTCCGCGCGTGGTGAAATTGAGGAAGTGCAGATCTTCCAGCACGAGCCCAGCAGCGAAGGCACCGACGATAGGCGCGAGGCCGATGGCGCTTGCCAGCCAGGAAAAGACGAAACAGACGGCGAGTCCAACAGCCAACAAGACGCCGCGACCTTGCAAACGGGAAGCAATTTTAAAAAGTCGCGGGCTTAGTTTGACGCCGATGACGAGCGAGCCGATCAAAAACGCGGCAGCTTTGGCGAAAATGATGCCAATGTCGGTGTAGTTCATCGTTCCGCCCCGGTCGGCTGCGGAGATGACGCCCGTGACGACGGCGAGAATCACGAGTCCGAGGACGTCGTCGATGACTGCTGCGCCAAGAATGATGCGGGCTTCAGCGCTCTGCGATGCGTTCAGATCTTGCAGAACACGCGCCGTGATCCCGACGCTCGTCGCGGT
>JANORL010000166.1:0-5570 GCA_031415295.1 Polyangiaceae bacterium | reverse complement strand
AATACTCAATCAACCACCGTTAACCACGCAGTCGGTGATCACGATGAGTTCGGGTGACGAAGCGGGGTCTGTCGGAGGCGTCGTATCGGGCATGATCAAAGGTCCCGTGCAATTCAAAAAGGGTTCGACCAAGGTGAAGATCGAAGGACAACCCGTTGCTTTTCAGACATGCACGACGGGTCATAATGGGACCAATGCGAATGCGCCGATGGGGGTGCATGCGTCGCCGTCGCAATCGAAGGTACGGGTCGCGATGTGAAGAATCCGAGTCCTGCCACGTGGCCCGTCGAGATTGTACCCACCGAAAACGTTACCGCTGGGGTTCAGCTTTGGCGGTATCGTGGCAAGCTTCACGTGACCGTCATCGCCAAGGCGATGTTTACGCTCGTCCCAGGTGGCGAAGCGCGGCCTGCGCCGCCCGAAGAAGTGGTGCGTTCGGCGGTTCACGCGACGAGCAATCCTGCATCGCCCGTGCTTTTCGAGCGCGAGTTGGCGCCGTGGCTCCCATGCGCCGAAGTTGTCTTTATGGGTCACGCGCACGCGCCGGGTGGCGAGCTGGCTGCTCGTGTGCCCGTGCGCCTTGCGGTGTTGCGCGATAACGTCAGGCTCGTGGACAAACGCCTGGAAATCGTGGGCGATCGATTCACCTTGACGAATTCCAACGCACCCGAGCCCGAGCCGAAGCCATTCATGCGCATGCCCATTGTTTACCAGCGGGCCTGGGGCGGACCGGGCGAACCTGCCAATCCATTCGGAACCGGGTTGATTTCCAGCGGCGGCCGCATTGTGCTGCCCAACATTTTAGCGTCCGCTAGGAGTCGTGTGCCCGCCGGACTGGGCCCGATTCCCCCCTTTTGGCCGGCGCGGGAACAACTCCTGCGAGGTGCGCCGCCCCCCGAAATCGCGCCGATCCATGAATTGGTTGCTGATTTCGATGGCAACTATTTCCACACGGTACCCGAAGATCAACGTTTCGATTCGGTAAGAGGGGGCGAACGTATCGTGCTCGAGGGGTTGCATTCGCAGCATCCGGTGCTCGATACGCGTTTGCCTACACTTCGGGGGATCGCGACACTCTTTTTGCCAAACGGCGAGCAGCGTTGGTTCATGCTTGCGGGCGATTCGCTGATTCTGAAAGGCGACACCGGGCGGTGTGCCGTTCTTTTTCGCGGCCATTTCCAGGTGGCCCACGAGAACGCGCTCGCTGGCATTCGCGTGGCCGTGGGGATCGAGCAGAATGGAGAACCGGTCGCATGGCCCATTCCCACCGAAGTTCCCACCCAGTCGCCCATTGACAAGTTTCCCAAGAAGCACACCGACGAACCCACTCGTGCATTCCAGGCGATCGACTGGAGCAAGACACTGACACTCGACGACAATGAAATTGAGGCGCCTTTGAGCGCGGTGCCGGGAGGCTCCGTCCCGTTCAATTCGTCGTTACCGGAGGCGGATGCGACATTAAAGCTACCGATATCGATGCTGGGGATGGCCGCGGATGCACCAGCACAGACTTCGTACGAGGCTGCTCCGCTCACGATGCCCCCGCAATCGAACACCCGCTATCTCCCCATTGGGCCGGGACTGCTGGATGTGGATGCCAGTGCCATGGTGCGTGCACCGTTTCCGATCGCGCCGTCGGGTAAGCGCGGCGATGGAGACGGCGGCAACATTCCTGGCGCGCCATGGGCCACACAGCAACCTGCAATGACGCCTCTGCTTGGGGTCGCGTTCCTCCCGATCCAGGCATCCACGCTGGCGACCGATGATCTGATGCCCAGCGAGCTCGAGCCTGTCACGACGGCAAGTCCACGCCTGAGACCTGACTTGCCTGCCGTTCCGCCGCCCATTGTCACATCACCTCCCGAGATGCCGCCTGCGGTACCATTACCATTGCATCCGCGAACAGCCGATCGAAATATCTGGGCCGAATCCCCGCCAGCTGCTCCAGCGCCTCCGCTGCCAACAGCTCCAAAGCCGAGCCCTGCCAAACCCGATCTCGGCGGCAATATGTACAAGCGATTTCGCAAGAGTTGAGGCCTCGCGGCATCGTTCGGTAGCGCGTTTGTCCTCGCCTACGTCGCCTGATGTCCTGTTCTTGCGCTAGCCATTTCTCGAACGTTGTGCGCCAAAATGATGCTGGTGGTGCAACAGTGCGTGATCTTCGAGTTTGTTGAGGCTATTATCGCCGTCATGGGAACTTCAACGTATTCGTCTCTGCCTCCGGGGCCATCGGAACCCTCTTTTGTACAGGCCGTGCGCTTCGGCCGTGATCCTTATGGCTACCTCGAGGACTGCGCTCGCCGTTATGGTGACCTCTTTACCCTGCGAATGCCGGGCGATCCGCCACGCGTGCTCTCCAGCGATCCGGCCATCGTGCGGCAGATCTTCTCGCTCAAACCCGACGATATTTCACAAATGAGCCAAGCTTTCCCATTAAACGTCGGCGCAAACTCGCTGCTCATGCTCGACGGGGATCGTCATCACCGCGACCGCCAAATCATGATGCCGCCTCTGCACGGCGAACAGTTACGTGGTTATGCGATATCGATGTGCGCATCCACCGACCGAATCGTGGACAACTGGCGGCCTGGTGCTCCCCTGAACATCCACAGCCAACTGCAAGAAATCACTCTGGATGTTATCTTGCGCTGCGTTTTTGGTGCTGATGGCGCGTCGAGCGTGGCCCGTTTGCGCCGCTCCTTGCTCATCTGGCTGAACGGGGCGATGACTCCGGCGCTTTTTTTCGCCTCGTCACTTTTTGGTGGAGTCCGCGTGCGCACCATTCTCGACCGCGCCGTGTTTCGGTATCTCGAGGACGGCCCGATTCAAAACAGACCGCTCTTGCCATGGGAGAAATGGGGCGCAGCCAAAGCCGAAGTCGTATCCTATTTGCGCGAAGAAGTGGCACGTTGTCGGCGCGATGGAACCACTTCGCGTACTGATGTCCTCGCGCTGCTCGCCAATACTCGTTATGCGGACGGCGAGCTCATGGAGGCGGCGCATGTCGAGGACGAACTCATTACGTTGCTCGTAGGCGGCCACGAGACCACAGCGACTACGCTTGTCTGGACACTTTATCACGTGTTATCTCAGCCAGAAGTTTTGGTGGCTATTCAGGCCGAGATGAAGCGCGTTTTTGCGGACAAACCATTCGACCCGACGCGCGCGGGCGAGCTCGTTTACCTTGACGCGTGCATCAAAGAAGCGATGCGGATGACGCCGATTGCGGTGTTTGTCAGCAGAAATCTTGCGCGGCCCATGCGAATACGCGACTACGAGATTCCTGCCGGCACGATCGTAGCGCCTGCCATTACGCTCTCGCACCGGCGCGTGGACATCTGGGGTGACCCGGAGCGGTTCCGGCCCAATCGGTTCCTTGAAGCCAGCACTGCGCCGACAAACCAGTTTTTCCCCTTTGGCGGCGGGCGACGAACCTGCGTTGGAATGGCTTTTGCTGGCGTCGAAATGCGAATCGTCTTGGCACGGATCCTCTCGCGCGTCGATCTCACGATCGCAGCAGATTCGAAATTGCGGCCGGAATTTCGTGGAATTACGGTCACTCCGTCAAGCGATTTTCGAGTTTGTGTGAACCGGATTCTCGCCCCCGTGAATTGAAGCGCGCGTGGGCGCGACGTTTCCCGTTGCGGTGACAAAGAGACCCAGGCCACCTCCTTCAACCATTGGACGATGCCCAGTCGTCCGCGTCGGGTGTATTGGGAAGGAGCACCTGGAGAACGACACCCTCAACAGGGCCACCAGTGTAGTCAACCATAACGACGTCTCCTTCCATCATTTCGATACCGCTCATGTATTTCATGGTGCTATCCCTCCTCCGCCATGCGGAGAATTCGGATCGCGCGGTGCGCCCCATGCGTCAAAGCTGCGCCGATCGATTTCTTCGCCCGCTTCATTCGAAATGACGTCAACCGATCCCAAATGGTCCGCATGCACAAAGCTCCACGCTTCGCCGGATGCAGCGCGCTCGACAATCGCCACCACGCGCTCGTCGTTGTGCACGTAGAAACGATTCGTGACGGTATTGCCATTTGTCTCCTGCTCGTACAGGTCGCCGATGTAAGTCGTTTCCGATTCGCCACGAATACGTCGCACCCGTTGACCCGCGCCCGAGTATTCAAACGTCGTTTCCAATACGGCGGTGGCCACGGGCCAATATAACCACGCGCAGCTACTTCTCTGGGCAGTGATCTACCACCCTCGTATCCGCTAGGCTAAGCACGCCTCCTCGTATTCGAGGATTCCCGCAGATTCCTGCCGCTCCAGATATTTTTGAACATGTGAATAGGACACGGTAGGTGGAATATCAACTGCTACGAGGCGAGAAAGGTCCAATTCGGATGAACACCCCATTATTCTCAACGTATCACGCACCAATTGCACGTCCGATTCATTTGCAAACCACAAACGAACGGTACTGTGACCACTAGGGGTGAGTAATTCAACGAAGTGCAACATTCCGTCCGCATCCAGCGCAGCGCTTATTTCGTCATTGCACGCGAGTCCCTTTGCATAGAACGGAACATTGTCGATGCGGTGCCCGTTGGGCGTTGGTATCGCCCAAATGCCTTCGACATCAATGGTCCCATCGTCGTTTTCGATATCGAAAAGCACCTTGACATGATGAACGTCTTGATTCTTGCTCATAGATAGTCTCTCTTATCGAGATTGCAGTCGCGGCAAAGAACATCCCCGTTTGAAGGGTCGCCATCACCACCTTTGCTCTTTGGTATCTTGTGGTCACGGTGGCGTTCGTTACCTGGGGGTCTGATACCTTTTTGCGATTTCTGTGCAGGAACGACTTGATTCCCGCAGTTTTCACAGATATTAGCTCCTCCATGGCGCACAGCATTTGCCGCATCGATCTCAGCCTTGCCTTTAAGCGTAAACGGTTTGCCTGCTCGGGGTCCACCTGCGGATCCATGGTTGATTTTAGCTGATGTGCGTGGGCTGCTATTTTTCCCTCCGCCCGCCTTCAGCGTAATGGCCGTCATGACCACAATGCTCAGGACATCCATTCCTGCGCGACCAACGCCGACGTAATCTCCTTTCTCGTGAGCTTCGTCGATCTGTATCACACCAATGCTCACGCCGTAAAGCGGATTTGCTTGGTTGAGTTCGTCCAGGACCTGCTCGCCCGTCATCGGTGCTTGACAGTTTGGCAAGGTGCAATTTCGGCCCCCGGCCGGCGCTCCCACGAAACTGAGTAGGAAACCAATGGCCAATTCAGGGCCGAGTTCGAGCGCCCGGTCGCCCAAACCAACCATGACTTGCTCAGCCGGGCTCGGAGCAACCTTTTCGGGCGCTGATGCCGCATGATCCGCCGCGGCTGGTGGAGGGGTCGGGCTCTCGCGCGGCCAAACCATCAACCACGTGCGTTGCGTATCCTGCACCATTTGCGCTTGACCGGGAGCGATATACCCAGGATTGCCACCGCCATACTCCAATACGCTTATCGCTTCGGCGTCGTAACCACTCGGATCGGTCATCACGAGCGGCCGATTGCGCACGTAACTGTACGGATTAAACGTTTGCGCATCGAGCGGATTGGAAAT
>JANORL010000165.1:0-2837 GCA_031415295.1 Polyangiaceae bacterium | reverse complement strand
CGACCGTTCTTTCCGAAGACGGCGCGCTGCTTTCACGACTCGATGCAGAAAGCATGCGTCGTTTCGTGAAGTATCTGGAACGTGTCCATGCCAAACCCCATGCGACCATCGTTCACGAAGGAGCGGAAACGCGAGGGCTCTTTTTCATCCTATCGGGAACGGCACGTTTGTGCCGCAGTGGAATTGATCTCGGTGTTGTTGGCAAAGGAAGTCATTACGGCGCCGTCAGCAGTGCACAACAAGCACGAAGCCATGCATCGTTGATTGCCGAATCCGCAATTGATCTCGCGTGGTTACGATCCGAGCAATACGAAGCTTTGTCGCACGACGATCCACCGCTGGCATTACTCGTGATGGAAGCGCTGGCCGAAACGATTCAAAACGAATTGACGTTGATGACCGACAACGTCGGCCTGCTTCTTCGAGAGCGTACGTGGCCTAGGCACGTGTTCGTCAATGTGACCATCGGTAATGATTGGCAACGCGTTCGTACGGGAACGCCACTTGCCGCCCTTCTGCCGCCGGACATTGGTGGCGATCGCGTTGTGGCGGCGCTGGTGAACAACAAAGCCGTTGGCCTTGAAATGCCCGTGATGTCGGATGCGCATATCGAACCGCTCGTCGCTTCGCATTGGGAAGGCAAACGTGTGTACCGGTCGAGTCTCGGGCTGGTGCTGCTCGAAGCAGCGAGGCGCGTCGATCCGAAAGTGTCCGTGCGCCTTGGTCCATCCATTGGATTCGGTCAACCTGTCGAGGTGACGATGTCGTCGGGTTTGTCTCTCGAGAACTGGGCCGCACGAGTCTCGGGAATGATGCATGAGCTTGTCGCAACGAACCTGGCGTTGCGGCAGGAGTTGTGGACGGTGGACGAAGCGCGTAGTCATTTTGCAGAACTTGGCGCTCGCGACTTGGTGGCGCTTTTGCGCGTGTCCCGAGCGGGGCACGTGCAGCTTGTGCGGGCAGGAGAAACCGTAGCGCTTTATTTGGGCCCAGTTTTACCGAATGCGGGTCACATCGAGCATTTTCCGTTTCAGCTCGTGGTCGACGCGGATGGAGTTTGTCTTCGTTATGGCGATGAGGCGCAAGTCGAACCACGCGGAGGAGCGGCGCCCATTTCAGAGCGTAATGGGGCAGATTTGAGACCAGCGGGGCTGCATTGGGGAGTGCGTACAGACGACCCTTGGCTCACGACGTTGGGAATTACGAATGTGGGCGCATTTAATGACGCGTGCGTACGTGGAAAAACCCCGGAAATCATTCGAGTGAGTGAAGGTTTACAAGAAAAACGTATCGGTCGAATTGCCGACGCGATTTGTAGTAATGGTACGATCCGGGCCATTTGTGTAGCCGGACCCTCGTCCGCGGGGAAAACGACGTTTATCAAAAGGCTCGACGTGCAGTTACTGGTCAATGGTTTTCGCCCCGTAGGTTTGTCTCTTGATGACTATTACGTCGATCGCGAGAAAACGACGCGCGATTCCCTCGGTGATTATGATTTCGAAGCGCTGGAAGCGCTCGACTTACAAATGCTCGATCACGATTTACGGTGCATTTTCGCAGGGGAAACCGTTAAAACTGCTCGTTATGATTTCGTGGCAGGCAAAAGCATTCCCGAAGGTGGAAAAGAAGTGCAGCTTTCCCCAACGGATGTTTTGGTCATCGAAGGCATTCATGGATTAAATCCAAGACTGCTCGATTCGATTCTCGAACGACAACAAATTTTCCGGGTCTTCATTCAACCCATGACGGCAATACCGTTCGATCGCCTGACACGTGCCAACGTTTCCGATATTCGACTTTTGCGACGAATCGTGCGCGATCGGCATACGCGAGGCTACAACGCCGCTTCCAACATTCTTCGGTGGCCATCCGTGCGTGCCGGAGAAAAGAAACACATCTTTCCGTATATCGCCCAAGCCGATGCGATATTCGATTCATCGCTCGTGTATGAGCTCAGCGTAATCAAAGTTTTCGCTGATAGGTATTTACTCGAAGTGCCGCAAGAGCACCCCGCATTCGTTACGGCACATCGATTGCGTCAATTAATCGATAAGTTCGTGACCATTTATCCAGATCACGTTCCGCCCACGTCCATCCTGCGAGAATTTATTGGAGATAGCGGTTTCGAGTATTGAACGCTATTTCGGCTGGTCGTCGTCCGTCGCAATGCGAAAACCAGGATCCTCTTTCGTCGGACCCTTGGGTTTTTCCCCAGGCGCATAACGAGGCGGATCCTCGTCCTTCTTTTTTTCGTCGTCCTTTTTGTCTTTGTCCTTGGGCGCAAAAAATATTTCGGTCCCCAAACGACTCACGACGTTGTTCGCCGCGCGGAACAGCTCACGACCCGCTACGTCAAGCTGCTTGCCCACGTCACTCTTGTCCATGCCCTTCCGAAGCCCCTCGGCCGCTTCCCCAGCCGCTCGAAATAAAAGCCCTACGCCTTGAACGAAATGAACTTTCGCCCGAGCCGCTTCGTCATCCACTTCTTTTTCTTCGTCGCGCGTTCCCATGACGGTTATTGTATGCGCTCGCGACACCGTCCCTGCAAGCATCTCGCGACAACCCAACGCTTCTCGTCGTTCTCGCCGCGCAACAGAAGCGCAAGCCAAGATCTTCACCGTAGGGGCGTTCAGGGCAGTGTCGCAAGTGGACTCCGTCGATCGCTCGGGCTCGAGCGGACACACGTATCGCGACCATCGCGAACAGTATCGCGCCGAGAATCAAGTAGTGCGACAGAGAGATCATTTCGAATCCTCCCCGGCCCGCTGCTCCGATTTCATCTTCACCATGCGCACGCGATCCCGGCGGCGCACTTTCATCTGTTGCGCGGGATCGAC
>JANORL010000164.1:0-3929 GCA_031415295.1 Polyangiaceae bacterium | reverse complement strand
TTTGCAACGATGCTCGACCGTTGGACGTGGGTGAGAATACGGACTGCCACATGTGAAGCGGTCGGCGTACAGGCGTCAAAACCGAAATTCCAGGTTTGATTTTCCTAAGAGCTCGTCGAGATTGCTCCGGTAAAACCATTGGCCCCGCGCGCGTCAAAAAACGTTTCGGCACCGCGTGCAGGGCCTCAAAAGAAGGCGACAGTTGAGGTCGCGCCGCCGGACCATTTGCTGACGATCGCGATTCTGGCGTTGCAACAAGGCAACCCTGAGAAGGCCCTCGCCATTTTGGATGGGTATGCGGCACGGAATTCGCTTGCAGGCGATGCGTCGGCTGTCGAATCGTTGCGGGCGACGGCAAGGCAAGCGATTGCGGCGAAGCACTGAAGAAGCGGGCCGGCGTCGAAGTGGCTGGTAACGCGAGCTGAGTCACGAACCCTTTTTCCCCTTGAAGCTGTGAGGCGCTTCCGGTAGCCTGCCCGCGTGCTGAATTACTGTCCCCACCGAAGGGGAGCGATGCGGAAAATCATCGGAACGGACGTCGTCCACGCGCATGTGCGGGAACCGTGGACATGAGCGCGACAGAAATCACCGATGCCGTTCTTCCTGCCGCCCCAGAAGTTGGCGAAATTGTTGAGATTCGCGAACGAAGCTACCTCGTCGAAGATGTCCAGGCGCCCCCCGCGACAGGTGAAGCAACGCTCGTTTCGATGTCTTGTCTCGACGACGACGCGCAAGGCGAGCCGCTCGAAGTGCTCTGGGAGCACGAGATCGACGCGAAAATCGTGCGCGCATCGTGGGATAAGCTGGGTGGGCGCAAATTCGATCTCCCTTCGTGTTTTGCCGCGTATCTCCATGCCTTGCGCTGGAACTGTGTAACAGCAACGACGCCTCGGCTCTTTCAGGCGCCATGGCGTGCCGGCATCGAGGTCATGGCCTACCAGCTCGAACCGCTGCGCAAAGCCCTCCGGCTGCCCCGCGTCAATTTGTTCATCGCCGATGACGTTGGACTCGGTAAAACCATTGAAGCCGGACTCGTTTTACGCGAAATGCTCATGCGTCAGCGCGTACGTCGCGTCGTCGTCGTCGCTCCGCCTTCCGTCGTCATTCAATGGCGCGAAGAACTCGAACAACGGTTTGGCCTTACTTTCGTCGTCTACGACCGTGATTACGTCGGCCGGATGCGTCGAGACCGTGGATACACCGTAAATCCTTGGACCACGCATACCCGCTTTATTTTGTCCCATGCTCTGCTGCGTGATGAAGATTATGCTGCTCCACTACGTGATTTGCTCAGCACGGACGAAAATGGCGCACGGCGTGACGGTCCCGACCCCGGTTCCTTGCTGATTCTCGACGAAGCGCATCATGCCGCGCCCGCGTCGAGCTCCCAATACGCCATCGATTCGCAGTTCACCCGCGCCGTGCGCGATTTGGCGGAACGTTTCGAGCACCGCTTGTTCCTTTCCGCCACCCCCCACAACGGTTTGTCCAATAGCTTTTCCGCGCTCTTGGAAATCCTCGACCCTCAGCGGTTCGTTCGCGGCACACCCGTCGAGCCCAAACTCCGCGACGAAATCATGGTGCGCCGGCTCAAGTCGGATCTGCGCGAAATATCCGGCGGATTTCCCATTCGACGTGTCGTCCAGGTTTCCATGAAAGACCTGCCCGCGGATACGCCCGAACTCGAACTTGCGTCTCTACTCGATGAATATTGGGAAGCACGTGAAAAACGCATTGAAGGATTGCCTCCCAAACAACGTGCCGCCCAAGGGCTCATTCTAATCAATCTTCAAAAACGACTCTTTTCATCCATTGAAGCGTTTTTTCGTACCCTCTCCGTTCATCGTCGCGCCCTCGAACGCGCTGCAGACGAAACAGTTTCCACCACAGCCCCGGAAACGCTCGAACTGCTCCTGTTCCCACCCGATGCCGAAGATGATCGGGCCGAACTAACCGAAGATGCCGTGAACGCAGCCGAAGAACAGGCCATCGAAACCGTTACGGTGGAAGGACACGGAAAACCCACGGACCACGAAATGGCCCTGGTTACGCGCATGCTGGACATCGCCGAACGAACGCGACGTTTGCCCGATGCGCGTGTCCGTTACCTCGTCGATTGGATCCGCAAAGAACTCTGCCCCGAAATGCCCATCTGGGGCGAAGCCGCGACGTCTCCTGCTTCCTGGCGCCCGAAACGCGTCCTCATTTTTACCGAATATGCCGATACGAAGCGTTATTTGGAGCAACAACTGCGCACGGTCATTGGCGCGACGGACCGCGGCGAGCAACGTATCGCCACCTTTCATGGCGGAATGCCCAGCGAAGTACGGGAAGAAATCAAGTTCGCTTTCAACCAACCCCCAGGAAAACATCCCCTCCGCATTCTCGTCGCCACCGATGCCGCCCGCGAAGGCGTGAACCTCCAACACCATTGCGCCGATTTGTTCCATTTCGACCTTCCGTGGAATCCCTCGCGCCTGGAACAACGCAATGGCCGCATCGATCGCAAAGGGCAAGGCGCCGCGGAAGTGCGTTGTCATTATTTCGTTTATGCGCAGCGTGAAGCGGATCGAGTCTTGGAAGTGCTGGCCGAGCGCACGCGGGTGATTCACGAGCAATTGGGAAGTATGCCGCCCGTTCTCGAAGAACGGATGGCCCGTCGATTGGCGCGGGGAATTGGTCCGCGCGGACGTAAAGACCTGGCCGATGCATTACGTCTCGATACGGAGAAGCCGAAATCCAATGCCGCGCCGGAAGAACTCGAAGGGGTTCGGCAACGAAAAACTGACCTCACGAAGCAGATTGACGAATTGCGAAATATCCTCGAGCAGTCGAAAAAGTCCCTCGACCTCGACGAGTCGCAGCTCCGTGACGTCCTTTGCGAATCGCTCGCCATGCTGAAAGCCGAGCCTTTGTCGCCCGTTCCCGAATTGCCGGAAGCTTATGCCGTTCCGGCCCTCGACAAACGCCCCGGCGCCGACCCGACTTGGGCTGATACACTCGACACCTTGCGCAGTCCACGACGACGAGGCATTCCCGTCTGGGAATGGCGACGAACTGCACCCATTCGCCCCGTCGTATTCAAAGACCATAGCCATAGCGACGACGACGTCGTTCATCTGCACCTTGAGCATCGCCTCGTACAGCGTTTGCTCGCGCCATTTCTAGCGCAAGGGTTCGTCCGCGATGCCCTCGCCCGCGCGAGTGTCGTGCACACGAACGATGCTGTGCCCCGCGTCTTGCTCCTCGGGCGCATTTCCCTCTATGGTGCGCGAGCAGCCCGATTGCACGACGAAATCGTCGCCATTGCGGCACGTTGGGTCGATCCACTCACCCGCGGCGGATCACTCAAGCCTTACGCCGAAGACGCCCAAGAAAAGTCCTGGGATTTGCTCCTGACGTCCCTTACGACATCGAGTCGTACGGACGTGGCCAAGGAAGTCCAGGAGCAGTTTCTTCGTTCGGCCGCGGACGACGTCGCGCAATTGCTTCCGCATTTGAAATCGCGTTGTGAACTTTTGGGCGACAAAGCAAAAGCCAAATTGACCGAACGCGGCGAGCGTGAAGCGCAGGACATAGTAGGCATTCTGGAAGCGCAAAAAGGCCGCATTCAACGAGAAATTGACAAGGTGGATACGCCCCAGCTTTCTTTGGCGTACAAAGACTTCGATGAAGACGAGCGGCGGCAACTGCACGACAATACCAAATTCTGGCGCCGCAGGCTCGAGACCATTCCTCGCGAAATCCAACGCGAGCCCGAACGAATCAAGCAAGGTTACGTCGTCTCGGCGACGCGAATCGAGCCCGTGGGCATTGTTTATTTATGGCCGGTGACAGGGTGAATGAATGACACCTGAGCAACAAAAGGAAGAAATCGGCAAAGCTTACGTGCACGCCGTCTCGGCCGCTTGTGGGTATGCCGTCGGCGC
>JANORL010000163.1:0-2058 GCA_031415295.1 Polyangiaceae bacterium | reverse complement strand
ATTTTGGTGGGGAACTGTTATGAAAGCCGGGCACGTTCTCGCTTACGCTCGAACGGCCCTAGTCAGTGCATTCGTCGGGCTCGCTTCGCGACCCGACTCTTGCACTCTAGCCAGTTTACGATGGGGGGCTACGCCCCCCATCCCCCCCGAGATCGTTGTGATCCGCTTTCATC
This sequence comes from Polyangiaceae bacterium, assembly GCA_031415295.1. Classification (GTDB taxonomy): domain Bacteria; phylum Myxococcota_A; class Polyangia; order Polyangiales; family Polyangiaceae; genus Polyangium. Next base: position 1,885 of record JANORL010000163.1, on the reverse strand, counting down.
TCTGGTGGGTGAGGCGAAGCCTCGTGGGGACTCTCCACGTAGCGCTATAGGCGCGAAGTTGGAGAGGGGGGCCAGGGGTGAGGTGCGACGGGGCCATATGCGCATGAGATTGAAAGTCCCGCAGTAGTACTAAGCGCTCGGCATGTCTTTCTGCGCGGAATTGGTGCCTCCGCGTGACGTTGCAAATTCTTCTTCTTTCCGCCGATCTTCTGATAAGCTAGCCCGAACGAGGCTCTTCGCGTATGTCGCACGATGCAAAACCAATGGCAAAATCCCCTGTAAACGTGGGCGATATCATTGCAGGCAAATATTGCGTCGAGCGCGTGCTCGGTGCAGGGGCGATGGGCGTCGTCGTCGCTGCTCGACATACGGATCTGCATGAACTGCGCGCATTAAAATTCATGTTGCCTTCGGCGCTCGGAGATGCGGAAGGCGTCGAGCGCTTTTTGCGCGAGGCGCGGGCCGCTGCGCGTCTCAAGAGTCAGCACGTTGCCCGTGTACACGATGTCGGTCGCCTCGAAAATGGCGCTCCCTACATCGTCATGGAATGCCTCGAGGGCCGCGATTTAAAGAGTTTGCTCGATGAATGCGGACGTATTTCGGCCGCCGAAGCGGCACGCTATATGCTCGAAGCGTGTCATGCGCTCTCTGAAGCGCACCAGTCAGGTATCGTGCATCGAGATCTCAAGCCAGCAAATATTTATCTTTCGCGCGGAGCTGGCGGCGCCACGATCGTCAAATTGCTCGATTTCGGTATTGCGAAGGTATCCGACGGCGCCCCCGCGGCAGGTGAAATGACGAGCACTTCGGCGCTGCTCGGCACGCCCCTGTTCATGTCGCCCGAGCAAATGCGATCTACACGCAATGTAGATTTTCGGACGGACATCTGGGCACTCGGCGTGATCCTGTATCGAATGCTCGGAGGCCGATTGCCATTTTCTGGCACGACGGTCACCGAAATCTGCATGTCGGTCATTTCTGACGAACCCGAGCCTTTGGAGAACTTCGTACCGAACTTGCCGCAGGGTTTCGGTGCTATTGTCGCTCGGTGCCTCATGAAAACTCCGGCCGCGCGTTTTACGTCTGTCGCCGAGCTTGCCGGAGCGCTCGAACCTTATGCGCGAGAAATGGCCGCGCCAAACACTCCCATCGCCGCCGCTCCATCTTCCATGCCCAACCCAATGCACCCGCCGACAGCAGGGAATCCAACTCCATTGGGTGGCACGCATGTCATGAACCAAGGGGCGACACCTCAGCAAAGTTATCTCCAACAAAGTTATCTCCAACAAAGTTATCCCCAGCAAAGTTATCCTCAACAAACGTACGCGCAACAAACAAATCCCCAAATGGCTTTGGCCATTCCGAGCACGATTCAATCGACCGTCGGTGCCTACACGACGCAGCCGACATTCGGTCCAACGTCGACGGTTCAGCCCGCAAAGACCTCGAATGGAGGCCTGATTCTCGCCATTTCGCTCCCGATCTTGCTCGTTGCCGGAGGCATTGCTGCCGCCGCAGTGTTTCTTTTGAATCGCCCGACTGAGGACACGTCACAAACTGCCTCGACGGGCGTAAAACACGAGGACACGCAGCATGGCAACGGCACGTCACGCATGGCCGATGCGAATACGGGGGGAACGACCGGCACAACTGCATCCACCGCGGAAACCGCAATGGGCGCTCCCACGAAAACGGGACTCTCATCCACAAAGACGACAAATACGACGACGGCCACAACCACGAATGCAGCGGCGCCCGCCGCAACGGGAACGGATCTTCCCGCGGGCTCCGCATGTGCCAAAAGTGATCAATGCAAAAGCGGTTTTTGTGTGGACCGCGTTTGTTGCGATTCCGCATGCAGCGACAAATGTATGTCGTGTACGGT
>JANORL010000162.1:0-30098 GCA_031415295.1 Polyangiaceae bacterium | reverse complement strand
CCAAGCTGGTCGCAAAACCAAGCAATGCTCCCGCAAGAAACCCTCGAATGAGCAAGTCTCCCAGCGCTGCGTTTGCTTTTGCCGCCCCTGCATCGACCATGGCGGCCACAACTTTTGACGGAACAACGTAGTCCATGAACTCAGCCTCGCGCGAACCAGATTGCGTTCATAACGCATCCGCGGACCGTTGGCTACGGGCTTGTGCTTTGGGGACAAAGAGCTTCGAGACAAACGCCGGTCCCTTCGCTCGAAGTCACGTCGAGCTTCGAGACAAACGCCGGTCCCTTCGCTCGGAGTCACGTTGACCTTCGATACAAGCGCTGAAGCAATCGCTGGGACCTAAGTCTATCTTGGAGACCAACGGTGATGCGAAGTCTGGGACAACGATCGTTCACGAAGCAGCGATTTCGCGGGCAGCCGTTACGACCTCGTCGTGATCCGGAAAGCCACCATCCTGTTCCCGCGAAAACACGAGCCACCCGTCCACGAATACATCAAACTGGTCGAGCTTGCCTCGAATGACGTCGGCTTCAGTTCCTATCGATGCGGCAATGGCGGCCGCGAGACTCGCAGCCTGGGGCAAGTATCCTCATGCGTGGCAGTATGCAATCAGAATTTTCATTGCTGTCCTTTCATCGTCCACGCGATGTTCCCTCAGAGGGCAGAGGATTCAAGCGAGCGAATTGCTCATAGCTGAAATTGTAGGGTTGATTCGACATGTCGTAACGCGAAAGCAGATCTGGCCGCGCCATGCGCGTGCGCTCGAAACCGCTGGCGAGAGCGCCATACAGCCAATCTCCCTTCTCGGTGAACGCATCCACCCGGCGCAAGTGTTCTAGATCAATGGCTGCTTTCTGGGAAATACATGACAACCGTCCAACCAGCTCATGTGCCTTTCGGCCTGACAAGAGGCAGTTTTCTTCACAGCGCCGCATGCCCTCCATCATGGCAAACTCGGTGTATGCGCCATGCAATACGGTATAGACCGATCGACGATGAGCAAAGCCATCAGCTTCGACCATTGGTGAGTCTGGATCGCCCGTGAGAAAATCGCGGCGCTGCACGGTGATTGCATTAAAGACGACATGCCCGCCCTGATGCAACAGTTCGTCGATGAAATAGACCTCATCAACGGCTTCACCGATATTAAAGAGCGCTACGCCATGCGTGGCCACGGCGGCGCAAGAATTAAGACTCTTGCTTTCAAACATGACAATTTGCCGCACGGTTCTGCACAAAGCGTCGTAATATTCGGGCCATTGGGCACGAATGACGGCAAGGGCCCGCTCGATGTGGGGGATTTGCTTTCCTATTTGATCAGGCGCAAGCGGTCGAAAGTCGGCGGCATTCGCAGTGGATTCCAAGAGCACGCTCTCCAGAAGCGGATTGCAATGGCAAAGGATTTCAATGTTCGTGCCGGGTATGGTCCAAATATCCAGAAATACGTGGCCAACACGCGCGTCACCATCGAAAATCGCCCATCCCGACGTACCGAGGTTTTTCAGCGCTAACGTGCGACTCCGAACTTCAGTCGCAAAATACCCGATTTGGGGCAAATAGACGATTCCGTTGGCGTCGGCATATACCTCGGTCAATTCTGGTTGGTCGTCTGCAGCAACATACCCAAGCAAAATTTGTTGCAGCGTGATGTGCGAGTTTTGGCGGGCAAAGTAAGCAAACAACAGCGGCTCGAGAAATACGTCATCATCCGCGTCCGCGAAATACTCGAAGATATCCGGAGCTGCCTTATAAAGAAGCGCCCGCATTGCGTCTGCGAGATGTCGTTGCCCAACCGCCAGCGCTTCGTCGTGAAATTGCATGAATTCGTTCAGCGCAATCATGTGTTCTCCGTCATTCTAATGAAACGATCCAGCTCCTAAGTGACTGGTGCCAAACTGCTGCGCGCCCGAAATCGTCGGTCGACATCGCTCGAAATACTGAAGTATTCCTCGCTCCGTTGCCCTAGCTTTCAGCCGCTCGCGACATTTGACACCAGCCACCTAGATGCCCTTAAAGAGCGCACCCAGGAACGGTGGACGCCTTTAGCTGCGATGTTTACTCAATTTTTGGGTACCGGATGGCACGCTTCTTTGATGCTCCCGCCACCTCGGATCTGACCGAGCAGATCATCGGAAAGCGCTTCCATCATGCGGGCACGTTCGGCACGCTCGATTTCCGACGACTTGTTTGCTTGATGGGGCTTGTTTTTGAGCCATGAGAGCATGGTTGATGTCCTTTTTGTTGTGAATGCGCCTCAACTGCCAACCGCATGTCGGAATCGTGAAGCTCATTGACACAGTGGATATGCCCGTCCACGTTTCGGTTTATCAACAAATCGTTCGCGTTCATGATTTTGGTACGTTGCGACAATCGCGCACAACTGCACAACTGTACCGTGAAAAACACGACCAGCTATCTGGACGAACCCGCATGGTCGGGAATCATTACACGAGCTGGGAGGACGCGAGCTGCGAGTAAATGCCGCCACGAGCCACCAAATCGGCGTGTGTACCTTGTTCGACGAGACGACCGCCATCCATCACGAGGATGATGTCCGCATTCGCAACCGTACTCAAACGGTGTGCAATCACGATTCTCGTGCAAGCAAGTTGCGCGATTGCATTCTGTACCAACTGCTCGGTTATGGTATCGAGCGCGCTCGTGGCTTCGTCGAGCAGCAAGATGGATGGATTTCGCACGAGAGCCCGCGCAAGTGCAATTCGTTGTCGCTGGCCCCCAGACAACGACCCTCCTCCGTCAGCAAGGAGCATGTCGTAGCCCATGGGCATTTTCATGATATCATCGTGGATTCCAGCTCGTTTTGCTGCATCCATGACCGACTCGAGCGAGAGTTCTGGGTCCGTCAGCGCGATATTGGCACGAATGGTATTGTTGAATAAATATGCGCGTTGGGTAACGATGCCCAATTGACGCCGTACACTCCGCAAATCCATGTCTGCAAGAGAAATTCCGTCATACGAAATTCTCCCCTCCGTCGGTGTATGCAGACCGAGAAGCAAATTGGCCAGTGTCGATTTGCCGGAACCGGAGCGTCCAACGATGGCCACGAATTGGCCAGGTTCGATACGCACCGATACATCGTGCACCACGATGGGATCCAAAGGATTGTAACGAAAATGCAACTTGTCGACATCGATTCTTCCGGTAAGAGGTGGAGCTCGCCGGACTTTATCGCGAAGCTGTTCCGGCGCGGCATCGCGAACATCTTTGACCCGTTCAATGTACCCTTGCAACACTTGCACCTGCACAGCGGTCGAAACGAGATTCGATAGTGGGTTGAAGACCCCCAGGGCGAAAGCATTAAGGGCCAACATTTGCCCCAGTGTCAATGCGCCGTCGAGAACTTCCGACGCTCCCACGAGAAGAATCACAAGGGGCGCACCAATACGCAATGCTGCAATCAACGCATCCACCGTAGCGGACAAACGGCCCCGAAGGAGGGACGCATTAAGAACGTCGACGTGCATTCCCACCCAACGTTCGAGCGCCCGCTCTTCGCTCCCCATACACTTGATGGTTTCAATGCCCGACAGCATTTCGACGAGATAACTTTGCGCACGAGCTTCTCGTGCGAGCATCGTACCATTGATATCACTCCGGCGACGACCCGTGGCAATCACCACGAGGATTTGCAGGCAACCAGCGGCAAGGACGAGTGCACCAATTTTGCCGCTGATGAGAAACAGAAGGACCAGATAGAGCAACACGAGCGCGCCATCGAGTATCGCCGACAACATGCCGGACGTCATGATTTCTCGAATGATTGCGTTGCTATTGACACGCATCAAAAGGTCACCCGCTGCACGGCGCTGAAAGAATGCATAAGGTAGCGCTATCAGGTGCTCGAGCAGCCCGACGGTCATTCGAGCATCGAATTCGGTACGCACATGAAGCAGAAGATGCGCCCGAATGATCGAAGCGACGAAGTGAAAAACCACCACGACGCCCAGGCCTACGGCCATCACGTGCAATAAGTGACTATCCGCTCTTGGAACGACGCGATCGACAACGAGTCCCGTCAACAAAGGCAACGCTACGGTCATTACGAGAAGAAACACCGACATGACGAGCGACCGCCCCCACTCGCCACATTCCCATAACAACGAGGAAACAAAGCCGGCACCCGAGCGAGATGCAGCTTTGGTACGCGTGAACGTTTCAGAAGGCTCGAAGAGCAATGCAACGCCAGTCAGCGACTTTCCTGCTTCCTCCATGCTCACACGGCGTCTGCCGATGGCAGGATCGATGATGTCCACCCCATCGCTGCAAACCCCTTCAAATACCACGTAATGATCAAAGCCCCAATGGAGAATCGACGCCGCATCGATATAAGCCAGCGTATCGATATCGACTTTGACGCCACGACTGCGCAGACCGTAATATCGAGCAGCCTCGAGAATTTCTTTGGCAGCGGTACCATTGCGTCCGGCATTCAAGATGTCGCGTACGTCTTCTCTGCTGCTGACGCGGCCGTGATAACCCAATACCATTGCAAGACACGCAATACCGCATTCCGTTGCAGACATTTGCAAAACGACCGGAATGCGCCCCCCATGATCTCCGAGGCGCCCGAGCACAGGAAATCGATGGAACCACGGTGCTTCGTGACTCATTGGCGCGCTCCCGTCGTGATCGAGCGCAAGCTCGGGAACAGCGTGACGAGAATGGATTCGGAACGCACCTGCACTTCCGCGATGCCATTCATACCGTGATGGTAGTCGTATACCACATCGTCAAACCGGAACGACGTGGTTTTGGGTTTGGCCTCGACCAAGACGACCGGACCTTCGATACGAATCGTGTCGGCAATTTCTTGGCCGAGGTAACGTTGCACTTCGCGTGGACCGATGACCTGAGCCCCCACGCGCTCGACAATCATCTCTTGGTATGCATAACGGTACCCGGCGACTTCAAAGCGGATTTGCATTCCAGGCGATAGTCTGGGGCGAAATTGCGCTGGGACGATCGCCAGAATTAAAAACTCTGCGTCTGGGTCGCTCAATGTGAGCACCACATCGCCAGCCAGCAAACGTTGCCCCTGTCGAATACGGACATCGCCAACAATACCGGCGTGTGGCGCGAGCACGGCGAGTTGGTCGAGTCGTGAATGAGCAAGGTCACGCTGGGTTTGCAGTGAAGTCAACGCTTGGCGGGCATTCGAGTCTGCTGGATCTCGCAATGCCTTGGCAAGCTGAAGCTCGAATTCGCGTTCGGAGCGAGTTAATTCGGCTTGTTCGAGGGCGGAATGGAAACGGACGAGGGGAGTTCCGGCCTCGACCCATTGACCGGATTCGACATCGATGACGGCAACGGTGCCGTCGGCCGTAGCCGTGACGTCCACTTTGCCTTGCTTCCATACGACAGCGGGTCCCGAAGCGTATTCGTGCACAGTACCCATGGTCGTGAAGAGAATGCTTGCAGCGAATGCCGCAACAATGCACCAATAGGCCCACCGCGTCCAGGACGGCGATAGCCGCAGGACATCGGCTTGCATTGCGCCACCAGCTCGGTGTCGTAGCGCTTCTTCTCGAAAAATGCTTTGCATCCCGTCGCTCACAATGCCTCCAAAAATTCATCAATCGTTCAGGGTGCGACCTTCAAGCGCACCGTTTCACCCGACAGATGTCGACCTCGAGCATTATCCATTTTTTCAATGCCTGCCTCGACATGTACCAACCGCGATGCAGCATCTATTTCCGGGGCGACTTTCTCCACCGAACCGACAAGTTTGCCGCGAGTCGACATCACTTCAATGCGGGATGTGGCAGTGAGCCGATGTGCGATTTCTTCGGGAACCGCAAAACGCACAAAAAGGTCGTCCGCGCTAATCAATCGAACAATGGGAGTCGACCGCGAAATGGTTGCTCCCGGATCGACATAACGACCTGCGATCATACCTCGAAAGGGTGCACGAATTTCGGCATCCGCCATGGTTTGTCGGATCTGTTCGAGCCGTGCTTCGCGCTGTTGCACCTGCGCTCGTACGATTTCTAGCCCCGTAATGGTCAATTCGTGTTGATATCGCGCCTTTTCTAATTCCTCGCCTGTTGCTAGTCCGTGGGCCGTGAGCCGCAGCCGGCGTTCGAACAACTGTTTTGCTGCCGAAAGCTCGATGATGACACGCCGTTGCTCCATTTTCGCTTCACGCACCAATGCTTGCGCTGCCGCCAGCTCGGGACGCAATGATGCCACGTCGAGCGTTGCCAATCGATCGCCGGAACCTACCGTATCGCCAAGACGCACGGGGATCTGCTGCACGCGTCCGTCCCATCGAGCGGTAATGTCGACCGCTTGTCGCGCCAAGATAACTCCGAGATAATGCTCGTCCGTCGAAGAGTTTGCTGGTGGCGATTGCAGTGTACGAACGACTTGCCTTGATGGCGCCACTTCGGCTGGCGCCACGCTTCGATCGACGAGCGCAAACGCCGCACCTACGGCGACCAAGAGCGCAGCTAGGCTCGCAAGAACCGTCAAAGATTTACGTTTCAATCGTGACAACATCGTCATACTCAGTGGCCTTATCTTGCATTAGGAAATGAAGATGGACGTTGGTGACGTCCCTCGGCCAATGCGAGGGTGCGTGACGCAATTCGCGCAAACTCTTCACGCGCACGACGCAGGCGCGAAGCTACGCTACCCATAGGCAAACACGTCAATGAGGCAATCTGCTGGATGGTGAGTTCGTCGATTTCAAACGAAACGAAAACAACGCGCAATTTCTGTGGAATCTGGACGATGATGTCCTCCAAGAGGATTCGTTGTCGATATGCCTCGACGATATCGTCGGGCCGCAAAGCTGGATCGATACACATTGTCTCGACATAAGGATCCTCGTGCAGCACCCATCGACAACGTCGTTGTTGTCGTCGAGCATGTTTTGCCACTTTCTCGGCAATGCTCAGAAGGAACGCCCGCTCCCGCCCTGGCAAAATGGCGGAAAGCTTTTTCGAGACAATAATGAAGACTTCTTGCGTGCAATCCTGCAGCTCGGCCGTTGGCAAGCCAGCGCGGCGCAAAGCACGAAAAACTGCATCGAAATGTTCGTCGAACATGACTCGAAGGCGAGTTTGGTCTACCTGTTCTCGGGTCGTCGACTCAGTGAATTCCTGCGACATGCGCGAACGTCGGTAGCAAATTCACGACCAATGAGGTTTCACCGGAAAACCACCGAAAAGTACACGATCGATTCCTCGCGTGTCGTTGCTCGAATTGCGCAACGCTACACAGTTCGTGCAACAGGTTGCGCGACAATTTGCACGGTTTGTGCAGGCCACGATCAACTTCGTCGCTTGACATTCATCCCAAGCCGGACAAGAGTGCGCGCATCGATGGCCCGGTCATTAGGCGTAAAAAAAACGCGTCGATGAAATGAACCAATAAGCCCAGATTTTCCCATGCGTGTACCACTCGTCAATTTGCATAAACAACACGCCGCCATCCGTACGGAAGTGATGGAAGCCGTCGGGCACGTCATTGAAGCGCAAACCTTCATCCTAGGCCCCGAAGTCGCCGCTTTCGAATCCGAAGTCGCGACACGTTTCGGTGTCGCTCGCGCCGTGGGCGTCGCTTGCGGAAGTGATGCTTTGCTGCTTGCACTTTTTGCCGCCAACGTGCGTCCCGGTGACGAAGTCGTTACAACCCCGTTTTCGTTCATCGCCACCGCCGAAGCCATTGCCCGCGTCGGCGCTACGCCCGTCTTCGCCGATATCGAGCCCGACAGTTTTAACATAAGCCCGCAAAAAGCCCTCGATCGCGTGTCCAGTCGCTCGCGCGCCATCCTGCCCGTGCATTTGTACGGTCAAGTCGCCTGTATGGAACCACTTATCGAAGTCGGTCAAGAAAAAGGCCTAGCGATCATCGAAGACGCCGCGCAAGCATTCGATGCGCAACGTTTTGGAAAAGTGGCTGGCACCTTGGGAGACTTCGGGTGCTTTTCGTTTTTCCCGAGCAAAAACCTTGGAGGTTGGGGCGACGGAGGTTTGGTGGTCACGCGAAATCCGGAACACGGAGCGCGGGTGGCTCGACTGCGAGCGCATGGGGGCGCCAAGCATTACGTGAGCGATGAAATTGGGGCGAACAGCCGCCTCGATGCACTACAAGCTGCCGTTCTTCGTGTAAAACTTGGGCACTTGGCAACATGGACCGCGGCGCGACGGACAGCCGCTGCGTATTATCGTGAACTTTTCGCAGCTACTGATTTGCTTGGCGAGGTAAAACCGCCGCTCGATGATTCCAATGGGTTTCACGTGTACAATCAATTCACGATTCGGTGCGCACGTCGAGATGCTTTGGCCGCGTATTTAACCGCCGAAAACATTGGATCGGCTGTGTATTATCCTGTCCCGCTGCACCTCCAGCCTTGTTTTGCAGGACTTGGATACCAAGCGGGTGATTTTCCGATTGCCGAACAAGCGAGTCGCGAAGTGCTTTCATTGCCCATACATCCATTCATCGGTCGAGACGAACAAGATTACGTGGTTGAAAAAATTCGGGCATTTTATCGTGGTGGGCCATGAATTCGAAAGGACGACCGACAGCGCTCGTAGGCGCTGGCACGTGGGGACGCACGTTGTTGCGCGCGTTATGCACGATTCCTGCGCTGGATGTACGCCTCGTCGTAGATCCTTCCGCTGTTGCCCGTGAACGAGCCCAAATCGTTGCTCCAACCATCACCATGGTCGACGACATCCGCATGGCGCTCGAAAACACGAATATTGAAGCCATCGTGATTGGCGTGTTTTGGCAGCGGGACAGCGATCGCTGGAATCAGGGGGGTTGCCGATCGTCGTGGGTGGTGGGTAAAAAAAAGCGCGAGCAACACAAAATCGTTGTTGAGAAGCACAAACTTGCGGCGCCTCAGTCTATAGACTGACGGGTTGGCCACCCTTTACCACGAGTACATCGATGTCAAATACGAGTGAGACAGTTCCGGTAGACACGACGATACCGCTCGACAACTCGGAGTCGTTCGAGCGAGCAGCGAACGTCGAAATGGTCGCTCGTGAACGTTATACCGTTGGGGAGGAAATCGCCCAAGGCGGAATCGGACGCATTTTGCGAGCGAGTGACAAGCGTCTCGAGCGACAAGTGGCATTAAAGCAGCTCCTCGATCCGAATCCTGAATTCGAGGCGCGGTTTCTTCGTGAAGCATTGGTGACGGCGCGACTGCAACATCCAGCAATCGTGCCGGTATACGACGTGGGGCGATTTCCGGACGGGGAAATCTTTTATGCGATGAAGCTGGTCACGGGGCGGTCGCTTGGCGAGGTTGTCGACGAAGCGGGATCATTCGACAAACGACTCGCATTGTTGCCGCATGTGATTGCGGTAGCCGAAGCGATTGCGTACGCGCATAGCGAACACATCGTGCATCGGGACCTGAAGCCAGCGAATGTACTCATTGGTCCGTTTGGCGAAACGGTGGTTATCGATTGGGGAATTGCCAAAGATTTGCGTGAGCAAGAAGCTGCGAACGAAGCGTTGGAATCGCTGGGGCATTCCAGCAATGGTGGGGATGCATCGACATCGTTGACGATGGCTGGTGCGATATTGGGGACGCCGGGATACATGCCGCCGGAACAAGCAGGGGGCAATGCGGTGGACGAACGAGCCGACGTGTATGCACTCGGTGCGATTCTGTATCACGTGCTCGCCGGCGTAGCGCCATACGATGGGAAAAGTGGCATTGAAGTATTGACGCGGGTGCTGACGGAACCGCCTCCGAGTTTGTCGACTCGCGAAAGGCGCGTACCGAGGGATCTTCTGGCGATTGTCAGCAAAGCGATGGAGCGCGATGCTTTGAATCGATATCCCACAGCCAATGAGTTTGCGATTGATTTGCGGCGGTTTCAAACGGGGCAAATTGTCGGGGCGTATCAGTATTCGCGACGTGAACGATTCTCCCGGTTCGTCCGAAAGCACCGCGCGGTCGTGGCGACGACGACGTTTGGTGTGTTTCTTGTGGGTGTGATTGGATTTACGAGTTTGGCGCGGGTACTCGATGCGCGTCACATGGCGGAAACGGAGCGGGATCGGGCCAATGAAGAACGGGCCCGGGCCGAGGCGAAACAATCCGAAGCGGAGACGTCTAGTCGAACGGCATTGCAGCAATCGGACGAGCTGCTGCTATTGGAAGCGCGAACGGCTGCCCGTCGAGATCCCAATGCGGCGATTGCTTGGTTGTCTTCTCTTTCACCTTCGTTTCATCGTTGGGGCGAAGCGCGTTTGATTGCCGCCGATGCGCAAGAGCATGGCATTGCCCGAGTCCTGCGCGGTCATACCGCGGCGTTGAACATGATTACATATTCGCCAGACGGCAGCTTCATCGCCACGGCCAGTGACGATCGAAACGTGGGCTTGTGGACGGCGGAAGGCAAACTCGTCCGAATGCTTGCAGGCCATACGGACGAGGTATGGAAGGTCATTTTTTCCAAGGAGACGGGACGGTTGATGAGCGCGAGCAAAGACGGGACGACGCGTTTATGGGATCTCGATACGGGTGAAACTGTTCGGACATTTCGCGCTCATGGCCCCGAAACGTCGTGGTCCAATTTTCTAGAGAATGAAAATCGCATCGCGCTGATCAATTGCTCGGACAAACGGCTTGAAATACATGATGCCACGACGGGAGCGATCGAGTCTCTACCGGGAGAAACGATGTGCCCGGGAGCGTTTGCCGTGTCGCCCGACAAGCGCATCGTCACCTATGCGGCTGAAGGCCGTCCACGGGTGCTGAACCTGGATACGCGAGCACGTCGCGATTATGCCAGCCCGGATGGAAGGTGTTTGATGATTCATACCTCCGAAGATGGACGTTTTATCGGTTGCGCAGGTGCTCATGGATTCTCGGCGTTATGGGACGCTACCACCGGCCGTCAAATGGAATGCACACGCACGGCGAGCACTCCCCATTTCGGGTTTGTATACTTTTCACCGGACGGGCAACATTTCCTCTTCGGCAAAGACACGACGCTACACATCCGGAATCTTCACACAGGTGTCGTGAGAACGTTCGAACAGCATCAAGGCCCGATGTTTGCTGGTCTGTTTTCGCGCGACGGGCGTCACGTCATCACGACTTCGTTTGATCGCACGGCGATCATTTTGAACTTGGCCACCAATACGACACATGACCATTACGGGTTCCGTGATACGACTTCGTGGGCCGATTTTGCACCAAATCACCAATCCGTCGCAGTGGCCAGTTGGGATTCCACAGCGCGCATTTTCCCACTGGCAGCGAGTCGCAATCGCACCATCACCAAAGGTTTGTCACGCATGAAGGAGGCGCGGTTTTCCTCCGATGGGCAAACCATTGTTTCCGTCGAGCAAAATGGGACGGTTCACGTCGATTCTGTTGACAAATCAGGTACCCCGGAAACTTCGGTAAAGCTCGAAGGTGACCGTCACGTCTTGGCGCCGAACGCTACGCTGGTCGCTTATGCGACGAAAAAAGGAATTCTGCACGTCCACAAGCTTGGCAGCAACAACGCTGATGCGTCATTCGAAGGGCATGAAGGCCCGGTGGAACGGATTCACTTTTCAATGCAAAACGATCAATTGCTGACAGTGGGCGTGGACAACACCGTGCGATTGTGGAACCTCATGTCCCGTCAGGGTCGCATCCTTTACACGACGAAGCATGTCGTCAATAGTGTTGCCTTTTCAAACGACGGTGCCCACGTAGCGATAGGTGAAAATGATGGTCTTGTGCGGCTATTTTCGACAGCGGGAGGTTCTGTGCGTGTATTCGAAGGTCACGTGGGAGACGTCTATGCATTGACGTTTTTACCGAATGACCGGCGATTGGTATCGGGTGGAATGGATCACAAGCTGCGTATCTGGGATTTGGAAAAGGGTCTGCTACGCACAATCGATGCCAGCGGCATGGGCGTCATCCAACTCCTCGCTTCGCAAGATGGAACCACGTTGTTTTCGCTGGGTAGGGAGGCCACGATTCGACGTTGGAACGTAGAAACAGGGGATCCATTGCCCCTGCTGCGTGGACATCGAACCATGGTGGGTCGAATCGATTTGTCCCCGGAAGGTTCGCGGCTGGTATCGACGGGAAGTAATGGTGACATTCGTCTGTGGGACTTGGCGACGGCGCAAAGCCGCCTGCTCAATGGTCACAAAGAAGGCGTGCGGTGGATCTTGTTTTCCCCTGACGGACACAAATTCATTTCTGCCGGCGATGATGCCACGACGCGCATCTGGCATGACGATTTGCCTGTTGATGGCGCCGCATTACGTGCTTGGATGGCGACGATGTCGCCGGACCCCACAGACGTTTCGCCAATTGTGAATTGAGTGGTACGAACAAAAGGTAGCGACGCGGGCATTATCGACTTGAACCAAACGCTTGATTTATTGCAGTCGGCCAAGCTGCAAGTTCATTCCTCCAGCTTCGCATCGGCCAGAACATTCAAGAGTTTCGCATGCAAGTCCTCGGCGCGATGGAATCCGCGTGCGATGATTCGGTCCAGATTGTCTTTGACCACCTGAACATCAAGGTTTTGCGTAAAAAGAATCAGATTTCTCGCGTCTATCTGATCCTGAAGACGGCGACTCGACATCGACAGGATCTTCATTGCGAGCAGTTCCTCGGATCTGGCAACGGGGAGCCACCCAATGCCCGGCAGATCTACAAGTGTTGCCCGCTCGACGACCTCTTGCTCAATGCCACAAGATGCAGCAATGAGATCAACGACAAAACCGAAGGGTGACTGAAGTCGTGCGGTTGCCAATCTCTTCTTTTGCGTATGCTCGACTGTGGCGACAACGACATACCCCGCGGAACGAAGGACGAATACAAGCGACTCGAAATCCGCGTCATCGTTCACGACCACAGCCAAGTCGATGTCACGCGTAAACCTTACCTCCGCTCGAAAAGATATGGCCAGGCCTCCGACGAGTGCGAAAGGCCTCTGCTCGTCCTTCAGCCTTTGCGTAATGTCCGCAAGTGTCGCGTCAAGAGTTGGTGCGTTCATCCTTCAACCAGTTTCGTAGCGCAGTTTCAATTTCGTGCTCGGTTGCTTGCGGGTGTTTTGCGCGAAGTGTAGCAAGGCGGATGCGAACACCCGCATTGACAGTGTCGATCGCTGCCCGCATGCGTTCGCTGGCGGGCGCGGCCCTTGCACGCTCGATGTCATTCTTTCGCAGCAGATCCATAAGAACAGCCTACCACAGTTTTCGAAAAGAGGAGGCGGTTAGAGCACGCAGCTTCAACGTTGCGTCGTGGCCGAGCAACCTAGTGTTTCGATCTTCCGTATGCGGACCGCCGTGTTTTTCGTGGGCAGGAAGATCGCGCGTGAAGATGATGATGCCGAGTGCGGTCGCCAAGAAAAACGTCGCATCGTGAACGCTTTCGCAAAGCGCCCTGTCCTGAAAGGCTCTTCGCGGCTCCGGGTGGCCCAAGCTGGCCCCCTGGAGAATGGCGAACAGCGCAGCACAGATATGGGTTTGTCGCTCGACGAAGCTTCGATCCCGATACGTCAGAAGCCGATTGGGTTTGATACGAATGAATTCGAGTTCCATTTTGGTTTGGCTGGTACGCGGTTCTTCTTTGAGATTGCGTCGCCGACCATGGCTCGTGTGCATGTAGCTGCCCCACCAAAAGTGCCCACCAAAAGTGGCACCTTGCCCGCAACACCGGAATTGGGCGACAACCGCCGACCTCGGTTTCTGTGCGCTTGCAAAACAGATGTGATGACGTTCGAGGCAGATCGATGCTACAACGCGATTCCCATGCCTTCCCTTACCCACCCTGCCCCTTTCCCGGCCACTGGTTCTTATGCCGAGGGGTTTCATCCTGTAGCGTTTCAATTTGCCAAGCATCTCCAAAACGGCGATGAAATTGGCGCGAGCCTTGCCGTGTATCATCGCGGCACGCTCGTGGTTGACCTCGCCGGCGGTTTCGCAGATACAGAAACGGGACGTCCTTTTCAGCACAACACCCGCATTGTCGTTTTTTCGGTCACGAAAGGTTTTGCGGCGATGGCCCTCAACCTGCTCGCCGACCGCGGTTTACTGGAATGGGACGCGCCTGTTTCCACCTACTGGCCTGAATTCGCGAAACATGAAAAATCGCGTATAACGCTTCGCTCGGTTTTCTCCCATAACGCAGGCCTCGCAGCACTTGATACTGCTCTCACGCTCGATGATTGCCTGCATCACCCTGAACGTGTCCGCCGCGCCTTGGAAGAGCAAACCCCGCAATCACCAGCAGCGCAAGCTTATCATGCCATTACTTTTGGCATGCTTGCCCGCGAGGTATTCGAGCGAGTCGCTTCCGAATCGATGGGCGCTTTTTTGCGCCGGGAGTTATTCGAACCGCTTGGATCCGATGTCCACCTTGGCACACCAGCCGCGTTGGATCCTCTATTCGCGACGCTCTATCCGCCAAGTCCGCGCACACGCATTCAAAATGGTCTTTTCGCGGCGCTTTTTAATCCAAAATCGACAGATGGACGGTTGGCTCGCTCCGTACTCGCGCGCGAATCCCTCGCAAGGCGTGCTTTTCAATATCCCAGCATGGGGCCGCGCGGCATTCTTGCATTGAATGATATCCCGATCCGTCGCTCCGAACTTGCTTGGGTTTCGGCCACGGCGAGCGCCAACGGTGTCGCCCGCGCATATTTGCCTTTTGCGTTGGGCGGCGCATTTGAAGGGCGGCGTTATTTGCAAGACGAAACGTTACACCACTTATCTACACGAGATGGTTGGTCGGATCGGGACGGTGTTTTGCAAAAGCCTCTTGGCTGGAACCGAGGTTTTTTGAAGGAAGACGATAACGTATTTGGTCCCAACCGCGAGGGATTTGGGCATGCGGGTATGGGCGGCGCGCTTGGTTGGTGTGATCCGAAGGCTCAGATCACCATTGGGTATGTGATGAATCGAATGGATTGGCGTATACGATCGCCACGAGCGCTGGCCTTGACAAAAACCTTGTATTCGAGCCCGGCGCTTCGTTGATGTCCTTCTTGCTTCCATGCACCCAAAGGCGAACCAATCGCAGGAGCGCCGGCAGTACCCCATGCCGATTCGTCGAGCGCGCAATTCCATAACAACGAAAACCTATCACACGAAAAAACGTGAGGCAGCTTGACGTCGATCTACCTACCGATTTTTGTTGCAATCCACGAGGCCATGGGTGTACATCTCACGCCATGATCCACTCTCTCTCGCGTCAATCCAGCTTTCTCGCAACATCCATTGTCGTCGCCGCCGCCTTTCTCGTCGGCTGTGGTGACGACGGAAATACAACCACAACAAGCAGCAGCTCGAGCAGTTCGAGCAGTTCGAGCGGCGGCGAAAGCGTGATGTCGATTTCTGACGCTCGCGCGCTCGCAGACGGAACTTCGGCAACGGTCGAAGGTTTTGTCACCGTTGCACCGGGTACATTTAATTCGGCAAACGGCGATCAAGGATTCATGATTCAAGATGCGACCGGCGGCGTTTACGTTGGCATCGCTGATCTGCTCACGTTTCCACTGGATCAAAAAGTCCGCGTAACGGGTAAGTTGTCGCAAGTTGTGCAACAGACGGTGCTCGCGACGACGAAAGCGGACGTGAGCGAAGTCGCGGCAATGACGATGACCATGGTGCCCGTGGATACAAAAACGGGTGATGTGAATGAACAAGTCGAAGGAAAACTCATCCGCGTCGCGGGTAAAGTAACGCAAATGGTGATGGACGACAGCCCTTACGGAATGAAATTTTATGTCGATGATGGGTCGGCGGAGGTCCAAGTGTTCGTCCATCTGGTCGCAGGCAAACCCGTCATTGATACGTCAATGCTGGCAATCGACCAAATGGTTACCGTTGTCGGCGTAGGTGCACAATATGAAACGACGTACGAAGTCGCGCCGCGCAAAGCTGACGACTTGACGAAGTAGGTCGGTCTATCAATAGAGGGTATTCATCAGCATTTCGCTGAGTTTCACCCAGACCCCGGTGCGCGAGCGCGTTTAATCACCACGCACCAGGGACCGTACTGGTTGCATCTTGTCGCCAAATTGCTCACGCGAAGCCTTTTCGATGTCTTCTGGTTTTCCCAAGGGAATTCGGATAGGCCGCTTCACGAGACACTGGTCTTCGACATCAGGAAATTGTTTTCCCGTTTGTCGCAGTGACGAATAGGACGTTTCGAGTTGGAATGCGACCGGCGTTCGCGAAATGTTGTCGAGTATGAGATACCAGGTGCATTTTCGACCGGCACCGTCCGCGGCACCAATGGCCGTGCAACGGGCCGCTTCCGTCGTATTGCGTAATGCCGAAGCATGCGGCGCCATACGTACGAACTCGGAATGCGGGGCTTGGATTGCCACGTTGCCCGGATGAAAATTGGTAAAGAACAACGAAAGTCCTCCCGTAAAAAGCGCCCCAACGCCTTTTAGAATGTTTTCCCCCGTCGCGTACGTTTGCTCGACACGATTGGGCGGAAGTCTTTCATTGGTGATCCAAGCGAGGGTCGACCAATCGGCCACGAGACTAGCGGTTCTGCCCGCATCCGTCACGAAAGTACCGCGCAGATCGAGGCCATCGATGGGCAAGATATTGCTTTGCACGTCGACGCGCACGATTCTTCCGCGCGAGATAGTAGCATTCGTGGCGTCACCCAATACGGGTCGTAGTTCGTCACTTGAAACGGCATGCACATGCAAGTGCAGATCCGCGTCTTTGTCGAGCGCACGCCCAACCATCCGGCGATCGTCGGTGTCGCCATCATGTGCTGCGCAAATGGCTTCTCGATAATGCTTGGCTTGCACGAGAGATTGCAGGCTCGGTCCGCAACCGGCCAACACGAAGGTTCCACCAAGAAGCAACGCCTGCAGTTTCATTCGTCTTCTCCGAAGGGCGCAATCCCCGTAAACGCCAGGTGTATCTCGTGAATTTGCCGAGGCCCCACGAACAACACTTGATGCGCAAATTCGACGCCATAAATCCGATAACCAAGAATCAAACTCGTACGGGCGCCAAATGCCGGACCGCCATATGCCCACCCGACGAGCATATGGGGGACGAAGCCAATGCGGCGACGACCCAAGGGTCGCGACTCGTCTGGTGGAGCCGGTGGACGTCCAAGACCGTGAAGTACACCAATGCCCAAGCTGGCCAGATGTTCAGAAAAACCAACATACGAATATCCAGCTTCAGCGAGCATCCCCGTCGAAGCGCCGCGACCAAAACGAATGGTCACGCCGCCATAAAGATCGAGGGCAAACGCAACTTTGGCCGTGATGTTGCCCGTGGGAATACGCACGTGCAGCCCAGGACCTATCCGCATGGTGGGCAAAACGATCCGTGGTGAGTGCCGATAATGCACCGGACTTGGACCTTGCTCGGTGATGACCCGCGGCTCGGGTGCGATGGGGTCGGCGATCTGCAATTCCTGCGCAGCCGCAGGCGGAGCAACGACCAACATCGCGAAAATGATCGAGGCGCGCTTCATTGCGGCACGATAACGGCGTCCTGCAACATCGTCAAGGTTTTCGTCCATCCAATTCAATTCAAGTACCTCCTGCTATCGCCGGATGGCGAACCTCGAACGCCGCCATGGCTAGCATTTTCGCCCTCTGTATCAGCTTTTATCTCAACAGATAACCCCTTCCCCTCCCACTGTTTTCTTGTTACAAGCCATGCCGCTCGTTCCAGTCATGGCACATCCGTTGCTATTCGCTGCGTCGTCCCTTCAACCAGGAAATTTCCCATGCCTGACCTTCGTATCGGCCATTGTTCCTCCGACAAACTCGACTTCACCTTCGAACGTATCGAAGATTCTCTGCGCATCTTCCTCGTCAACGCAGACGAATCAGGTTCGATGGGCGGACGCACGAACGAGAATGTCAAGGCCTTCGAAGCTGTCGCAGGTGTACTCGGGCGACGCTCCGACATCGTGATTCTGCACGGATTCGAGTCCGATAGTTTTTACGACGTCTTTTTTTCGAAAACCGCTCGCGAACGTCTCGGCGATCCCGCTGCACTCATCGAAAAAGGCAAAGGGACGGCGCAAGTCGTCGCTGACGCTGGCGCGGTTATCAACGACGCACAAAAATGCCTGGCGAAGCACCAAGCCCGCGGGTCGACGAACCCTCGTTCGCATGCTGCGTTCCTCGCTCGTCTGGGCGCGCTTCTGAACGGCAAAACGATCGATATCGAACTCATTGTGCTCAATTCATCCGACGGTGGATTCGACGGTGGTGCGAAAAGCCCAATGACGCAAGCCATCGACAAGGCGATGCGGAGCCTCAATGCGCGGTGTCGTTGCGTGCTTGCCGCAAACGTATTGGTAGGATCCGCCGGGAGCCCCGAGGCGTTGACGTTTTTCACCGGAGATCCCGAACGATTCGACAATCGACTGCTTTTCTCGACGGACTCCGCTTCGCCCGGCGTGCTTTTGCTTCGCGAATTTAATCCGCGTTCCATCGAGCTTGCCGATGGCAACACGGCGACGCATACCGTCACGCCTGGTGTCCCGTGCTGGACCATTGAAGGCACGCACGCACGTGAAATGCGCCTGCTCACGTGGCATCCGGAAGGTACCACCACAATGCCTTCCTATTTGACGGTTCGTCGCATCGAACCGCAAGCAGGAGGCCGACGCGTGGTACTTTCTTGCCGACTCAACGCATCCTACCACGATGTCACTCTGGATCGCGACGGACAAGCCGTGTTCACCTTGATCGCAAAAAGTTTGTCCGACAATCCGTATTTGCGCGAAAATTCGCGGAATGAACTCAATGGACTCATTGCGCCGCTCGAACGATTGCTAGGTACGCGGCACGCAGTCATTTCCATGCTGACGGCAGCCCCCGAAGCAGCGGCGCGTGTGGAGACGCTACGCACGCAAATTGGCGAAAATACGGCCGCCATTCGGGCAGTCATCGAACAAGAAGGGCTGACGCCGCGGGAACGTTCGAGCCGCATCAACATGCTGAACAATGCTCGGCATTTGATGAAGGGTGAATTGCGTAATGCCAAAGAAAACATGGAGCAACAGGCGCTCGAACGTGAATTTGGGTTTTACGAATCACACCCGAATCATTGGCTCGTGTGGCTTCAGCCGGCAATCGACGAACTGAAAACGCAACTCGGTTTGACGCAAGTGGACCCTGGCAATACCATGGCGCATTTGTCGACGCGTATTCGCACGGCAAAATCGGTGGAAGATGGCAAATTTCGTTCCGAAGACCGGTACCTTGACAAACTTCTCGCCGAATCTCGCTCGCGTCGGGATCACCTGGCTCGCAAAGCGGATCCACGCGACAAGGTGCCGTTTGAAACGCCCGCGTTGTGGACGGGTGCGGTTTGTCTTGTGAGTGGTCAACGGCTTACCGAAGGTTTGGCCGCCATTCCATTCGTTGCGGATCGTAGCGATTTAACGAGCGGCAACATCATGGCCGGCGGGCAAAACGTGGATCGTATGCCCATCGATCCGGGCCCGATGCTTTCGCTGCAAGCCGTGCGCGAATTGATGTGGGGTGAACTCGGTCAAATGGCGTCGCCGTATTCGTCCAATGGCGCTTGGTACAACGCAGCCATTCCGGTGCATCTAGGACCGGCATCGAATGATTCGATTCGGGACCTCGAGCGAGCCATCGGCTGGTTGTGCACGGGAACAACGGCGTTCGGGCCGCAAATGGCCGAAGCCATTCCGGCATCGCTCGTGGTATTGCTTGGTGCACCAACGGAAACGAATGTACTCGGCCGAGAAGTTCAGGTCCAAGCATTGCTGCGGACGACGGCGCTGCTCCCCAAATACCGCTCCTATCCCTACGTGGCAGGAACGGCGGTATTCGATGAAAGCAGCCCCAAAGAACCGGTTACGACCGCTTGGGCACGAAGCGTCGAACAAGCGGCTGGCGTCGCGTGTTTGCAAAGCATGGGGTGCATTACGTCGTTCTTCGCGCGAGCCGTCGCAGCGGATCACGTCGCGTCCGAGTTTGTCGCGGAAGACCTCTTCGCGTGGGCGTGTCGCAATATCGCTCGCGGCGTGCTTGGTGCGTCGGGTCCCGACGGTCGTGGCGGAGTAGAAGGTGTGCGTCGCTTGACCGCGTTGCTGTACCACCTCGTCGAAATCGATGGCTTCCCTGTCGATGCGAAGACGAACCAAGAAACGCCAATTCCAGCGCGCGCGTTGGAGACGATAGGTGACTTGAATGAGCAAGCTTTGATCTGGGTGCTCGGCCCTTTGGCAGGTCGAATTCCCATGCGTGCACCCGTAGCTCTGGACGGGTTCACCGATCAGCTCAACCGCGAACTGACCAAAGTAGCGCCTCAAGACGTCATGTGGGTCCTCGACGAACTCAATGGCGTCTTTTCCCGCCTCGATACATTGATTCAGGCGCAAGAGAGTGGCACGTCGTCTACGGCGGAAGCGCCGAACGTCGTCGCGACGACGCCACCAAAAGTGGTTGGCACCTCGCCGGCTCCCATTCGCACCGGGAAGTCGCACGTGGGTTTCGACGACATTGCGGCTCTCGAATCATTGCGGCCTCAACGTTTCTCGACGCCGGCCCCCACGATCGCCAGCCCGGTGGCCGCAATTCGACGGATGACCAAAGCCAGCGAAACAAGCTGGATCGCGCCAAACGATGCCGCGCTCCCGGCGTCCTCGCCAAACCCGAGCGCCCTCGCGTGGCTCGAAGCGCATACAGCATTGTATCCGGTGCGGGCATGGCTCCGGTTGGTCGACGCGGGTCTGGTTGGACAAACAGCTCTGTTAGCTTTGCGCGCCAATCCAATGACAACGCCCATTCCAC
The DNA here is from genome assembly GCA_031415295.1 of Polyangiaceae bacterium. Lineage (GTDB taxonomy): Bacteria > Myxococcota_A > Polyangia > Polyangiales > Polyangiaceae > Polyangium. Next base: position 9,315 of record JANORL010000162.1, on the reverse strand, counting down.
AATTGTCACGAGTATTGCCGCGACTTGCGAAAATGCTGGGTGGGATGGACAAGGTCATGCTTTTGTTGCGACGTTCGTTCGCGTTTGTCGTAGCGAATGCGTTTACATACGCCGACAATCAATGGGCAACGTCGTCGTTACGCACTGCCGCGCCAGAAGCCATCGATGCTGTGCTCGGTGTATTGCCTACGCCGGCACAATCGCCACGCGCGTACACAGCCGCCGATGTGCTCGATCTGAGCACCGACGGAACGTGGCCCAAGATGGACGATCGCGGTTATTTGCCGAAAAGTCGACCCATTGATGCACGCGGACGATTGATCAACAAACCCGTGCAACTTGGCCAGGAAGAACTCAAGGGTAATGATCGACAAGTTTGCGAACGAGCGTGTGCCTCGCTCATTGCGGAACTCGTAAAGGGCGGCGATTTCATCATTGGTGGTCTGCATCGATGCTGCCGGCGCGTCATGGGTGAACACCCGGTCGATTTGCAAACCTTGTCATTCGAAGAACGTGACCGCGTCATTGTTCAAGAACTCGTGCCTATCGTCGCCGGACGCGTCCGAGGAGACGTGCAGCATTCACGCTTTTTCGCCGATTGTGCGCGGGTTTTGCATCAACTCGTGACTCTCGGGGGCGACACCCGACGATTCAAAGGCGAAGAGCCTGAAGCAATGCTGGTTGCCGAAGCGTCAGAAATTCGCGCCCGCGGCTCTGTAGCTTAATCACGCACGACAGCGAGGGCTCCTCGCCCTCGACCCGCGCAAGGGGCAATGCCCCTTGACCCGTGTATGGTTCGTCCGCGATGCGGTCGAACCACAGGGATTCTCTTAAATACAGTGTTCATGGCGCCGTTACATTGAGGTGGGGTTTGGGGCGAAGGGCGCTGAAGGCGACCCGAAGCCCCAAATGTTCAGCCTAGGCGGAGGCGTCGTGTTCAGCTCTTGCGGCGGCGAATCACTGCGGCGCATGCCGCGGCAATTGCCAAACCGAAGCCGATCGGCGAATCATTCGTGCTATTCGAGCTGGTCGTGCACACGCAACCGCCCGTGAAGACAATGCCATCGTCAATGGCGGCGCTGCAAACGCCGGCGGTATCGTCCTTCGACGAGCAGGTTTGTTCCGCAGAACAACCATTGCCGTTCGTGCCACGACAACCAGGAACGCAGACCTTGGCCGTCGTGTCGCAGATCCTGCCGCTCGTGGCATTGCCGCATTCCGCATCGGTCGTGCAAGCGATATCGTCGATCGGATCGTTGGGATTGCCTTCGCCCGAATCGATAGTGCCATTGTGGTTGCCGTCTTCGATGCCGTCGGGCACGCCACCACCGTCGGTGTCGGGATTGAGCGGGTCGGTCTTCGTCGCGCCCTTGTCGGCATCGGGAACGCAGTTGCTTTCCGCGGGGTTTGTCGCTGGATTCGAACAATCGAGGCCCATTTCCGTTCCATCGGCCAAACCATCGTTGTCGCTATCGGAATCGAGCACGTTGATCAGGCCATCGCCGTCCGAATCCTCGGCAGTATTTGCTTCTTGCCCATCGGGAACTCCATCGTCGTCCGAATCGGCGTCATTCGGATCCGAACCAATTTGCGTCTCGAATGTGTCGCTCAAGCCATCGCCATCGGTGTCAACGATGGTCGAATCGTCGGCCGGATTGTTCGGATCGCCTTCACCAGGATCGACTGTGCCGTTCTTATTGCCGTCTTCCACGCCGTCGGGAATGCCACCATTATCCGTATCCGGATTGAGCGGCGAAGTGGTCGTCGCGCCCTTGTCGGCGTCAGCGACGCAATTGTTTGCCGCTGGGTTTGTCGCCGGATTCGAGCAATCGAGACCCAATTCGGTGCCATCGAACAACCCGTCGTTGTCGCTATCGGAATCGAGCACGTTGACTTTACCATCGCCGTCCGAATCCTCGGCCGGGTTTGCTTCTTGCCCATCGATAACGCCGTCGTCGTCCGAATCGGCGTCATTCGGATCCGAACCAATTTGCGTCTCGAATGTGTCGCTCAAACCGTCGCCATCGGTATCGATGATCGACGAATCGTCGGCCGGATTGTTGGGATTACCTTCACCCGCATCAATCTGACCGTTTTTGTTGAAATCCTCTGAACCATCAGAAATGCCACCGTCGTCCGTATCTGGATCGATCGGAGACGTCTTCGTCGTGCCCATGTCCGCATCAGGAATGCAGCTATTTTGCGTGGAGTCGGTCGCGGGATTCGAGCAATTGAAGCCCATTTCCGTACCATCGAACAAACCATCATTGTCACTGTCGGAATCCAGCACGTTGATGAGCCCGTCGCCATCGCTATCGGCAGCAGGATTCGGTTCCTGACCATCGGGAACGCCGTCGTCGTCGGTATCCGCGTCCATCGGATCCGAACCAATTTGCGTCTCGAATCCGTCGCTCAACCCATCGCCATCGCTATCCATTTGAGACGAATCATCGGCCGGATTGTTGGGATTGCCCTCACCGGGATCAATCTGGCCATTCCTGTTGATATCTTCGGAGCCGTCCGGAATGCCGCCATTATCGGTGTCGGGATCCAGTGGGTCAGTCTTCGTCGCGCCCATGTCCGCATCGGGAATGCAGCTATTTTGCGTGGGGTCGGTCGCGGGATTCGAGCAATCGAGGCCTAGTTCAGTGCCGTCGAAAAGGCCATCGTTGTCGCTGTCGGAATCGAGCGCATTGACGAGCCCATCGCCGTCCGAATCGGTACCGGGCAATTGTTCTTGCCCATCAGGAACGCCATCGTCATCGCTATCAGCATCATTTGGATCCGTACCAATGATGACTTCTTCCGCATCGCTCAAACCGTCGCTATCGCTATCGGGCTGCGCTACGTCATCACTAGCAAGGTTCGGATCCGTCTCGCCTGCATCGATTTGCCCATTGTGGTTCAGATCTTCTTGGCCATCGGGCACCGTTCCATTGTCCGTATCGGCATCGAGCGGATCGGTTACGGTTGCGCCCATATCGGCGTCAGCAACGCAAACATTCTGGTCGGTATCGGAATTGCTACAATCTTTGCCAAGTTCCGTACCGTCGAGAATGCCGTCGTTGTCGCTATCGGCATCGAGTGCATTGATGTTGCCGTCGCCGTCCGTGTCGTCGCCCGGAAGCGGTTCGTCGCCGTCGAGCACGCCGTCGTCATCGCTATCTGCATCATTCGGATCCGTTCCCAGCGTGACTTCTTGCGCATTTGTCAGGCCATCGCCATCGTTATCGAGTCCGCCCGTATTCACTTCCCACATGTATGTGGCGGGGGTCGGGTCGACATTGCCCACAGAATCAATGGCGCGCACCGCAATCGTATGGTTTCCGTCGGGTAGACTTTGCGTCGAGAACATCTGCGGACACGGTACGAAAGCCCCGCCATCGACGCTGCATTCGTACGTCACATTCATCTCGTTCGACCCAAACACGAAATCACCCGTGGGATCCGTCGTCGGTGTCGGTTCTGCGACAACGATCGTCGTATCTGGCGGCGTCGTATCCACTTCCCACATATACATCGCTGGCGTGGGATCGACGTTTCCTGCCGCATCCACGGCGCGTACGGCAATCGTATGCGTACCATCGGGCAAGGCAATCGTGGAGTAGTTTTCTGGACAAGGCCCATAAGCACCACCATCGATGCTGCATTCGTACGTCACGTTCATTTCGTTCGAACCAAATACGAAATCTCCCGTATTGTCATTCGTCGGGTTTGGCTCGGCTGTCACGATCGTCGTATCTGGCGGCGTCGTATCCACTTCCCACGTGTACATGGCTGGTGTCGGATCCACATTTCCAGCTGCATCGGTCGCCCGCACAGCAATTGTGTGCGTACCGTCTGCCAGCATATTCGTCGAATACATCTGCGGGCAAGGCACAAATGCACCACCATCGATGCTGCATTCGTACGTCACGTTCATCTCATTCGAACCGAACACGAAATCGCCCGTATTGTCACTCGTCGGGTTTGGCTCGGCTGTCACGATCGTCGTATCCGGCACCGATGTATCAATCACCCAGGTGTACATGGCTGGTGTTGGATCCACGTTGCCAACGGGATCAGTGGCTCGCACCTCAATCGTATGCATACCATCCGGCAACGACGGCGTGGTGTAGTTGGCAGGACAAGGTCCCCAAGGACCGCCGTCGATGCGACATTCGAACGTCGCACCGGGTTCGTTTGAAGCGAATACGAATTCACCCGTTGAATCGTTTGTCGGGTTTGGCTCGGTCGTTGGAATGGTCGTGTCGGGGACCATCGTATCGATACAGCTCACGAGACCATTGAGCATACCGGCATCGCCGGTCGCGCCTCGAGTTGCGCCGTTGGCAATGAATTCGGTCACCGCAGCCGACGTGCTCGTACCGTTGTTTCCACCCGTCACCGTTGGCGTAACCATTCCGCCCGACGTGGCAATAAACCCGCCGCTTCCGCCTCCGCCGGGTCCTTCTGCTTCATTGCCCGTAATCGTTTGAGTGCCGCCTAAACCGCCCGTAGCGGCAAGTGTCAACGTATTTGCAAGGTTGTTTGATTGAACGAGAATCGTTCCACCCGCACCACCGCCACCGGGAGCATCATTGCCGCCGGCCGACGTATTCGTACCATTGACGCCGTTTGCCCGAATGTTGCCGTTACCGGTCACGCTATCGGACAGCAAAAACACCAAACCGCCACCGCGGCCGCCACCACCGGCGCCGCCATTGTTGCCATCGCCGGCACCACCGCCTCCGCCCAAGAAAACACGTCCCGCCGTGGGATCGTTATCAAGGGGTCGTCCTCCCAAACCACCGGTCGAATTGCGCCCATCGCCGCCCCACGCAGCATCGTTGTTCGGCCCCTGCGTGAGCGCATTGCCATTGTTTGCCGAAAACGTGTATCCACCTCGACCACCGCCAAGTGACGTCGTACGCGCATTGCCATTGGCAATGTACGCCGGATCAAGCTGCCAGGCCGTGAGCCAATTCGGATTGGGATCCATGACCCCAGCGCCAGTCCAAGCGGTAAAACCCATCAAAGCTTTACCATTGGAACCACCACCACCGCCGGCATTGTGTCCATTTCCTCCACCGCCACCATTGGCCGGTGCTCCACGTCCAAAACGACCACCAAGCGCATCATACGTCGCTTGAAACCCCGCAATACCTTCGCCTTTTTCAGCACCGTTGGCCGCCACCGTGCCGCGATAACTCACGATATCATTGGCGCTCGCATCATTATCTGTCGCTCCGCCACGGAAACCAATCCCCGACGCATCGATTGCACCCGTCCCAGTCACTGTGGTCGCCCCTGTCACGTGCAACGCAATGACACCACCACGTTGACCGTCCCATGACGTCCCCACGAGCGACGCTCCCGTGTTTACCGTAAGGCTCGATAGCTGTGGAACACGCACAACCTGCGCACCACCCGCCGACGTATACGCATGCTTCAATCCGCCACAAGATGCGTCCAGTGTGAGTACATTTCCCGCAATCGCAGTAACGCTCACAAATTCATAACGACCCGCGTTGTTGAGGCCCGTGATGTTGCCGTATGCAACAGTATCCGTGCCATCGATGGTCGCCCCTTGCGCCTGGTACAACATGACCAAATCACCAGGCTCGAGAGCGCCGAACTGAGCACTCGTCAGATCCGTGATGTTGTTGACCGTCACCGATGTTGCGCCAACTGCGACGTTCGCGGTAATGCGGCTGTATTGATTGAGAACAGTGTTTGCCGCCGTAACGGTAAAACCACCGTCTTTGCCCACGAGCGACTGCTGTGCGCTCGCGACATGAGCTTCCGATGACGGCAAAGATGATGCCCCTGGTTCTTCCGAACCAAACGAGCATCCAGTCAACGTCAGCGCCCAAAGGGCAAGCGCGCTACTCATCAGGGCCGGAATCGGCATCCGACGCAATGAGCGTGGCAACGAGGAAGTTGATTGAAAGATGATTTTCGGGATCATGGCCGCGAGAGTATCGGTAGTCTGTTAATCATGCAAGGTATATATCGGAGACTTTTCGATTATTCTTAATGACTTTCGTTACACGATTCACAATCCGATCGTTGCTTGTATCACCGATGTCTCCACACCTGAGAAAGCGATGGCAATACAACACTCAACAGTGCCTTGTGGAGGGGATTCCCAAACAATGACGCCTCGCCGCCACGCCTTCGTGTTAACGTCGAGTCATGCTTCCGGAAACCTCGTGCGATGCGGGCAGCATCCTCTTCGACTTTCACGCTGACGATCACATCGATCCGCCGTTCTCGCACTACTGGGTTTGGGGCCTCGTCGGAACGCTCGCATATTGCATTCTTCGTAGCATCATGCAACGAGCAAAAGCATTGCGACTGGCACGTGCTTCAGACACTGCCGTCAATCCACAAGCGCCATTGACTACCGGCGATCGATTCGTTTGCGGAAAAGTCGAATATGCAGAAGGGCAAACCACAGCCATTACCGTTCGCGTCGTACAATATGGCACAGAAACAAAAACAAAACATGGGTGGTCACATCAATGGAAGGAATTAAATCGCGCCACCGAAGCGTGGCCCTTCTACGTGCGACGCCCCAATGGCGAGCGCGTGCGTATTCAACCTGGAAATGCGCCTCTTCTCGTAGACAAACCCAACCAGATCACCTGGCACGAGCGGGCCTCGCGCACCCGGATCGCAGCACTCGCACCAGGCGAAGACGTTATCGTCCAAGGCGCGCTCGTCAAGGACCATGACCCAGAATCTCGGCACGGCAGTGATTACCGTAGCAGTGGTCAAGGGTGGGTGATGCATCCGCCTACCCTCGGACGAATGGAAGTATCCACAGAACCTCTTGGCGAGCGTCACCGCAAGCGTGCGCGTGCATTCGGAAAAACCTCAATCTATTTGTTGATCGCCTTGGCCTTGACCAATTTGATTTTCCTCCAGTATCCATTTCGATTGTTTGGCGGTGTCGACACTTGCGCCGAAATCGTCCGTAAAGACATCTCGATCTCCACCGACAGCAAGGGTCGAAGAAACATACACTATCAGGTGTTCGTACGCGTCAACGCATCAGAGAGCCCAATTCTTACGCGCGAATTGCATGATTCAGACTGGGAACAGGTCGAAGCACGTTCGATTCTCGCTTTTCGGTACGTTCCCATGTGGCGGTCTGCGTCCGAATTGGGTTCTAGCACGTCAACACACTTCTTGAGCATCATTTTCGGCACGCTCGTGACTATTATCGGTGTCGGTATTTATACCCAAACGCGAAGCTATCGGCGATGGTACGAAGGAAACCTCGAAGATACCGGTTCCGGCAAGCTTCCCGAACATCCGCTCGGAAAATAGAGCGTTTATGAAACGCCGCCAAGCAACGAACCGTTTCGTCGAAATGACGTCATTCTTCCTTGTTAAAAACCAAGCAATGGTTGTTCGCAGGCATCGGGATCGTGCCTTCGATCCTCAATCCCGCCGACAATGCAACCAATTCCAAATCATCCACATCACGCACGCCCCATTCGGCGTTTCGCGCGCGTAACGATTCGTCGAATTCTTCGTTGCTCTTGGCCAAAAACTTCCCCGAGAATCGATACGGCCCGTACGTAATCAAAAAACCTTCAGGAGGAAGAATCCGAACGGCACCGCGAAAAAGCCCTTCCGCCGCCGACCACGGGGAAATGTGAATCATGTTGATACACAAGATGAGATCCGCTCGTTCAACGGGCCATTTGTCGGACGTTGCATCGAGCACCTGCGCCGGGCGAACATTGGTGCACCCCGCTTCTTTGACGTGGGCGTCAATGCTCGCCAATGCATCCGCATCACCGTCCGTCGGCAAAAACGTGACATGCGGAAGGTGTTTGGCAAAATGAACGACGTGTTGCCCAGAGCCTTCGGCGATGGTCACGACAAACGACGGTTCGGTCAAGAACTCACGAATCACACCGAGAATGGGATCCTTGTTGCGTTCGGCCGCAGGTGCATGACGTTTCATGTTTACTTGTTCCTTTTCCGCGAGAGACCAATGCGAAAGACAAATTCGAGTTTACGCTGACGAAGTTACCCCTTTTCGCGACGTTTTCAGCGACGTTTTCCTTCTCCATTCGTCTTGCGTAAAAAGTGCCCCAACATCGACAGGTTCGTCGTTTTACCAAACCGCCGTGGACGCGGAAAAAGCAGAACTTTGCTCGCTTCGTCCAATACGTCGCCGATGAACTGCGTCTTGTCGACGATGTCGAACCCCGACTCGCGTAACGTGCGAAAGTCTGACTCACCAATTCCAGCGCGAAACTTCTTCATGGGCTCGCCGCGCACTCTTGCCCAAGTAGGCAACGACGTCAAGTACTTCGCTGAAGTATGAGCTCGTCTTCCCACTGTTCAAGGATTGCCGAACCTGGTAACATCGCGCGAAGGAAGACCACTACCATGCACAATCCCTTTTCTTTCCGCACACTTGTCGTTGCGTTCGTCCTCACGAACCTTGGTTGTTCCGACAATGCTCCCGCAGGTCCGACCGGTCCCCAACCCTTGGGTGACTCGCTTACGTGGGATGCGACCAAGCCCGGCCTATACACGTGTGGCCATCGAACGCTGCAAATGACCTACTCGCCGCCTGCATTACCCACGCGAACCATTCCCGTCGAAGTGTGGTATCCGTCGACATCAACAGATGGCGAACATCCGAAATATCAAAACATTTTCGAGGATTTGTTGGCGTACAACGACGTGCCACTGGCCCCGACATCGTGGAAGTCCGGAATGCCTGTGCTGGTGCATTCGCACGGTTACAAGGGGTTTGCCGGCAATAGCGGACGACTCATGTGCCATTTCGCTTCGCATGGCTGGCTTTCCGTCGCTCCAGCCCATGTAGGCAACTTGATCAACGATACGCCGCCTACCTTGCCACTCGATATCTACATTCAACGTCCACACGACATCCGCGCAGCGTTGGATTTTATTGGAGCTTTACCCGCCGACGACGAATTGGCAGGCAAAGCGGACTTGGGGCATATTGCAATGTCGGGTCATAGTTTCGGTACGTACACCGCGTGGGCCATAGCCGGGTCGCCACTCGATATCGCCAAATTCGAATCTCGCTGCATGACCGGAGACATTGCCGATTGTACGCCGGAAAAAATGGCCGTGCTAGGCGGAGATGTCTCCGACCCGCGGGCAAAAATATCAATACCCCTGGCAGGTGTTCCAGATCGTGAAATCGGCAGCGCTGATTTTGATGCCGCGAAGGTGCCGTTGCTCATGATGTCGGGAACACTCGACGAACGTGGGCAGGACAAACTCATGACGCCTTTCCCTGATGCTCCGCACCCTCCTTCAGGGAGTGCAGGA
>JANORL010000161.1:0-3663 GCA_031415295.1 Polyangiaceae bacterium | reverse complement strand
TTTTTCTGCGACGAAGGACAAGATCGTGTGGATCGAATTTGGGCGCGACAGGGTTTTCTTTTCCATAGGCATTGGAGCCAAAGGAAAGGGCAATCCGCCGCCGCCGATCCAGACGGAACTGTACGAAGTGGGTTACGGAATGGTGCGACCTAAAGGAGCAGCCATTCCGCAAGATGTGCTATTGAAGACCGCCGAACAAATCGCCGCGCGCATTCGTATGCGGGAGAAGGAAGTGGCGAAGCCGGCGGCGCTTTAGAGGGCGCGAAAATCGTTTTACTTGGCAATACGGACGAACAAATCAACCATCTATTTGTCCGACGAGCGCCCCAATGTCTGGCGGAAGTGGCGATGTTACCGTAAACGCTGGCACGACGGCATCGCCGCCCCACGATATCAACGACGCGTGCAATGCGTGCCGTGAAAGCCCTTCGACGGTTTGACCACCATAAAGCGTATCACCAACGAGCGGATGCCCGAGTGCTGCAAAGTGCGCCCGAATCTGATGCCGCAATGCTTTGCCTGCTCGTGCTTCGACCAATGCATATCCGCCATGCTCGGATATCTTGACGTACGTCGTCCGCGCCGGACGCGGTGCATTTCGCACAACGTCCCGTGGATGCACACACGGCAATACGCGCCGTCGATCCTTCGGATGCGGCGCCAGCGGTATTTCAATGGTCCCCGATTCCGGTAAATCCGCGGCGGAACAGACCAACAAATACCGTTTGTCAATCCGTTCCTCTTTGATGGCTTTCGTCAAAACATCGAAAGCCGCTTTCGTCCGCGCCGCCATCAACAGACCACTCGTTTCAGTATCCAGTCGATGACAGAGCCCCGGCTCTCGTGGGGAAAAACCAATTCCTGCACATTCGGGATAACGAGCAACGAGCGCATTCGCGAGCGTCCCTATTTCACCCGGTTCGAGCGGCGCCGAAGGTTGTCCCGCAGGCTTGTCAAATACCAATACCTTGTCCGTCTCGAGCACCACCACAATCGGCAACGCAGGATCCGCCGCCGCTACCTGGCTCTGCTCCTCCGGTGCGACGTCAATCGAAACGACATCGCCCGCCTTTGCTACGTCTCCTTTGGAGACGCGCCGCCCACGCTCCGCTACCGCAACGTGCACTCGCACTTTGCCATCTTCGAACAGTCGCTTCGCACCCGCTCGACCAAGCGCCGGAACCGCTTGATTCACAAGTTTGTCAAGGCGAACACCAGCTTGTTCTTCGTTCACGGCAAATTTGATCATGACTCGATCTCCAACAACTTCTCGAACAGCACAGCCCCGCTCTTAGTTCCATCCGCCGCTCCACGATAGTCCCACGACGGGCGCGCGCCGCTCTCCCGCGCGACTTTCACCAAGCAAACCGAACATTGGCATGGACCACAACGGTTCAGCCTTCTTCGTTGGCTTTGCAGCAGGTGCCGCTTTCGGCCGCGTAGCCATCCAGCCAATCGCTCCGCCAAGGATCGCCATGCCACCCGTCATGCCCAACCAAACCCGCTGCTGCGTCACCGTTGGCGCATCGAGAAGCAACGGGCTGCCCAACGCCGCTCCACCAAGGCCACCCATGAGCACACCAAGGTCCACGCCTACGACCCGCGCCGTCGACGGGCGCATGTGCAAACTCAGCGCCGCCGCTCCAAGCCATCCGAGACCAGCACCGTACCCAGCGCCAGCAAGCGGCAACGTACCCACATCGCCCCGGACAAACGCTTCGGTGATGCCCCCGAGAACAAAACCAAAACCTCCACCCGAATGCGCCATCGCCGCGTCTCCTTCGGACATGTGTCGCCACGCCAAACCGAGCGTTGCAAGAGACAAACCTGTCGCGGAAGCGACGAGTCCCGCTGTCCACTGCTCGCCTTCATGCACGGGCCCCTGACGCTCACGTGCGTACACGCCAAACCGTCCCGCGTGAATCAAGTGCCCAGCAAGCGTCGGCCACCACGCGCCCGACGAAAGAAACCACGCGTCGCCCACGCCGATGTCCCACTCTTCCGCAACGAGCATCGATGCAACGAGGCCGCCGCCCGCGCCGACAGCGAGCAACGGATAAAGCAAACGTGGATCATCAGAACCACTCGCACGCTGAATCGAATAACCGATGAGACCTCCGAAAAGCGTTGCGTTCACTGCCAACGCCGTCTTCCCCACGCTTCTCGTTGGCACGGTGAGCGCACGCGATCGATCGATCGAATGCTCGTGCAGTTGCACGACATGACCACTGCGATCCGTCACGAGATCCCGCAACATCAACACAGCGCGCAGTTCGACATCCGCACGCGCAACACGTTCGACACGCACAACGAGTCTTCGCGATCCGGGCTCGACGAGCGCGAGACGCATCTCGATGTCTCCATCACGTTCACGAATGCTCGGAGCGACGAGTATCGTTCGTCGCGTCGCCGCTGCAGTCACGAGTTCGACGTCGTCGTCGGGCGCGACGCCATGCCTTCCCAAGTCGAGCGACAAACCTAGATCCTGAGCTGTATCGGCAAGCAAGACGTCGAGTTGTCCGGCAAGGGCTTGCAATTCGACGATCTCCGCTTCGGAGGGTTCGCCCAATATTTTGAATGCAAACAAAGCCGTTGCCGCCTGCTTGGATACACGCGGGGAAGCTTCAGATGTTGGGGGGTTTGGCGCGGCAACAGAAATGGTTGCGAGACACAGAGTCGCAAGCGCAAAGGCAAAAGAACCGATGCGCGAACGAATCAGAACATCACCGTGCCACTCGCAAAGAGGTCGAACGTGTTGCTGTCACTGACGACAAAACGACGGCCGATAGCGTTGATGACCGGACGATAGTTCGGGTTCGGAATACCCGTGGCACTGATGATGCCTCCGCCCACTTCGCTTCCGTTCTTGCAGGGACCCGACTTCGTGACGTCGTCCTTGAAGTTCGGATTGCACGGTTGGTCGCCAGTAATCCCGTGACGCTGATCATGCTGGTAACCAAAACCAACCGTAAACTTGACGAACTCACTCGCTTGCCACGTCACCGCGGCTTGACCACGAATCGACGAGTATTGCTGCACGTCCGTCAAACCCGTCACGTAGGACTTCTGCGAATTGTCGTCGATGATCGATATCGGCTCGTTCGCCGGATTGCACGTATAGCTGCCGTCGGGTTGTTTCAGGCAGTTCGGGTTTTGCCGAAACCCCGCCCACTGCGGTTGACGAAGCGAAGACGCGTTACTCGAACCAATCGCGTCGTACAGCTCCGAGTAGTCGCGACCTTCGGACGTGTACTTGCCTTGGACCCGGAAATCGAGCGTCAGGCGGCCGAATTTCTCACGGTTTTCCCAAGGAATGACCATGAGGCCGATCGTCATCGTGCCCGAAATCGGAGGACGATTGACCAGCGAGCCCTTCAAGTCCGTGATGCCGTAATCCGACGTCGATTGTTGGAACTCAAAGAGCGCGGAAAAACCTCCGTACGGCTCGAGATATTTGATCCGCTTCGAAACGAGCGTGTGGAACTCGAGGCCTACCGTGCCTCGCGTCACGCCTGGTTGACGTTCGCCTACGCTGAAGCCCTCGAGATCACTATCGCGTGTGCCGTCGCGATCGATGTCCGACGGATGTGCACACTTGAGCCCCGTCGCTCCGTCCGAGTAGTTGCAAGCGTGCATCGGTTCACCCAACGCAAACCGTCCTTC
>JANORL010000160.1:0-8765 GCA_031415295.1 Polyangiaceae bacterium | reverse complement strand
TATTGCGAAATCGCCCGAGTTGGCCAAAGAAGTGGATGCTATTGTCGAATTCCGACTCACTGGGCCGGATAGCGAATGGCACATTGATTTTGCTGGCGGCAATACGACCGTGGCGTCGGGACGTGCAAAAAATCCGGCTGTCGTTCTGACGATGTCGACCGAGAGTCTCGTGGCATTGGCGAGCGGCGCGGAAAGCGATGCACGCCTCTACCAAACGGGTAAGATGCGTGTCGATGGCAACGTGGGTATTGCATCGCGACGCTTGGGTGTGTTGAAGGGTTTGCTCGGACAAGCAAGCTAGGCAGACGGAACGGAACATGGCAATTCGTTGAATCATCGTTGCGAGCGGCCCGAAGCTAGGGCGACGGAGCGAGGAATCCTTCAGGATTTCGAGCGATGTCGACCGACGATTCGGGTCGCGCAGCGGCTGAGTCGATGAATTGCCCGAGGAGGCTGAGAAATGGGCAGAAGAGTCAATGTCATCGGCGTCGGGATGGTGAAGTTCCAGAAGCCGGGGGCGAGCGAAGACTACAATGTGATGGCGGCCAAAGCGGCGAAAACCGCGCTTGCGGATGCCGGCGTCGATTACAATACGATCGAGCAAGCATATGCGGGCTACGTCTTTGGCGATAGCACGTGCGGTCAACGAGCTATCTACGAAGTGGGTTTGACCGGGATTCCCGTCATCAACGTGAACAACAATTGTTCAACGGGATCGACTGCGCTGTACCTGGGACGTCAAGCGATCGAAGGTGGTTTGGCCGAATGCGTGCTCGTCGTTGGTTTCGAGCAAATGGAAAAAGGCGCATTGGGATCGAAATGGGGTGATCGGACGAGTCCGATTGACAAACACGCCGACGTGATGCAACGCGTACAAGGGTTTAATCAATCGCCGCCGACCGCGCAGATGTTTGGCGGGGCCGGACGCGAATACCAATGGAAGTACGGCGCGAAACGCGAAACATTCGGCAAAGTTGCGGAAAAAGCTCGCAAACATGCCAGCAAGAACCCATACGCACTCTTTAATGAAGTGTTGTCGCTCGAGCAGATCATGGCGTCGCCGGAGGTTTTCGATCCGCTCACGCGTTTTCAATGCTGCCCGCCTACGTGTGGCGCAGCTGCGGCCGTGCTTTGCTCGGATGAATTCGCGAAGAAGCACAACATCTCGCATCCGATCTACATAGCGGCGCAATCAATGACGACCGATTACGCTTCGAGTTTTGGCGACAGCATGATCAAAATGATCGGCTACGATATGGCCAAAGCCGCGGCGGACCAAGTGTACGAGAAATCGGGACTTGGGCCGCAAGACGTGCAAGTCGTCGAACTGCACGATTGCTTCACGGCCAATGAAGTGCTCACCTACGAAGCGCTGGGCCTTTGTAATGAAGGCGAAGCGGAGAAGTTCATTTGGGACGGGCAAAACACGTACGGCGGTAAATACGTGACGAATCCGTCGGGCGGTCTGCTCTCGAAAGGTCATCCGCTTGGAGCCACGGGTTTGGCGCAATGCACCGAACTCGTCTGGCAATTACGCGGAACCGCGGACGCAAGGCAAGTGGAAGGCGCGAAAGTGGCGCTTCAGCACAACCTGGGCCTCGGCGGGGCCTGCGTTGTGACGATGTATCGGAAGGATTGAGCGTATAGGCGTGGCAATGACGGGCAGAGAGCAGCGCCTCTGCCCGTCATTCACGGTTAATCCCGCCAACAGCAACAGAACTTACCGACGATGCCTCTTCGCACAACACTTCTAACAACCGGCGAGATCATTCGTGATTTTCAACTTTCTCCTGAAGCACGAATACAAGAAAGTCTTGAGCTGATCGCTGCCAATCGCCCGGATACGGCTGGCTATTTATTGGGATACGCTGCAGAAATGCTCCTCAAGAATGCCTGCTTTCTCTTTAACGGAGCCGCAACTTCCGACACGATTCAGTCACATCGACAATTGTCGGTGATTTATTACGAAAACCTGTATGGCAAGAACAAGAAGCACTGGCCCATTGACCCGGAAGCGTGGCATAGCGCCAAATTTTGGCATGGATATCTCATTAACTTGCGTGCCGACGCGAAGCAACCGCTCGCCACGCCGCTATCTAAGGCACTCGCACAATGTGTTGATCGCCTCTACGATGGCTGGGACGTGTCCATGCGTTACCGTCCCCCGCCGCTGCTAACATTTAACGAAGTCATGGATCTTCTAGACGATGTAACGTGGCTTCAGAAGAAACATCCAGAACTGTACCGGAGGATATGAGGATGGCAGTCCGCAACAAGAAACCGCAAGCTCCACCAGATGAGGCTCGCCTGAGGCAAATTATCTGTGCTGAACTTCAAAAAAACGATGAAAATAGCGGTCAACCCATCATTCAAATTGAAACGACGCCCCGAGGTACTATCAGGATCATCGTGATCTGGGACGACTGGCAGAACCTGGATCAAGGACAGCGGTCCACAGTAATCATGGACGCATTCCGAGATTATTGGCAGAGTGCGGGGACTCCGGAAAAGATCGTCGACGTAACCATAGCGATGGGTTTAACCGCCAAGGAAGCGGCTAATTTAGGCGTCACGTAAAGGTTGCTACGCCTATCGATGCCTATTTACCTACAACATCGAAACCCGATATTGGGCACAGCGTCGCTTCAGCAGCGCGGGCGGGAAGTTCGGCTGTACATGCCAAACCAAGTTGCGGGGACAGGTACGATCCGCCATGGAGCTGGAAGATCCGGTTTGGCGCGGCACCCATATTCGTTTGGGTCCTCGTCCATTCTGTAACGTTGCCCGATAAATCGAAGGCGCCACCCATGGCCATACACATGGTCAGGTTTCCCGTCGGATGCGCCATGTTCATCGTATTGGCGTTTCGAAGCCCAGGGGATCGAGGTTTTCGTCCACGAATCCATCGCAATCGTCGTCGATGCCATTGCATAGTTCCGGTTGCGGGGTCAAAGGCGCCAGGGCCTCGGCGGGGCCTGCGTCGTGACGATGTATCGCAAAGACTGAAAACGAATTCAAGGCGTTCGTTCGCGACAAACGTGCGCGAAGGCCTTCGTTTTAAGCTCTTCGCGCATCGGCAACCGATCCAATACAATCCTTCAATCCATGCTTCAGATTACGCAGCGTGCGTAACTTGCCAAGGTTTGCCCCCAGACTCACCATTGTCTGCGCAACATTCGGCCGAATGCCAGTCAGTACGCATTTGGCCCCCAAAAGCTCGACAGCCCGAACGATTCGAATGAGATAATCAGCTATCGCCGAATCCACCATCTCTGTGCCCGTCACGTCAATAATCACATATTGACAACCGGATCGACTCACTTCGTCGAGTAATCGTTCCATGATGTGTGCGGTTCGACCGGAATCGAGTATGCCCACGAGCGGCAAGGCGAGTACGTCATCCCAAACTTCGAGAATAGGCGTGGAGAGTTTCTCGACGGTCAATTGAAGCCGTTCGAGCGTTTCGGCGCGCTCCGTTTCGACTTCGAGTTTCTTCCCGAGTTCCTGCACGAGTGCCTCGATGTGTTCGGTCTGCAGTTGCGCAACGTATTCCTGCGCATCGAGCAGTTTTTCCAGGACTTCGAGTCGTTCGCCATACACGAGGACCGTGTGGTGATTCTTGACGCCAGAATCGTTAGACGCATGCGTGAGCACGGTGTGTCCGACACGCAGCAAGGCGAGTTTCATGCCGAGCGCCACGGTCTTGAAAAAGTCGCAAACATCACTGTGAATCGGGGCCTTGGAGAAGATAATCAACGCGAAGATCTCACCGTTGGGTAACGCTCCGCCAAACCCGAGCACCGAACGGATACGGTACTTCTCAACAAACTGTTGTGCCGGAATCGATGGCGCCCCGCGCGCGTCGGGCACATGGAAAACGCCTAGATCGCCCTCGACCAAACGCACGCCAACCCCTTGGTCAGAGTTGAATATTTTCAACACGTCGACACCCAAGGATGCAAACAAGGCCCTTACCATCGGCAAACCCGATACAAACTCTGGACTTGGCAACGGTATCGCCGAGTGCCCTTTCGATGTGAGCGGCGAGTTCCACGCATCTTCTTCGCCAGCGGTGGCCAGCAACGAAAGGCATGGAGTAGAACTGTTCAAAGCGACGTCACCGCTCAATCCGTCAGCAAACGCGCGTCGCTCCGCATCGAGCTTTTCATATGATGTCAAAGAATATACGCGTACGAGGGCGCAACAGCGCGCACCGGTCGATTCATCACGAAACTGGTCGAACAGGAACCTGACTGCATTGTTTGCAACGTCCGACATGTTCGATGCCTTCGCGCCAAGTTTGCGCATTTGCAAACTCAGGTTGACCGCATCGGCAGGTGAAAATTGATTCAAGTCATAACTCATACAAGATCATATAAATTTTCCAGAGTCATGGGGCAATACAGATCGTCACGACGCCACAAATTGTTTTTTTCAGACCTGGGACTAAACGCTAAACAAGCTTCCGTTTAGAACGTAAATTCATATATTTCGGCGGATATAGCGACGCCAGATCCAATTTGCGATAACGGAACGCAATGTAATACCTGGATGGGCCATACCGCCATTATTACACGCGGCGCGAGTTCCGCAGACGTGCACAGGCGAAAGCCTGCACCACGCGATTGACAAGGCATTTCCGCTTCGGAATACGATCCACCGGTCCAGAGCAATACGCCGGATTTGGTACGGGACACCGTTTCGAGAATCCCATCGGATTTTTTGCTTGCACCTGGACGCGACGTTTCGAGACGATTCTGCGCAGACTGCGCAATTCGACCCGGGAAAGAGATCCTTGTCGAAACCCAGGGCTCGAGGTCTTCGTCCACGAATCCATCGCAAACGTCATCTATACCATTGCATCGTTCTGCCTGCGGGGTCAAAGGCGCCGGGGAGCGCCAAGATTGCACCGCTTCCCATCGCCATCGCCCTCGAGAGCGACACCACACGATGCTCCGCAAAATGTTCGTGACCACGCACCAGATTTCCGGTACGCTGGTTTGTTGTTGATAGTTCGCGGTGGAGGTATTCGATGCGACGGCAACGATTGCTCGGCTTTCCCCTTCTTTTGACACTCGCGTTGGTCATTGTGCAACACGCGTCATCTGCACAAGTGTCGAATGCACCACCCGCTCCGGCTGGCGATGGTTTGCAGCAACCCGTGGCTTCGTCCGCGGCAAAGCAACCCTGGTCCGCATTGGACGTGATCGCACGCATGGACAGCTCGCGACAAACCGTTCGCCGCATGCTCGAAGAGGCTCGCACACAACGCGACGTCATCAAGACATTGTGTTTGGACGACAAACTCAACCAAATCGACGTCGCTTTGCGGAGCGCACATAATCACAAGAGCACCATTGACGGTGCGATCCAGAAAAACGATTTGAACCTGGCGCACGATCAAGCCACCTTGCTCAACGTTCTGCATCAACGAACCGATCAACTGGTGGCCGAGGCAAACCTCTGCATCAGCAAAGAAACGGAAACCGTTGGCGCAGCCGCGGCGCTCCTCTCCGTGGATCCATCCATCGTCGACGACCCCGCGTATTACCCGCCAGGCATCATCATCATCGAACCTCCGCCCACGGGCAGCGTCATCAAGTAGCTAAACTTCGCAAGCGTTTGTCGCGCCGTATCATGCGGGAACATCGGTTCCATTCGACAAACCAAGCCCAAATGACAAAGGCGCGCAGCAACTCCTCGTTGCTTCGCGCCTTCATTTCGACGAACCGTACGTAGCCTTTTTTGGGGCTACCTGGCGAAATCAGTCCTTCATCTTGATGCCGAGCCGCTTACACGCAGCCTCATTGCCGTCGCCGTCCTTGCACGCCTTTTTGCGAAGTTCCATAGCCTTCGCCGGATCGGCCGCTGTTCCAGCGCCGCTCTCGTGCATATCCGCAAGTTGGGCGCATGCATCCTCGTCATTTCCATTGCAACCACGCGTCAATACGGCAAACCCAACACTTACACCGCCGATCTTGAGCGCATTATCAGCGATCATGCTGCAATAACCCGCTTCGATATCGCAGGAACGACGCCACGCACGTAGCGCCGCGTCCTGATCCGCAGGCACGCCTTCGGCACCTTTCGCCAAGACCTTGCCAAGATCATGACATTCATCGGCATTGCCTCCAACACACGCTTTCGTCAAAAGCGCTACGCCTTCTTTCGCGTTCTTCGGGACAAGCTCGCCCTTGAAATAAATCTGCGCCAAACTCCAGCACGCCATGGGCGTGCCCAAGTTACATCCGCGATCGTAAGAACGAACGGCTGCGGCAATGTCGATAACCTTGTACGACTTCTCCGTGAGCATATCACCGGCAAAATCACAACCACGACCTGAACCGGATTCACAAGCCTTTTTGAGAAAACCCAAAGCCGTCCGTGCCTTCGCTACGACATCCGGATCTTCATCGTCGGGCGTCAATTCGATCCCGAGCGACGCACACGCTTCCGGAAGTTCACCTTCACAAGCCTTGCGGAAATGCGGTATTGCTTGCGGTCGCTGCCCATTCTTCGTCAAGATCACGCCCAAGTTGTAACACGAATCGAGGCTGCCTTTGTCGCATTGCTCTTTGCATTGGGTTTCATTCTTCGCTTCACACACAAATGCCGCATTGGCCGCTCGCGTGCAGATCCCGTCGGTCATCGCAAACCCCGGCGGACACGGGTTTTGAGCGATGGGCGCCGCTTTCTTATCTTCCTTGTCGCCTTTCTTGCCGTCCTTGCCTTGGGTGACCGTCGTTGCACTTTCCAATCCAGCGAGCGGAACGAGCTCCACACGCAAAGGTGCACTGCATTCGGCCGGCGGATCGAAAGAATCGGCTTTTGACGTGCGGCAATCATCGAGCGACCCGTCGCTCGTCATTGCTTTGTGCTCCGACGAGCTCCCACCCTTGCCACCTCGGCCAAACATCTCCGCCACCACCGCGACCTTGCCAATAGATCCCGTTTGCATCGAGAAACCACCAAGCGTCGCCATTTGCACGTAATGAGTCGCATCGTCACACCCGCCCAAGAGCTGAGCCTTGGTGACTTTATTCGCCGTCGTCGACCGCTGTCCGACATACACGAGCGCGACGTCAATCGTCCGGCCACTAACGAGTTCGGCGCTCAGTTTACCTTGTGAAAACGGCAGATTGGCGCCAAGTTCATCGGAGTTCTTGATCTGCAAGACCTGCTCGCGACGAGTCGTT
This sequence comes from Polyangiaceae bacterium, assembly GCA_031415295.1. Taxonomy (GTDB): domain Bacteria; phylum Myxococcota_A; class Polyangia; order Polyangiales; family Polyangiaceae; genus Polyangium. Next base: position 1,569 of record JANORL010000160.1, on the reverse strand, counting down.
CCCGCATATTCATAAACGGCTTCCGGCACCTTGCACGTAGCCAGCACGCGAATGGTCGCGCAATCGTAGTTCACCACGACAACGCCCCGCTTCATGGCCGCCTCGAGGTCTACGCGAGTATCCGGTTCGAGGTCCACGACAAGCGGTTTTGCATATTTGGGCGCACCAGCACAAGCCTTCGCGCCAGCATTCGGCATCGCCCCTGCAGCCGTGTGGTCTTGGGGCCGAAGCTTTTCCCCCACCGCTCCGCCACATGCAGAAATCGCGGTCGCTGCAACCATGGCACCAATGATGTTTTGTAGAAATTCTCGTTTCATGGGCGCCGAAGTTACACAAGATATCGTCGGTGTCTAGAAAAAAATGAACGTCCCACACACATCCGTGCATTCCTCATTCGATACACACGCCTTGATGGCCTGAACAACAGCCGCGATGAAGCGATGCATATGTACACGATGGCGAAACCGTCCCATCACAGCAGTGCACGAATTGCAATCGCTCCTTTTTCAAATCGATATTGTCGACTCCTGCACGCGCACAAGATGCAGTACAAGCGGCTTTGTGGACGTCGAAGAGTTCAGGCGGTAGGTCAGGTACGTCCTTCGGCGACAAACGACATTCATGTTTGCCTTTGCCGTTTGCCCGTACAAACCGATCGGCACAAGCCGACATCGATTTGATCCACGCGTCGCCACGCATTCCCACTTCGACCGATTCGGCACACCGCGTCTTGACCAATGTTATTTCGTCGGGAGGAAACCCATCACGTTCAGGAAGATACGCATCGGTGCTACGCGTACGCTCGCAATCCCGCTTGGCCTTGTCAATCCATTCGCTCAGATGCATCTGCCGCATTTGATAAACGGCGTCAGCATCTTCTACGGGTGCAACAGGCGAAACTTCTGGCAATTCAGCCTTTTCGGCAGGTTTGGACGGCAGAGAAGCAATCGATTGGGTCGCGACGACGTTTGGCGAACCACACGATACCAAAAGCTGAGATATGAATCCAACAAGGACGAGGCAGAATCGCATCTTCAAGGTTTTCCGCAACGGGGGACGTGAACAGTTGCGATGTATTTGGCGAGTTGCTCATCACTCTTCGAAAGCCTCTCGATTTCGAGCGCTACCGGTAGGGACAGTTGACGAGGGAGTGGGAGCATGTTTCGAGGAATATCAGGCTCCGCCGGGGTTGGTCAATCAACATGCCGAACCCCGAACATGATTGTTTTAACCGCGTTTCGTTGATCGCGAAATACGCCTGCCCCGAGCGATCGCCATGGCCAACAGGCCTACACTCAGCGCCAGACTCTCGTTGTCATCACGCTGCCCCGGAATGCTACAGGCGCAAGTTCCGTCGTCCGTCGGATCGGGATTGCATTGCCCATTGATGCACGGATTCGTGCATACGCTGGGTTGACCTTCGCAAACCCAATTTGCTTCGACGACGCACACCGCTGAGCAGCCATCACCAGCGACGATATTGGCGTCGTCGCAACCTTCGACAGCTGCAATGATTCCATCACCGCACTGACCGGATTGACATACCGACGGGGCTCCACCGCATGTCCA
>JANORL010000159.1:0-36312 GCA_031415295.1 Polyangiaceae bacterium | reverse complement strand
CCATTCCTGTTTCGTACGCCGCCCAATTGGAACCTTATGGTGCGTGGTCCGACGAACATGCCCAAAGATGCCATTTGCGCGCTCGATGGAATCATCGAAACCGATTGGGCTTTTGCGACGTTCACGATGAATTGGCAATTTACTCGACCGAATACACCGGTCACGTTCCAAAAGGGCGAACCCATTGCCATGTTGATCCCGACACGTCGCGGGGACCTCGAATCGTTCGCGCCCACGATTCGTGGGTTGCACGATGACCCGGCAACCGCCAAAGGGTACACGTTATGGCGAGAGAGTCGCACCAAATTTATTCAGGATTTACCGGTCGAAGGCACCGATGCGCACGAAATGGAATGGCAAAAAGATTACGTGCACGGGCGCTCTCCTGACGGTACGGTTGCAAAAACGCATCAACGCAAATTGGCCCTGCGTCCATTTCGGAAAATCGAAACACTGAAGGTCGATCCGAAGAAGAAATGAACGAACGGACAATCGGCACACTTGCCAAGTGTCCCGCATGTGCACGTTCAAAGCGGACGTTACGTACTTTATAGGGCGCAGAACCTCGTGACTGCGTACTCCGCGCCCGGTAATTCACTGTGGAAGAGGTTGTCGTTTCACGAGAAGGTGGTATCGCTGCGCATCAAGGATGTCGGGAACCGATGACCCGGTCGGTCCGTCTTGAAGGCGCGCTATGCGTAAATCTGCTCGCCGTGTTTCACGAAATACAACGAAAAATCAGGCCGAGACGAACGAGTCGGTCCGCGAGAAGCTAGCTCATGTGTTGGCGCACGTGGGGCACTTCCTTCCAGATCAAGGCCCGATCAGCGTGTTTGTTCATCACAACACGCTTCACGCGTACGGGGAACTTGGTTTTGACAAAGCGATAGCGCAGGCTACGCAGGATCTTGGCGCCGAGCCTTACATGGCGGAGGCGGCATTTCACGAATGTTTGGCAAATGGGCGTATCCGTTTGCTCGATATTGATGCGGTGCTCGAATCCGAGGGTGTATCCACCGAAAAAACGTTGTTGGGTGGTCTGTTGTCGAAACGTTCGCTTTATCGAATCGTTTTGCAGCATGCAGTGCATTCGGAGACACCAGCAGGTCTGCGGTTTCTCAAGGAAGAGCAGCAATATGCGACGCGAACACCGACCGATATCGACGAGGCGGCTCGGAAGGCGATCTTGACCGAAGGCGCAGATTTTCTGCAAAATTTGTTAAAAAACGGGGAATTGGCGGACGTCGCGGAAGCGCTCGTGGGTGAAGACAATTTGCGTCGGGCGGATGAAATTTGCCGGCGCGAGTTGGGCATGGCATTTCGTGTCGACGTGCTGAAACGAGCATTGTCTGTGGATCCCGAACCGCTTGCGGTTCGAGCATTGTTTACGGCGTGTTTATGGTTGGGGCGCCACGAAACGCAGCCGCCGCAAACGAAGTCATTCACGATGGGCAAAGACGGTGGTCATCGTGATCTGTTATTTACTTTGACCGGAAGGGACACGAGCGATTACGTCAATCCGACGATGATTCGAGCATCGGCGGCGTATTTGGATCAAGGAATGGCGTATTGGCCTATGCCCGGTCGTCATCGGGGATTTTATGCGGTCATGCGCGATATGCTTGCTGCGTCATCCGATGGACCTGCTCCTTGGTTGGCCGGGGTATCGAACGTTTTTCGCGAACAAGCCGCCGCAAATCTCGATGCGTATGGGGCGATTCTTTCGTTGTTGTCCGAACTTGGGGTTCCCGAGTCCGAGACCGAGCAGTATTTGTTATCGATAGCGCGGCAACTTCCTGGTTGGAGTGGCATGTTCGCGCGGCTCGAGCGTAATCCGGGCGATAGGCCGGCAACTGCGCCGCCCGCGTCATTGGCGGATTTTCTTGCCGTGCGGCTTACGTACGAATGCCAAGCGATTCGTTTTATTGCGGAAGAGGCGCTGGGCTTTCGGAAAGAGCTGTCAGCATTGGCGAAAACGTACAAGACGATTCCGACGACGCGGCATTTGGCGGGAGATCATGACGGCCCGCATCGATTGTTTCTTATTTGTCTTCATGCAGGGATATCGGTTCAGGCCTTGCGTGAGATGTCGAAATTGGATGTTTCGCGGCTTCTCGATGTTCTCGATGAATTTACGCCTTTTGTCCGGCGCCGGTTGCTGCAGAACGCGTACGAGCATCGATATCGGCATCAGATTCTTTCGGCATTGGCGACCATGCGTCCGCAGGTGAAAGTCGGCTCCAAGAAATCTCCACGTTTTCAAGCGGCATTTTGCATTGACGATAGAGAAGAATCGTTGCGGCGGCATCTCGAAGAAACCTCGAGCGATATCGAGACGTTTGGCGCGGCAGGTTTTTTTGGTTTGGCGATGGATTTCATTTCGCTTGACGATCCTCGTCCGGCTGCATTGTGTCCTGTTGTGGTGACCCCGGCGCATATCATCAAGGAAGAGCCAGCGCCGGAGGAAGCGGCGCTTTACGAATCACGCAAGACGCGACGGCGCTGGATGTCGGCGATTTTGCATAACACCTCGGTCGGTTCGCGCTCGCTTGTCCGCGGTACGCTTCTGACGATGTTGATGGGCGGCATTGCGGCGTTGCCGATGCTCGGCCGTATTCTTTTTCCGCGACTCGTAGCGAAGGCCGAACAAGCATTCAAAAAAATGCTGCTTCCCGAACCCAAAACGATGTTTCGGGCGTTGCGCGACGATTCCGATGTCCGACATGGATTGAAACACGCGGGTTTTACCATCGACGAAGCGGCGGATCGCATCAAAGCATTGCTCGCAGGAATGGGCACGCTGAAGAATTTTGCGCGATTGTTTGCCGTAATCGGTCACGGCGCAGCGTCGGTGAACAATCCACACGAATCGGCGTATTGCTGTGGAGCTTGCGGTGGTCAACGCGGATTGCCGAATGCGCGCCTCTTTGCGATGCTTGCCAATGATCCTCGTATTCGCAAAGCGCTCGTTGACCGAGGTGTCGTCATTCCCGACACGACCTGGTTCCTGGGCGGATACCACGACACGACGAACGACGCGATTCCTTTTTTGGACGAGGACAAGGTGCCCGCGTCGCACGCCGATGATTTAATGGAATTGCGGCGCATCCTCGATATTGCGCGGGCCAAAAATGCCCACGAGCGCACGCGGCGGTTCGAATCGGCGCCCCAAACGGACGACCCAGGAGTGTCGCTCAGACATGTAGAAGGTCGCGCCGAAAGTCTTGCCGAACCTCGGCCCGAATACAACCACGCAACGGATGCAATTTGCGTTGTCGGGCGTCGGCGTTTAACGAAAGGCCTGTTTCTCGATCGTCGTTGTTTTCTCGTTTCGTACGATCCCACCATCGATCCTGATGCCAAGATCCTCGAGCGAACGCTCACCGCCGTCGGGCCGGTTGGTGCCGGCATTAACCTCGAATACTTTTTCTCGTATGTCGATAACGAGATCTACGGGTGCGGAACGAAATTACCGCATAACATCACCGGGTATCTCGGGGTCATGAGCGGTCATTCGAGCGATTTACGCACGGGATTGTCCCGCCAAATGGTAGAAATTCACGAGCCGATGCGGTTATTGACCATTGTCGAAGCGACGCCGGAGACGTTGCTCGCGATTGCTGACCGAGTGCCCGTCGTCAAAGAACTCGTCGTGGGTCGCTGGATGCAGCTCATTTCCATGGACCCTGAAACGGGCAAATTCCAGGAGTTTACTGATATTGGCTTTGTGCCGCTCGAGCCCAGTCGCGAAATGCTCGCCGCTGTGGGGTCGTCGGTCGAATGGTACAAAGGGAAGTCTGGACATCTTCCGCCAGCGCGTATCGAGATGAAGTCGCGTGGGACTGCTCGAAAGGAAGTCGCTCATGCCGCTTGATCGCATTCGTGAAATCATGACGCTTGCCGTATTGTGTATTCCCGCGGCGACGTTTTTTTTCCTGGGCGGTTTGGCCCTGTTTTACCGTTCGCCAAATGAAAAGACTATCGCACGATTGACGGCGTTTACGTTCATTACGAGCTTTTTGCTCGCCGTGACGTCGTTCGTTCTGGTTTTTTCGATTGGGCCGTTCGCGCTGAAAACGGAACCGATTTTTCAGGTCCCAGGATATAGCTTCGAGTTCGAGCTGATGGTGGATCGGCTGAGCGGGACGATGATGGTACTGACGACGGCGATTCTCGGACTCGTCGGTTTTTTTTCGAGCACGTATCTGCACCGCGAAAAGGGATTCGAGCGTTTTTTCATTCTGCTGTCCCTTTTTGGGACCGGAATGTTGCTCATCGTGATGGCGGGCAACATTGACTTGTTGTTTGCTGGGTGGGAATTGGTCGGTCTGACGTCGGTGTTACTCATTGGGTTTTACCAGGATCGAGATGCGCCCGTACGTCGAGGTTTTGCGGCGCTCGTGACATACCGTGTTTGCGACGTCGGATTGCTTTTGGGCGCGATGTTGCTGCACCATTACGCGCATTCTGCGTCGCTTGATATGGCTTTTACGACGACCACGTGGCCCATTGGCGTGGGACATCTGGGTTCTGGCGCGGCGACGGTCGTGGCGCTGCTTTTCGTTGTCGGAGCAATGGGCAAAGGCGCGCAGATTCCCGCGTCGGGGTGGCTTCCACGTGCAATGGAAGGACCAACGCCATCGAGCGCACTGTTTTACGGAGCGCTTTCGGTGCATGCGGCGGTTTACCTGCTCATTCGAGTCGCGCCGATATTCGCCGAAGCACCCATTGCGCGCGGTGTGCTCGTTGTTGTGGGTTTGTCTACTGCTCTGTATGGAACGTTGACGGGTCGCGTGCAATCGGACGTAAAGAACACGTTGGCATACGCGACGATGTCTCAAGTCGGAATCATGTTTGCCGAAGTGGGCCTGGGTTTGCATGTCCTCGCGGTGGTACATTTGGTGGGGCACGCGTGCGTGCGCACATTGCAGCTTCTCCGGGCGCCGTCGGCATTGCGTGAAGCCAATGCCATGGTTGCAGCTTTCGGCGGTATTCAACCGAAAACCGGCGCACACATCGAAGCCATGTTTCCTGAGCGATTGCGGCGATCGATTTATCGACATGCGCTCGAGGGCTTCCACCTCGACGCACTCGTACAACGTGTGATTGCGACGCCCGTCATGTGGCTCGCGAGCCGCGTCGATGCTTTTGGTCGCGCATTTCATGCCACCGTGATTGGTCTCGATACGACGACGACCCAGCGGCCTGTTGGGCATAAAGAAGAATCCGAACCCCATTCCAACCCACGTCCAGCTCTCGGTGCCCGCCCATGACGCGCCTAGAATTTCCCGTCCTGTTGCTCATGCTCGCCGTGCCGTTTTTCTTTGCGTTGCAAGCACCGCGAATGACGAGCGATCGTTTGGCGCGACGTTACGGCATTGCCATTGCTACCGGTATGTTTCTCGTCGCGTCGACCCTTGCCGTTCTCTATTTCACGTCGGTCGAGCATCCGCAAATGTGGGTCGATCCAATTTTGATCAACTATGCGGGCAAATTGCGCCCCATTCTCGGAATCGATGCCTTGAGTGCGCCGCTGCTGCCCCTCAGCACGCTCGTTACGTTGGTCGTATTGATTGCGTGTCCCCGTGGCGATCTCGATCGGCGTCACATTGGATCGATGCTGTTGACGGAAGTCGCCGTGCTTGGTGTGGCGCTGGCACAGGATCTGGTCGTGCTCGTCCTGTTCTGGATCGGTATGCTCATTCCTGCGTGGCTCGATGCGCGACGTCAAGGCGATATCGTCTTGAGTCGCACGATCAGCCGTTATCAAGGAATCGGTGTTATTGGACTCGTTGGTGCCACAATCATTCTCGCTATTAGCGGAATGCGGGATCACATGGCTGCACCGCTTGTGTTGTCCGAATTGGTCCATCACAACGTTCCGTCAGATTATGCCGTGGCGGCGGTGGCATTTTTGGTGGTGGCAATCATTGCGCGCGGGCCACTTTTTCCACTGCAAACGTTTCTTCCCGTCGTATTCGAGCGCGGGCATTCGGGGCTTGCCGCATTGCTTTTCGTTGCGCGTCCAGCAAGTTATCTCGTGGCGCGTGTCATGCTCCCGCTGTTGCCCGACGCCGGTCCTTCGGCATTGTCGCTCGTCGCCGATCTCGGATTGGCCACCGCCATTTGGGGTGGTCTTCTCGCGCTTGCGCAGCGTGATTTACGCCGATTCGTTGGCGCGTTGGCGACCAGTCAATCAGGTTTGACTCTTATTGGTTTGGCGTCCCCGAATAGCGAAGGCCTTGCCGGAGGACTCGTGTATTGGGTCTCCTCCAGTTTATCGCTTTCGGCGCTCGTTCTCGTGGTCACGATGGTCAAAGCACGAACAGGTACGACGGACATTCGTCAGCTTGGCGGCATTGCCCAAACGATGCCCCGAGCTGCCGCGTTGTTCTTAATCGTCGGACTCACCGCCATTGGTCTTCCCGGGACCCTTGGTTTTATTGGTGAAGACCTTCTCGTTCACGGCGTCCTCGATAGTTATCCGTGGGTTGCTGCCGTTCAACTCATCGCGACGTTGCTCAATGGTATTGCGTTCTTCCGCATTTACACCGAAGCGTTTGTCGGGAAGACGCGGCCCAAAGGCGTCAAAGTGCCGATGGGACGCGACCTTGCTCTCAGGGAACGTTTGGCCATCGCGGGACTCGTCGTTGCCACGATTGGTTTTGGTTTGTCCCCGCGCGGCATTGTTCATGCGCGCGATATAGCCGCCGAAGAAACGCTCAGGACCCAATCACACCACCGGCATCACGCGCCCGTCGCTCCTGCGCCGCCAGTTCATCATTGACGTTGGACGTCATCGCATTTCGGGGTTTCACCCCGGACCCCACAAGGGCTGCTCGCCCTTGACCCCGCAAGGGGCAATGCCCCTTGACCCAGGCATTGGTTCGTCCGCGATGCGGTCAAACCAAAAAGGGGTGGGTGAGTGCTTCTCAGCGTTTTGTCAGCATTTTTAAATGTGTGAGAAACACGGGCACCGCCATGATCCGCGTGTTTTGAGCGCGTGCCTTTTGCGCCTTGTTTGAATTGGATCGCGGTTTGTCCACGACCAATAGCTCGAGTTTCTTCGTCACCGAATCCTTGACCATAAGCCCCGCCGCAATCGCTCGTCCACCAAGCTCAAACTTTGATGGAATAGGATCGCCCGTAAAACATACCGTCATGCCTTCTCGCAATGGTTTGCTCGGTCGTCGCAAAGGTTCCGCACCTGCATCACGAGCTTTCTCCATGGCGTTTGTCATATCTTCTTCCGACAAACCCAATAGGCGAGTCACCATCGTCATATCGGCCGCGCCGATTCCTTGTCCAAGGTCGGCTTCGAGCACCGCGCGAGCTACGTTCGTCAGGTACGCACGGTGTGCGGCAAGGACGTCGTCATGCAAGAGTCCCCGCCATTCGACGAAATCTTTCGCGGTGGCGGCTTCTTTCTCCGAAACGTAGCGATCTTCGAGTATGTCGTCGAGCAGCGCCAAATACCCTTCGATGTTATTCGATGTCGTTCCCGCAGGCAAACTTGCGACCAGTTCTCCCAATCGCGAGTTTTCCACTTTGCGTTGATTGGCCGCTTCTTCACGCGAAAAGAAGCGCGACGGTTGAGGTGCGTCTGGCCAAACGATCGTTCGGGCATGCTGCACGTCACGAGGAGCATCGCGCTGAATGATGTCGTCATTCCATAAATGCATGAATAACTTTGCAGTGGCCCGTGCATCTTCGAGCGCTTGATGTTCAGGCCCTTGCGTAATTCCATAAGCGTGACAACACGCGGCCAGTCGATATTCGCCCTGTCTTGGAAGAACTGATTGGGCCATCTCGCGCGTGCACAAAACGGGTATGCGAGGCATGATCAGTCCGGCGCGCAAAAATTCTTCCCGCAAAAAAGACGCGTCGAAATTGACGTTGTGGCCTACGAGCACAGCGCCGTTCAAATGCCGCACGAGTTCGCCAAGAACTTCGGCGAATCGCGGCGCCCCTTGCAGATCCTCCACGGAAAGCCCGTGGATATGCGTTGCACCGGGATTACGCTCGGGATCGACCAACGTCACGAGTTCCGACACGACCGTGCCTGCCGTATCGAGCCGCACGACGGCAATCTCGATGATGCGATCTGCCTTCCAACGTAATCCCGTCGTTTCGACGTCGACGACGGCAAACCCGGGAGGAAAACGATCGATTGAACCTGCGTTTTCAGTGCTCGGCGACAAACGGACACCTGTCGTGATGGGCAAGAAGAACCCGCCTACTCAACCCTTCGTTGGCGCGCTTGTCAACACATTTTTCATGGAGGAGGCCGCGTCTGGCGACATGGATGACACCAAGGCTTTGTTTGTCGAATGCTTGACTTGTTTTTGATTTGGCAATCCGATCTTGCGATCGGGCCATGACGACCCGCCACTTCAATTTCAATTTTGTGTAGGATATTTCCATTCTGCATTGACGTACATTTAATTGATCTCCACCGATCCGCGCTGAATTCGATTCGTACCGGACGAACGAGATAACACGTAGGCACCCTTGATGAGAATATTGCCCGCTGTCGTCAGCGTGACGCTCGCCTCTCTGCATTGAAGCACGATTTCCTTGTCCGCGGCAAACACGAGCCGTTCACCATCCGTGGGTCGGATGACTTGTCGGGCGAGTTTTGGGGTCTGCCGGGTCAGCTTTGGAGCGATTTTCGTGGCTTCGTTTGCTTGTAGGACGCTGTTCGATGTTCCGCGGGCGGATTGCCGAGCTTGTCGGGTGAGGAAGAACGCTTTACGAGGCGCGCGACAAGCTTCAGGTGCGGGCGACAGGCATGGCGAGTGAACGTGGAAACCCTGGTGGCGCCATTCAAGCGGCGGGGTTCTGTCGCGTGGAACTCTTGCGACGAGATTGCCGTGGTCCCGTGCCACGTGGGGTCATCAGTGCCTCCGCGACGTTTGGCGCGACAACCGCTTGCACAAGCCAGCAGCCGAGTGTCTCGGCATCCTTGCACGCGTCGATCCGCGCTTGTTCTTCGCGGGTTGGCACCAGCTTGCGCTGCGCCAGCACAGCACACAGCGCAGTGCGTGCTCCCTCGATGCGTCCTTCGTTGCGCCCTTCGTTGCGCCCTTCGTTGCGCCCTTCGTTGCGCCCTTCGTTGCGCCCTTCGTTGCGCCCTTCGTTGCGCCCTTCGTTCCTGTACTTTTCAACCAGGCTCTGCGTGCTCACGATGAACTCCTGCTCGGAAACGGTTGTCGATGGTTTTTTTATGAGCGCGTGCCGCAAGCGTAGCAGAATCTCGTACGCGACAACATGCTCTTGTGCGTCCTCTGGCAACGCGGTCAGCTCGTCGAGCGCTTGTTGTAGCAGTTGTCCTCCCGCCATGAGGCGAACGAGCAGCGTAGACCGATCTCGCGGTAGTTCGCTCGCAACGATGATCCCCGTACGAAACATCGTTGTGGCGTAAAAGTAGACACCTGCGGGCCAGTCGGGAGACTGAGTGATCCCTGGGCCGGCCAGTACAGCGGTCGGACGTCCCGCCGTGATGAGCCAACAAAACGGCTTGACAAACGGCGCGTGCGGCTCGTTGGCCTTCCGTTTCTTGCGCGCATTGCGGCGAAGCTTGCTACGAAACGCAATGAGTTTGCCGCTGCAACCGAGGACTTCGTCTTCATCGGGCGCTGCACTGAAGACTTCGATGAGGCAGAGGATGGAAGCGATTCGGCCCAGGAGTCCAAGGCGTTCACGTTCGGCATCGCGCGTCGGATCGGGATCATGCCGTAGGTCAGCAAGAAGCGCGTCGAGTGCTATTTCCTCGTTGGCAACGGTCGTGCCGCATTGGGCGAGGGCTTTGCAACCAATCTGTTTGGCGAGCTGATCGAAGGAATGCCGCACGGCGTGCGAATGTGCCACGAGGTGACATCGCGCTGCAAGCAAGTTTGGCGTAAAAAACGTGCCAGCCCCACGACCTTCAGCGCGTATCCGGTAATTGGAAGCGCACCACCGTCGGTACGATATCGGCATACGGTGCGGGGATTTCGAGCGCGTACAAGAATCCATCCGGAGCGACGGAAATCCGTGACGCGCCCTTGACGCTCTGAAATGGTTCGGCCACGCCGGCACTCGAATAACGCAAAATACTCCCGTCACGCCGCGCCACATAAACGGACCCGTCGAAGAAATCACGCACCATTCCCGTCACCGGTTGATCCGACATGGTCCAAACGGTCGACATCCCATCCACGATTCGCAACAGACGTAATTCGCCACCTTCGAGTGCCACCAGCATCGTCACTGCATCAAATGGCGTCGATGCGTAAACCCGCGAAGCAAAGGTCGTTACCAAACTCTTCTGTTGCGTCACGAGATCAATGCGATGGTAATCCCCATTCGTGTCGATATTACCCACGTAAAGTACGCGATCCATTCCGTGCGACAACCCAGCCGGACCCGTATCGATGACCGCCCCACCAAACGGTCCGATACCGGTCGTAAAGGTTTTCGACGGAATCACGAGCGGCAAAGTATTCGTCAGCGCATCGAAGCGAATGGCGCCTTGCGGAACCGAATCGAGTTGGCAACCGCAGCTAGCACAACAAATATACGTCGCAGCTACTTCGAGTTCGACAACTCCAGAACGAGGTCCCGTGGGTTTGGCTTTCTGGTCCACGGGATCCGGACCAAATTTGGGTATTGAAATCTGTTGCAAAACACTCACTTCACCCATATTCAGATTCGTAATGCTCGGATGACTCGTCACCATTCCATCCGGCGTTATCGATCGTAAATAATCGGGGCCGGAAATGAGGGTAGCGCCCCAAGCACCACAATCCGGAGCAAATTCTAGATCGACCAAGCCCGAACGAAACGTATTGTCGTGAAGTGTTCCCGTTTCTCCGGGCATACCCAATGGTGCTGGTGTGCAAGGTTTGTTCCTCGTACATACACAAGACGTTCCCCAACAACCGCTTTCATCGCACGCAACGTCGCCACAAGGCACTCGCGGATAACAATGACCATTTCCGTCGCATGCCGAACCCGAACCACATACTTTGGTCCCGCAAATTTCGGGCTCCGAAGCCGTTACGCATGTTGCTGCCGGATCCACGCATTGCCCCGGCTGCGTTCCGGATGCATTGCATACCATATCCGCGGCACAAGGTTGGGATTCCGCACGTCGGCAATCGACGACGCATACGCCATCCATACAAACTTCACCGGGCTGCGAACAAAGCACATCCGCGCACGTTGGTGCAGCTCCCCCGCTGCCTCCTTGACCGCCCGATCCTGATGACGATGACGACGTGCCCGATTTTTCAACACAACCTGCGACGATCGCGACAGCGAGCGCCACCATACTCATTCGTTTCCACATGGTTCCTCCTGATCTACTGTTTACACCCGCTGCGGGGTTTGCCGAACATAGATTACCAGTTTTCTGGTTGCATTCCCACTCACAAGGCAATCATTTTTCGTCGACGCCATTGTCATGGTTCCGTTTTGCGAACCATTTGCGCTACATTCCGCCGGATGTCTCTGCGTAGTTCTCCATCCTCGCCCTCCGGCCCGCGCACCGAGCTGGATCCGATGGCGCCCACGATCGCTGCGGTTCCGCCACCGAAGACGATCGACGCCACCATTGCTGCACTGCCCGACGTCGTGCTTCCCAGCATCACGTTGAGCGATGCAACGAGCCACGATCCATTTACACTTGCAAGTGGAGAAATCAGTGCAGGGGCTGTAGACATAGGGCGAACCGAGCTTGCAGGACTGGCGTCGCGAAGTCGTTACGATGTTGGGCCAATTTTAGGTACCGGCGGTATGGGTGAAGTTCGTCTGTACGGCGATATGCGCATTGGACGGCGTGTCGCAAAGAAGACGTTGCATGCGGAAACTGACACACCGATGGCTCGGGCCCGTTTTCTTCGTGAAGCGCGCGTTCAAGGGCAACTCGAACATCCGTCGATCGTGCCTGTGTACGATCTGGATATCGATGATGCCGAACGACCATTTTTCACGATGAAACGCGTTCGTGGCGATACCCTGGAACGGATCCTCGAACATCTGCGTCGCAAGGACGAAGTATTCGTGAAGCGTTATGCCGAAAGGCGTTTGCTCGCCGCATTTGTACAGGTTTGTCTGGCCATCGATTATGCCCACACCCGTGGCGTGTTGCATCGCGATTTGAAGCCGGGAAATGTCATGCTCGGTGATTTCGGCGAAGTGTATGTACTCGATTGGGGCCTTGCGAAAATCATTGGAGAAAACGTGTCCGATGCCGCCGACGTTCACGAAGGTTCTGAAAAGACAAACACCGACCGGCGGTCGGCGATCAACATGGGGCAAGCTTTACACGGTGGACCGGAAGGTTTGTCTTCGGACGACGCTGCGCTCACGGCCGAAGGCGCGTTTATTGGCACACCCGCTTATATGGCGCCCGAGCAGATCATTGGACACGACACAGTGGACGCACGAGCCGACGTGTTTGCCCTTGGAGCCATTCTTTTCGAGATCCTGACCTTGTCACGATTACGCACGGCGACGCGTATCGACGAAATCATGAAGACTGCTCTCATGGGCGTCTCGCCGCATCCCAAAGAGCGTACGCCGTCAGTGGCTCCGGAACTCGATGCATTATGCGCGCGTGCGTTGGCACAAAGTCCCGAAGACCGATTGCGGACGGCGCGTGAACTTGCCGAAGGAATCGAGCGGTATCTCGACGGCGACCGCGATTTGTCATTGCGACGGGAATTGGGTCGCGCGCATATCGAACGCGCTCGGGCGTTTCTCGCATCCGAAGCGAAAACCACGAGCCAGGAGGCAACGGGCGTAAAATCGGATTCGCTTTCTTCCGACGAATCGCCTCGGGTCGTGGCGTTACGCGAAGTCATTCGAGGTTTGGCGCTCGATCCCGAAGATCTCGAGGCTCAGCGTCTATTCGTCGAAGTTATCGTCAATACGACGGAAGTGCCACGTGAAGCTGTCCCGGAACTCGAACGAGCGCAGGACAAATCACGTGCCGAGTATATGCGTAGTGCATTTTATGGCCTTTTGGCGTGGCTCGCTGTCGTGCCGATGGTGTTTGCCATTGGGGTACATAGCAAACTGGCGGTTGGTGCAACGGCGGCGGTGGATATTCTTGCGGCGGCGTATGCATTTTATCAATCACGCCGTCCAAATTTTGGTGCGATTGGACCGATTACCTTGGCGGTTCTCGTCGCCGCTACGGTAGCATTGTCGAGTTGTTACCTGGGTCCGTTCGCGTTGGTGCCAACGACGGCGGTATCGGCCATGTTGCTTTATTCGATGTCCACGACACCCTACGAGCGTCGAATTGGCGCAGCCGTCTTTGTCGGATTTACGTCGCTTTCATATCTCGTTGAATTCACAGGAATCTTCGGGCGCTCGTACATCTTTGAATCGGATCGCTTGATCATTTTAGCACGCGCGGTAGCTTTGCCCGAAACGGCAACGTTGCTCGCGATGTTGTATTCAACGGTCTCGTTTGTCGTGCTTTCTGCATGGATCGTAGGGCGAATGCGGGATAAGCTGGCCGCCAACGAACGGCAGAAACTCGTTCAAGCCTGGCTGTTGCGGCGGCTATTCCCTGATGTAATGGCGGAGCGGTAAGAAATTATTTTTCGGGCGTCACTTGCCTGCGGGTTTGTCCGCTGCTTTGCCCCCACAACTGATACGCAGGGCGAATGATTTTGCGTTCGCCGTGTAGACGGCCCATACCGTATTTTCGTCCGTCGCCGCCGCACTCAGTTCCAGAACGTGTCCCGGATAAGCTGCGACTTCTTCTACGTCGATCGAGCCATGGGCACCAATCGTAGCGAGTTCCAGCACTTGTGCTGCGCCCGGTTCTTTCGCTTCCGGCCGAGCGTAGACGACAATCGCTTCACCACATGCCGTGGCCCCTGCGACTGGAGCGATATCCATTCCATTGGGATAATCGAGCGTTGCAATTTTGATTTTACCTTGCCAATTGACGAAAATATCGTGCAAAGCAAAACCCTTGTCCGTAGCGAGCGGCAATAGTCCGGCTGCTGAATTTCCAGATCGAATTGCCAATAATTCTGGATACCCTTCGGGTGGGCCACCCACAAAGACCACTTCGTCCGATGCAATGGCCGTCGTTTTTTCGCGCACCTCGAACCTGCGTGCATGCACCGGCGTCATTGCTTGCCGCGCATCAAGCCACATCGCGATCACGTGACCTTCACCGACGGGAACGAGCGTTATCGACGACGCTCCTGAACCTTCGGGCGATAAATCCAAAATGCCTCCGCCTTCGACCCAGAGCCGCGCGTGTCTTTCTGCATTTCGTGCATTGCCCAGGGCCATGTATGCCACTACGTCGCGGCCAGCTGAACGTAATGCAGCGGGCGACGAACCAGCGACGGCATCGTGCAAAACCACTTCGGATTTCTCGAATTTCCCCTCGGGCGTGATCTTATTGCGAATCAGTTCTTTGCCTTCGATCCAATAGGAATGCATCGAGCCGGTGGCGTCTTCGGCGACAGCGACCTTGCCCCGCGGCCATTTCTTTGTTCGTTCTTCTTCGCTCGGCCCAGGTGCGGGACCGTTTGGTCCAAAAAGACTCACCGAGGCGGCATTTCCTGACAAACGCCAAATAACACCCTTCGAATACACCGTCGCCGCGCCACCCATGGCAATTGGCAATTCCGGTCCATCGAGCATAAAACGCGCCGCGCTTCGTCGCGAGCCTTTTTTGCGTTTTTTTCCGCCCGTGGCTGCCGAGCCGTCGGATGTGGGCGAAGCAGGCGTCGGCTTTGCTTCCGGCTCTGCATTGTCTTCCGGCTCCGCACTAGAAATCGTCAGCGCCTCTGCAGACGCCGTTTGCGGCGGAGGCGGTGCTGTGGACTTTTGCTTCTGCGGTTCTCGTCGACAATCGGCACTTCCAAACAGCAGAAGCGCCGCACTTATCCCCACAAGCGTGTTGCGTGCGCTGATCGCGCCTCTCGAGCGTCGTGCCACATGCGTAGGATACCCAAATCAAGACCAAGTGGTGGGGTTTTCTTGTGCCCGCCACGCAGTTTATCTCACATCCATTGGCGGATGCGTGTGGAGGCAAAGTTCAACCGAAGTCAGCGAGTGTATCTGCTGATTTCTTGCCTTATTATCTGTCAGGTTTTTTTCTGTCGTGTTCGCGCGGGGTGAGCCTTGCATTCCGCTTGTGAATCACGAATGCCGTGTTTGTCGAGCCATGTTTTGGCGAGTTGTTCGCCATGTCGTCGATCTTCCTCGGCCCATGTCGCGAGGAAGGCTTCGCGCATCGATCGTTGCGCAAACATGTACTCGATGTCTTGCGGAATTCGACTCATTCGGCATCGCACAACGATGCCACTCGTCACGAGTTGCTCGAAAAGATGACGAAATTCCATTTCGGTGGTCGTGTCGACGGGGAAGGCCATGACGGCACCGAACCAAAATGTGACTCCCACGAGGCTTGCCAAACGCAGCGCTTGCTGAGCATCCGTCGGCAATCGAGTTATTTGCGGACCGTGTACGGACAAAAGCATTTCCGGCGTAAACTCGGGGCACTTCGTACACGTCGACGTTCGAATCAATTCTTCGAGAAACATCGGCTGCCCTTCGGCTCGGGCCACGACGTCTTCAATAAGTCTCGCATTTGCTGGAAAAAAATTTGCGACGAATTCAGTTCCCGCCTTTTGTGATATCGGGCCAAGGCGCAATTCTTGGACGTCTCGCCGCAAAAACAAGCCGAGACCACGTTCGCGAATTTCCGGGCGCGCGAGTGCCAACACGCCAAAAGGCGGCATGTCGACTTGCGCGAGCGCATCGTGCAACAGCTCCATGGATGCGTTGTCTGCCCATTGTGCATCTTCAAGGATCAAGAGAAGCAACCGTCCACGGGTGAGGGCCCCGAGCAGGTCGAGCCAGGCTTGCCGTTCGTGCTCGATGGGCGGCAAATGAAGGGAATTGACGTCATCGGCACTGTCCAGGAAAAACGTCGTCAATATGTCGGTGGTCGTTCCATGTGGGTCTGCCAGCACTTTGCCCAAGGTATGGCGAATCAGTTCTTGTGATGCGCCCGTCGACAATTGCAATACGCTTCGAACGAGGTCGGTGACAAGGCTATGGGGAACACTGGTCGTTGCCGCTCGGGCCATTCCCACAACAAGATCAGGGAGCCGGCTCCGTAATTTCGTCAATGCTTCGTATCCGAGGCGGGACTTGCCCATACCGGCATGCGCGACCACGAGTGCCGTTGCCGCTCCGCCTTCCTCCAACGATTCAGCCAAAAAATCCACGAGCGTTTCGAGTTCCCGCTTGCGCCCGGCAAATGGAGTCGGTTTGTCGAGTAACGATTTGGGCGCACCAAAATCTGGTTTTTCGCGGCACAATCGAGGCGCGTTGCTCGGCCCGACGACTTCGAAGCGTGCATCGAGTAATGCCACCGTCATGACGTCGAGACGTACACCCTTGTCGGCTCGGTGGCGGTCGGAAAATGCGAGCGATTGAATGGCGCGACCAATGAGGTCCGCATAAGGTAGCTCTCGTGAATCGTCGGCGCAACCTGTCACGAGAGCCACTCGAAAACCTTCCACGAGGTGCGTTACGGCGAGTGCGCAGTGTGCGGCCCGTGTGAGCAACCCGTCGGTGCCATGCAATCGGACGAGTAATCCACCGCCGGCAAATTCGGACGCAATGCCACCGTGACGCATGGCGACTTGTTGCAATTCACCCCACTTCGCGGGTGACAAACTCGTGCGTAGGGTGGGCGTCGAATGTCCTCCTGCGACTTCTTCGATTGCGGCAGCGACGACGACACATAGCAGCCGATTTTCGCGTTCCAAATAGATACGCGAACCTCGCGGTTCGTCATGGATGGCGATCGAAATGCGTCGCTCTACTTGTTGCAACGCTCGAAATACTTGGGCACCATTCGCGTGTCGCGCTTCGGGAACTCGCGAAAGCATGTGTGCGACGAGCGTATCGAGTTCTTCTGGTACGTCCGGCAGAAACGTGCGGACACGGGGCGCTTCTTCGCGGAGTACGCGTGCGAGAATGGCCATTACATCATCGCCTTCGAATGCTCGGCGGCCCGTCAAGCATTCAAACAATAATGCGCCCAGAGAAAAAATGTCGACACGCGCCGTTGCTCGTCCACGCGATCCTTGTACTTGTTCCGGTGCCATATAACCCGGTGTGCCGACAATGCTTCCGCTTCGTGTGACGCGACCGCAGGAACTCGCTTGAGCGACACCGAAATCGAGCACCTTAGCCGCTTGCACCGAACCATTTACCAAAAAAATGTTGCTCGGTTTGATGTCGCGATGAACAATGCCTCGAGCATGCGCGGCAGCAAGCGCCGACGCGATTTGCGTGGTCAAGCCAAGCGAATCTGCGGGTGACAATCGCCCTTTTTGCAACTTCGCCGCCAAACTCTGCCCTTCGAGCCACTCCATCACGAGGTACGGCGTACCATTCTTTGTGGCGCCATGAGCGACATGTTGGACGATATGCGGGTGCGCCAGTTCGGCAAGGACGCGTGCTTCGTGCTCGAAACGGCTGACTGCATCGGCGTCGTGTTGCGACAATACTTTGATCGCGACAGGTTTGCCCGTGGCGCGATCGAGCGCTCGAAACACAGCACCCATCGAGCCGTGGCCGGCGAGCGTTCCAACCACGAAACGATCCCCGATGATGTCTCGCTCCTGCACGAAGAGGCAGGATGACGGCATTTCCCACCCAATGCAAGGAGTTCGTGTTCGCCGTGTTTGAATCCGATGACGCCAGTTCACAATGTCCGTAAAACCGTGCTAGGTTGGCGGGGCGATACCCGCGTGGTACGTTGCTCAAAGGTAACGAAATGACTGTGACTCGATTGCTCCTTCCATCGCTGCTGGTCGTGTGTCTTTGGGGATGTGCTTCCACACCGGCCAGTTTTCGTGCCGACTCCGCGGCTAATCCTAACGCGCAAGCCGGTCAGCGTTTTCCAGTGGCCACAATCCTGGCCGCTCGAGACCCACTGTCCGCGCGTGTTTGCCCCGAATCAGGGGCGTGCGTCATGACGAACTCTTCCGCTCCTGCGCCTGCGGCGGCGGAATCCGGTCACCAGCATCATCATCATCATTGACCTAAATCACCATTGACCTAAAGACGCCCATGAACGTATCTTGGAAAATTCAATGCATCCTGACGGCCCATCTGGCGCTCGTCACCGGATGTGCGTCGTCGACCACCGCGACCGATGTACGCGAGGTAAATGCGTTTTTGGCGCAGCAGCAACGCGCACCCGGAAATCCTTCCCGGGGTGGTCTGTCCGTTTCGATGCCCAATGAAGACGCTTGGCAAAATGACGCTACGGAAACGCCACGTACCCTGGCCAAACCTTTGGTGGTCGACGAAGCCGTCAAGCTTGCGCTCGTGCAAAATCGTGAATTACGTGCATCGATGTATGAATTGGGAATTGCGCGAGGCCAAGCCGTACAAGCCGGGCTGTTGCCAAATCCCGAAATCGAGGTATCGCTTCGAGCGCCGCAGGATCCATTCCAACGCTTGCAAGCCGACATCGGCTTTGAATACAACGTTTCCGCATTGATTCTCGTGCCGCTACGCAAAGGTATCGCCGACTCGGAACTCGAAGCAACGCGTGTACGTGTGGCGCGCGATGTTCTCGAAACGGCGTTTCAAGCGCGCCTTGCATTTTACGACGTTCAAGCGCGGCAATCCGTCCTCGATTTGCGTAAACGTGCTTTCGATGCATTTCAGGCGGGATATGCAGCAGCCGAAGAATTACATCGCGTGGGAAATCTTCCCGATGTCGACTTGGCTACCCAACGCGCGGCCGTCGAAGCTTCGCGCATCGAAGTGGCCGAATCAGAAAATGATTTATTGGACGCTCGCGAACGATTGAATGTTGCAGTGGGTTTGTCGGGTGCGCAAACCACGTGGTCCATTGCGGGGCCCCTGCCACCACCCGAAGACCTACCCCGGGATGCAGATTCAACAGAAAAAAAGGTAATCGCAGCAAGCTTGGATTTGGCTGAAATGGCGAAACGGATGGAAGCCGTTGCCAAACGTTTGGGCTTGCACCGCACGGAAGGCGTATTGCCGCATCTATCTGGAGGGTTTCACGGCGAGCAAGATGGCATTTCCTGGGAACTCGGTGGCCACGTCACTGTGGCATTGCCCATTTTCGACCGGGCGCAAGGCAAAATCATCAGCGCCAAAAGTGAACTTGGGGCGATGCGCGAACGATACGTGGCTACGGCTGTGGCATTACGGGCAAGTACACGCATGACCCAAAATCGTATCGAATCTGCAGGAAAACGGGCGAAGCATTTTCAGCAAGCATTGATTCCGGCCCGTGAAAAAGCCCTCGCCGAAACGCTCTTGCAATACAACGCCATGCATGTATCGGTGTTTCAAGTGCTCGATGTTCAGCGACGCGTCACGGAAGCGGGTATTGCGTACACCGAAACGTTGCTCGATTATTGGAAAGCGCGCGCGGCGCTCGACCAAATCCTCGCCGGTGGCAGACGGTCCCAATCGATGGGATCAATAAGCACCGGACAAACATCTTCGACGAGCATGGACACAGGCTCGGCGGCTGGCCATTGAGAACCAAAGAGAAAGAAGGAGCATAACAGTGGACCGTCGTGATTTCGTCAAGCTCGGAGCGGCCATTTCCGGAACGCTCGCGGCAGCGCAGGCAGCGGGACAAGTAATTCCCACCGTGGCGCGACCAGCGCCGACAAAGCCTGGACCTTTTCCAGGAGGTCAAGTGCGGGTTGTCACGCCAAACGGAGCGACACTCCCACTCAAAGAAAAAGACGGCGTTAAAATTGGGCACCTCGTGGCGATGCCCGTCGAGCACACGTTTGCTCCGGGACTCGAAGGCGCGTGCTGGGGATACAATGGCCGGGTGCATGGTCCGACGATTGAAGTCGTCGAAGGCGATCGTGTACGGTTTTACGTGACCAATCGTTTGCCCGAACCAACGACGGTGCATTGGCACGGCGTTATTTTGCCGAATGGAATGGATGGCGTATCCGGATTGACGCAGCGGCCCATCGGCCTGCGTGAAACGCACATGTACGAGTTCACATTCGCGAAACCCGGCACGTTCATGTACCATCCGCATTACGACGAGATGACCCAGATGGCTCTCGGAATGGTCGGCATGATCGTCGTGCATCCAAAGAACCCTCGAGGTCCCCGTGTCGATCGCGATTTTGCGTTGATTACTCACGAATGGGCGATTCGTGCCGGTATGCGCCGGCCAGATCCCAACGAAATGAAGGACTTTAATGTCCTGACGTTCAACGCGAAAGCATTTCCCGGCACGGAGCCGCTCGTTGTGGGCAAAGGCGAACGCGTCCGAATTCGTCTGGGTAATCTTTCCGCGATGGACCACCATCCAGTTCATTTGCACGGTTTGTCTTTCGAGTTGGTCGGGACGGACGGTGGCGAGATCCCTGTGTCGGCGCGTATTCCCGAAACGACGGTGCTCGTGCCGACCGGAAGTGTCCGCGTGATCGAGTTTGTCCCGACAGAATCTGGCGATTGGGCGATGCATTGTCACATGACCCATCACATCATGAATCAAATGGGACATGGAATGGGCGTGATTGTCGGGGCTGATGCGGCGAAAATCGATGCACGGGTGCAACAATTGGTGCCCGGTTACATGACGATGGGACAAACTGGCATGGGTGACATGGCCGAAATGAAAATGCCCGTGCCCAAGAATTCGATTCCGATGGTCGGAGGCCGCGGGCCGTTTTCATCCATCGATATGGGCGGCATGTTCACCATATTGAAGGTGCGCGACAATCCTGCGACCGAGGATGGATCAGGTTGGTATACGCATCCGAAAGGATCGGTCGCTGACAAGGCGGATGCAGCGATGATGAAATCGGATGGGGTGGATCCCGAAGAGAAGTTTTAAAAGAGGGCGTTCAACAGGCTGCTGCGCAGTGCACGGCGTCGGTCGGACTTACTCCGCGTAGGATGTCCGTTTTCGTCATCCTTCCTGGCCGTACAACGTTCGCGACGCCTGTTGAACACCTCTTTGGTGTCGCGCGTCGACGTGGCTCGAGCTTTACAACGTCTCCAAATACGCCGCCAACGACGCCTTTTCCGGAACGCCTAATTGTTTTGTCGATCCCATCGAGCCGTCGCAATGCTCAATCATCTGGATCAACGTCCCATAACGACCGTCGTGGAAATACGGCGCCGATTGCGCAATGAATCGTAACGATGGCGTCTCGAATTTGTGCTCGGCTTCGAATTCCCCCGCACTCTTGACATCGTGACGATCCCCGTCCGTCGTTGCCTCGCCAAGATGACACGACGAACACCCCGTTTCGGTCGATTCGAAGATCGCCTTGCCTTGCGCAATACGCGTGTCGTCTGCGGCTCTTTTGCTTTTTGGAGGCGACAAACTGTTTATGTAGGCAAAAATTGCATCGCGCTCGGAATCCTTCAACCCCGTCCCTGCAAGTCGTTCGATTGTCCGCTTGAAATGATTGGGCAACGTGTCCTTGTCACCTAGCCATCCAAAAGGAGCGGTATCGTTCGTGAGTCGTCCGAGCAATATCGGAGTTTGTCGCGGACCTTCTTGGGTTTGCCATGTAAAGCCATCGTCACGACCATCGGGATGACAACTCGCACACGCCCGGCCGTCAAGCGAAATGTTTCGTTGCCCCGCCGAATGAAAAAGCCCGCGACCTAGGGCGATCTCCGTAGACAAACCTATTCGTCCCGGTAAAACCACACTCACGACATCAGGCTGCTTTTTCGTGCCGTTCGCCTTCTTGTGACGCTTCGTCTTCTTGGTCGAGATCGTTTCCGTCTTCGCGTTCTCCGATTCGAGCGCGACAAACGTCATTTGTCCAGCAAACGATGAAAAGACCACCGCCCGTCGCGCCTCAGCGTCAATCGCCAGCCCCGTCGGACCCGCCGGTACTGTTATCCGGCGCTTTTCGTAATCGTGAGGGTTTTTCTTGCTCGCATCATACACAACCACGGCATCGATGCCCAGACAAGACACGTAAATCTCGTCTTTCGCCTCATCGACAATCGCAGCACGCGGCAAAAAACAATCCTTCGGCCCGGTACCCACAGCGGCTTGCTTCACCTGAATCTGTCCGCTTTTTTCGTCAATGGTCGCAATTTCACCCACCACAGGCGGCGCCTCCGCAGACGCACTGCCATAACCCGACGATGAACCGCGAGGTGGTTTTGGCTCAACCATGACGAGCGGCGCAAAAATGCCCTTTTTGCTGCGCGTCATGACAAACCCTTGTGACCCAATACGATTGTGTTGTACGACGGGACGGCGCATTTTCGAGGAAGGCGAGGGTTTTGGCGGAGCTGCCATCGGCATCCCCATCGGTTGATTTAGAAATTGGTTCGTAGAAATGACCAGTGGACGCGACACGGGTTGTGCAAGTTTGTCCCCACTCCATTCCAGATCCACGATGGATACGATTCCTCCCGCGGCGTGCGTAACAAAGGCGCGTTTTCCATCCGTCGAAGCCAGAACGTTCGTCGGATCCCGGGGCAAATTCACCGAATGGATTGATTTCATGTCGGCCACATCGAATATCGACAGTGTTGGCTCCCAGCGGCTCGTAACTAGCAATGTTTTTTGATCGTGGGTCAACGTAAGTCCGGCCGGATCCGCTGGAGTTTGCACCAAACACCGCCGCGTGAGCGGAAAACCAGCAATAGGCGTCGGCTCGAGCACCTCCAATGCACCAATATCTCCAAGCGACACGACGATTCGACCATCGCCGGTTATCAGTACACGCGACGGTTTTCCCGCGAGCTTTGTCATTCCAATGGGCTTGTGCGAATCCACATCGACGACATGTAACGCCCGTTCATCTTCATCGGCTGCAATCGCCAGTGTCTTGTTTTCGCCTTCTTGCTGAAACCGCAACAATGCGAGGGTATTGCCACCACTTTCGCCAATGGGCGTGAACGTTCCAGGTTTATTCGTCGCCGCACACGGCGGCGCCTGGATTGCTACTTCATCGCCAATGGCGTTGCTCGCTTTGGTCGTATCGCCCTGCCGAGATGCCGTTTCTTTTTGACATGATACGAGGAGGAGGCCGAGGACGGCCGCGTGTGAGTACCTGCTCATGCCTCCTTCTCGTACGAGGTCGACGAAGTGTGACAAGAAAGATCATGATTGACGGAAGGGGCCGTATGTACGGCGTCCCAACGCGAACACGCGCTCGGGTAATGTGCTCCGTCACTGTGCCTTTCCATGACCGAATCAGTCCGAATGGCCGCTCGCTTTGGTGTCATTTTTGCAATCAACGTGTTTTCATGAGCGTACCGAATCCATTCGAACCATCGTTCGCGCCGGACCAACAAACTCGAGCGCGCATGACCTTCGTGGGCGTCACGCTACTCGTGCTCGGCGTCATCGCCATTCTGACTCCGATCGCCTCGACGCTCGTCGCGACGATCGTTATCGGGGTACTCCTGATTGTGGGCGGAGCCCTTCGCCTGTTTCATGGTTTCGGGGCGCAGCGACCTCAGAGTACGGGGTGGCTCATCGTGAGTTCAATTCTGTATATTGGCGCTGGTGCGGTGGTTCTATGGAGGCCATTGATTGGGACGTTATCGTTGACCATTGTTCTCGGGTCGTTTTTCGTCATTGGCGCCGTCTCGAAAGCAATTCACGCGTATCAATTTCGAGGCACCCATACATCGACATGGCTCATTTTCGATGCTATCATCGGTGGGGTACTCGGCATTCTATTGCTTGCTGACCTGCCGACGACGGTATTCTGGGCGCTTGGCGTTATCGTCGGTGTGGACTTGATCATGGGCGGCGTCGCATTTCTCGCGTTGTCCAGCCCGCGAGCCTCCATGTTGTCTCGTTGAACAGATGGAGGCGCATGGCGATCCTGATGCGGTGCCCATGCTTCTAATCGTGTTTGCCCGTGCGGTCACTCGAAATGTGATCGATTCATGCGGGTCGTCCTTTCATCAGTGTTTGCCGCCCAAGCCATGCGTAGACGACTGGCAGCGTCAACATCGTGAGCAATGTCGCGGTGATGAGCCCGCCAATGACGACGGTCGCGAGAGGTCGCTGGACTTCGGATCCCGGCGCGGTCGAAATCGCCATTGGCAAAAAACCAAGGGATGCAACGAGTGCGGTCATGAGAACGGGGCGCAAGCGTAATTCGGCTGCGTGACGAATGGCGTCACTCGCGGTCTTTCCTTCCGCCTGTAGATGTTGCGCAAACGAAACAAGTACGAGACCATTGAGGACCGCCACGCCGAACAGCGCAATGAAGCCGACTCCCGCCGAAATCGAAAACGGAATGTCGCGAATCCATAACGCGAAAACCCCTCCTACGATGGCAAATGGCACGCCTGAGAAGATCAGTAATGCTGTTCGGAATGAATGAAACGCGAGCCACAGCAAAAAAAGGATCAGCACAAGAGCCAGCGGAACGACTGCGGATAGACGCTCCCGCGCTTCCTCGTAATGCTGGAATTGTCCGCCCCATTCGACGCGGTATCCCGTTGCCGGCTTGAGCGTCTTGCCCACCGATTTTTTTGCATCGTTCACGACGGACGACATATCGCGGCCGCGTACGTTGAATTCCACGACCAACCTCCGCGATTGACCCTCGCGATTGACTTCCGCTGGTCCCGTGACAAACTTCAGTTCGGCAACGTCCCCGAGGGGAACGAGTTGCCCGCTTACCGAGCGTAATGGTAACGCGTGCAAAACGTCGAGCTCGCCGGCATAAGCGTGATCCGTTTTTACGACCATACTGAAACGTCGTTCGCCTTCGAGAACGTAGCCGGCGGAATGGCCAACGGCCATGGTTTCCGTGAGTTGATTGATATCGGCAATGGTCAAACCATAACGTGCGAGTTTCACTCGATCCGGAATGACCCGCAAGTAGGACAACCCCGCGACTTGTTCGATACGCACGTCTTCGACGCCGGAAATAGTCCGAATCGACGTAGCGGCCTTTTCACCCATGTTCTGCAAGACAGCCATATCCGATCCATATAGCAAGATCGCGACGTCCGACCGGACGCCGGCAATCAACTCATTCGTGCGCATTTGAATGGGCTGCGAAACGCTTCCGGCGACTTCCGGTACGGCTTTTTCGATGACCGCAGAAAGTTCCGCAGCAATCATTTCTTTCGTATATCCTGGGCGCCATGTGTCCTGTGGTTTCAAGTCGACATAAACGTCCGAAGCCTCAATACCCATAGGATCATTGGCCAGCTCGGGCGATCCGAGCTTGCCTACCACATGTTCGACCTCCGGAACCGTGAGCAGAGCTCGTTCGAGTCGCAGGTCCATAACGACAGACTCCGTGAGGGCAATGCCTGGAAGACGACGCGCCTCGATAAGAACGTCACCTTCATCGAGTTGCGGGACGAACTCCGCCCCAATACGTGTGAAGACGCCGAGGGCAATCGCGAGCGCGAGAATCGCGGCCGTTACGGGAATCCAACTCCGCCGCAAGGCACCCTCGAGGATTGGAACGTACAGCATGCGCGCTTTTCGCAAGAACCAAGTCTCGTGATTTTTTTCGCCAGGACGCACCATATAGCTGGCAAGAACTGGTACGAACGTGAGCGATAAGATGAATGCGCCGAGCAGTGCTAAAAGAACCGTGGTCGCCATAGGGCGGAACAGTTTGCCTTCGATACCCGTGAGCGCCAGGATGGGCAGGTAAACGATGGCAATGATTGCTTCCCCAAACACGCTTGCCGAGCGTACTTCGAGCGCGGCTTCACCCACGGTATCCACTCGTTCACCTGCAGACATTTCCCGGCCGAGTTCGTGGCGTCGTTCCGACAATCGACGCACCGCATTTTCAACGATAATCACGGCACCATCGACGATGAGCCCGAAGTCGATGGCTCCAAGGCTCATCAAGTTACCCGACAAACCAGCGGCGTTCATGACCGTGACGGCAAAAAGCAGGGACAAGGGAATGACTGTGGCCACGACCAACCCGGCGCGCAGATCTCCCAATAAAAAAAGTAGAACAAGAATGACCAGGACCGCGCCTTCGATGAGGTTTTTTGCGACCGTACCAATTGTGCGATCGACCAACGCCGACCGATCATAAAATGGTTCGATATGCGTTCCTTCGGGCAACGACGGCGTCAATGCGGCAATACGCTCTTTCACCGCCTTGGTCACCATGCGTGAATTTTCGCCCATCAGCATCAGCGTGACGCCCACCACGACCTCGCCTTTGCCGTCTTTCGTGGCTGCTCCGCGCCGCAATCGTGGACCAAAACGAGCGTCGCCCACCGTCGCGATCGTAATGGGTACACCGTCGGGCGTTGCTCCAATGACGACATCGCGCAAATCATCCAATCCTTTCACGAGCCCGTCCGTGCCAATGACGAAATGTTCCCGGGCATGCTCGATGTAACCTCCGCCGGCATTGGCATTCGACTTTTGCAATGCTTCGACGACTTGGGCCACAGATACGCCGGCCGCTTGCAATCGGCCAGGATCCAGAAGGATTTGATACTGTTTGTCTTCGCCTCCGAAACTATTTACTTCAATGACGCCGGGGACGGTACGGAGCACCGGAGCGATTTGCCAATCGAGCACTTCTTCGAGCTGCATCAATGACAATTTGTCGTTTTGCACCGTGAATTGAAAGATTTCACCGAGACCTGTCGAGATGGGTCCCATTTCGGGTTTGCCGTATTGTTCGGGCACCGCGTCGCCAGCCTCGCGCATCCGTTCGTTCACGAGTTGCCGAGCAAAATAGATGTCCGTTCCATCATGAAAAACCACGGTCACCACGGAAAGACCGTATTTCGATAGCGATCGGACTTCGGTCGTTCTCGGAATGCCCGCCATGGCTCGTTCGATCGGTACCGTTACGTATTGCTCCACTTCGACCGGGGAAAGCGCGGGCGCCGACGTAATCACCTGGACTTGTACGCTCGTTACATCAGGAACGGCGTCAATGGGCAACGTCTTTGCCGACTGTAGTCCAAAGAGTGCAAAAAGCGCAGTCAAGAGCAGCACGATGGGACGATTGCGCAGCGACCATGAGAGAATTGCCGAAAGCAGCGCCATCACTCGTCCTCCCCGAATGTGCCCTTCAGCACGACACTTTTCAGTGTAAATACGCCTTCGATGACGACTTCTTCGCCTTCGCGTAATCCCGAGACGACTTCGACAACTCCGAGAGCTGCGTCACCCAGCACGACTTCGTGTAATTCAAAGTCTGTGTCGTTTTGCTTGACGAACACGACAGGTTTCTGACCCACCTCCGTGACCGCTGATCGCGGCACGAGAAGCCTTGGTTCATGCGTCTCTGCTTCACCTGTGGCCACGCGCGCCATCCCAAAAAGGCCAATACGCAAAAGATCGTCCCGATTGGTGAGAATGATGCGGGCCGTGACGGTGCGAGCGATAGGATCGATTTGTTGCCCGATATGCTCGACTCTCCCCTGAAAACGCAAGTTCGGATAGGCATTGAGTTGCACTTCGGCATCCGCACGGGTTTTCATGCGTCCCAGGTCTTTTTCGAAAACCCGCGCCAAAAACCAAACTTCGTGCAAATCAGCAATGCTGCCAAGGGTGTTCTCTGGCGCGACGGGCTGACCGACGACCGCATTACGAGTTATCACGACGCCCGTCATTGGCGCACGTAGCGTGAGTTTAAATGGCGACGTCTCTTGCGCGCTGGCCCCAAGTGCAGAAAGTTCTGTACCAAGCGCCTGGGCTTCCGCGGAAAGAGATCTTGCTTCAGCTTCGGCGTCAATGACGGATTGCTCGGATGTCAATCGTTTGTCCAGGAGTGCTCGTAATCTAGCGGCATTCTCACGCGACGCTTTGGCTTTCGCCAACGTTGCCGTGAGAGCCCCACGCACTTTGCCGAGTTCCGGAACTCGAATCACCGCCAAAACGTCGCCTTTTTTGACCAGCGTGCCTTCTTTGAAGCGGACTTCGTCAATATGTCCCGCAGCGGGCGACGAAATTCGTGCCGAATGATCGGGATCCGCAGCAATTTCACCAGGAAGTGATACCGTCACGGCCAGTGTTGCACGGCGAATTGGTGCCGTGCGAATTGCGGCATCCTTGACGACTTCGGGCGTGAGTTTCACTCGATGGGGTAATTCTTCGTGCTCATGGTGCGCCTCTGCCGATTCCGACAATGCCGGGGCTGCATCTTTCCGGTGTTCTTCCTGATTGGCTTGTTTCTCGCATCCCATCACCGCAAGGTTGAGGGACACGCCGACCATCATGGCCTTCGACATCATCGCGTAACCTTTTCCAGCGGGTACCCGGCGGCAATGGCTAGCTCGACTGACGCTTTGGCGAAGTTTTTCTTGGTCTCCAGCGCCGTCCGAAGCACATCGATGAGCGTTGTTTGCGCCATGATTACGTCACGTATCGAGAGTCGACCGGCTTCGATCTCGGAAGCAATGGCTTGCAAGCTTTGGTTTGTCCGGTCTATTCGCTCTGTCGTATAGATTTGCTGTTGCGCTTTGGCAGCGGCGAAAGAAGCGCGAGCATTGCTCAATTTGAGTTCGATGTCTCGCGACGTTCGTTCGACATCGGTTGACGCGCGCCGCGCCGACGCTTCTGCTTCGGCAATTTCGCCCGCATTCGTACGCCCCACCGGATGCGGCAGGGGAATGGGGATCGATATTTGTGCTCCAATGACGCGTTCGTGAAATCCGTCGTCCTGAATGAACACACCCAGCGTGGGGTTCGGAATTCGAGATCGCCTGAGCAATGACACGCGAGCAGAAAAAGCACGACCCGATGCCTCGAGCGTCTGCACCTCGGGCCTGTCGCCAAGCGTGCTCACGTCCTGCTTCGCGGCAAATGGTTCCGCTTCGGTGAGCGGCTGCAATTCTCCTTCGATCGTAATGGCTGCATTCAGATGCAGACCGAGTTGCGTGAGCAACGTAGCCCGAGTGACATGCTCATGTTGAATGGCGGAAAAACGTTCCTGTGCGGCATGCAAATGGGCCGCTTCCGCGATATCGGCATCCAATCCGGAAACCACCCCGTGATCGGTGGCAGTACGCGTTGCATTGGCAACTTTTGCGGTCAGTTCTTCCCATCGTTCGGCGAGACGTACTTCTTCCTTCGCGGCCAATGCATCGAAATAGGCAAGCCAAGCGCTCGCCGCGATATCACGGTCCGTTTTTGTCACGATGTTCTCTTGGACTTCGTGTTCGGCCTCGGCAACACGTTGCCGTGCGCTCCGTTGCCCACCAATTTCTATTTCTTGCGATAATGTCACGTACCAGTTTATTGCAGGCGTTGCGCCCGTCGTCGTCCGACGCCCCCCTGAAACGGCGAGGAGAGGATTGGCGGGTAAAACAGTCCTTGCTGTTTCTTGTCGAGCTGTGGTGATTTCTAGGCTTTGACGTTCAGCTTTTGCCTCAAGGCTCTTATCGAGTGCACAACGAACGAGGTTGGCGCGTTGAATGGAGGCACAAGACGCCGTTTCTGCACGGACTTCGACGATGGACGAAAAATAGACGGCAGCCAACATGGCGACCGCGAATGCACGCGTACGCTTCATGACCGACACTCCTTCCGCCGCGCGCAAAAATGCCGCGGCAGTCCCAAGTGGCGCGGTAATCAGCGCGCTTTATGCAACGCGAATACCGCTCGAACGATGGATTTAGGACGAAGCGCGAATCATTCGAGGGGGACGGTACAAGGTTATCGGGTCTGGATTCGGCGGTCCTTGAGCTTTATAAGGTGCAATCGCCATTTCCATCGGAATCAGCCGATCCAACACGGTCGGCGGTGCGGCAACGGGCAGCGCGCTCATGGCGTGCGTGCAATGGCAGCTTGGACAACCTGGTGGGCATTGGCGCCCGTCATCGTCATTGGGGCAATTTTCGTGGCTGTGATCTTCATGATCGTCACTTTGCATAGCGACGATCATGTCCGCAGCTACGTGCGGGATCCCGGTGATTTGCACGGCGGTCATCGCCACGATCAAACGCAACACGACGACGACCCTATGGACCAATCGCATGACGAACAACGACCGCTGACGAATCCGTCGCGTTTTGCGTGGTCGATGATATCCGTTTGCGTTCAAAACAAAATGGGACGTCGAGAACGCTGCGCGTGGTGGAGCGACGAGGCAACGAAGTACGCCGACCATCGCTGCAAAGCGCGCACGAAAGCCGATTCCGTGCCCCGTCGGCATCCGCCTTGACATCGCGTTCGTTTTCGGCTTGACCACGCCTCGTCCAGCTCCCAATGAGGTAGCCGACTGTACAAGATGTCCCAGGAAGTGTCAAGCAGCGCTCACTTGTGCGCAGTTTGCTGATCTCTCGCGCCAGGACATTTTTCGTGTACAATCACGGGATGAGTCGTTATTTGCGAATCGTTGGGGGGATGGTGGGGGTTGGTCTCGTCACGCTTTGCGGCTGTGGCAGTGACGTCACGAATGGGGATTCGAATACGCCCATATCGAGTACCGGTGGAAACGTAAGCAATGAATGGACGAACCTCGTGGATGGCACGTGGCAAATGACGGCGGGAAAAGAAGGGTATTGGTGTTCCCGCAAAACGATCACCCACGACACGTATGTCAAGGCATTTCGAGCCGATGCTCCGCAAGGCACGCATCATACGTTGCTACTCGTCACGCCAGGAGGCGCAGCCGATAGCGAGGAGCAATGCGGACCTGTGCTCGGCGCAAACATGATTTTCGCCTCGGGTATTGGCACGGCGGACTTGAGTCTTCCCGATGGCGTCGCCGTGAAAATTCCTGCCGGATCGCAACTTTTGCTCAATTTGCATTTGTTTAATGCCAGCGCAAATACCATTGGCGGGGTCTCGGGCATTCTTGTCAAAACGGTTGCGGCTACCGACGTGAAGGAAGAAGCCGAAATGGTCTTTGGTGGTCCCACGAATATTCAAATCCCTCCCAATAGCAGCCAAACCGTCGAAGGTTCGTGTGTTTTTCCGGGCAAGACGACGATCTGGAGCGTTTGGGCCCACATGCACCAATATGGGACGAACATGAAAGTCACGTACGATGGTGCTTCGGGTAGCAAAGTTTTGCACGACGGACCGTATAGCTTCGAAGAGCAGATCAATTATTTGATCGATCCGGTCATCGTGAATGCTGGCGAAGAGGTGCGAATCGAATGTACGTACCAAAATCCGACGTCGCAAACCATTTCTTGGGGAGATAGCTCGAATTCCGAGATGTGTTTTGCTGGATTCTACCGCTATCCCAAATTGGGCAAAGGGTGCTTCTAATTCGTCACCGCGATCGATCGATCTTTGTTGTCAATCACCGGTCAAACGTGTTACGTGAGTCTTGATGCGCCTTGCTCCTTCCAACTGCTTGCCTGTCGTGCTCGTCACGTCGATTTTCGCGGCAGGTGCGTGCGCACGTGGGCAGTCGACCGAAACGACTGAGGTGCCTGCACAAGCTTCGGTTCCAAGAGACGAACCGCTCGGTTCCATACCGCTTGGAGCCACGACGCCCGTGTGGAGTGCGGCGTTTGCTCCGGCCGAGATGACAGTTCGGGGGCACGCGAAAGGCAAGAACCTCGCTGACGCTGGCGAATGCGAAGGATGCCATGCTGACGTTGCTGCGACGTTTCAGACGAGCGCGCACGCATTTGCGTCGTTCAACAATCCGATTTATCGCGGTTCGATTGATCGATTTCGCGCAGACGCTGGCGACAAGACCAGCCGTTTTTGTGGCGGGTGCCATGACATTTCGTTGCTCGTCGATGGTGCCATGGATTCGAAAATCGAGCCCTCCGACATGCGGGCGCATGCGGGTATTGGATGCAAAACGTGCCACGGCATCGTGGCGACTCGCGTCGATGGCAATGGTAGTTATGAGTTGGCCGCCGATCCGATTCCCGTACCCGTGCAAGGCGATTCCAATAGCATTGTCGTGCACAAGAAAAGTGCTGCGTCGAGCGTCTTGCGGACGAATGCGCTTTGTGTGACGTGCCATCGGGCATTTCTCCATGAAGGAACTGGTAATGCACATTTTTTGATTGGCCAAGACGACGTGACTCCTTGGCAACAATCCGCTTATGCAGGCTCTACGGCGCATCTTGTCGACGAAGAAGTGGCTATGCAAGATTGTCGCGGTTGTCATATGCCGCGTGATCGTGCCGAACGAAATGACCCGGCCGCGAAAAATGGCACGATTGCTTCGCATAAGTTTGTCGGGGCGCATACGTGGCTCGCGGCGATGCGTGGCGACGCGCAGACGTTGGCTCAGACGCAAGCCATGTTGCAAGGCGCCGTATCCATTGACGTGGCAGCCATCATTGGCGAAGGCGGACGGCGATCGTTACCCGCCGACGGTGCGCAGATCAAAGCGGGAGAGCACATCGTCATTGATGTTGCATTACGGAACGAACGCGTCGGACATCGGTTTCCCGGTGGAGTCATGGATGCGCAAGACGCGTGGATCGAGGTCGAAGTCCACGATGCCAAAGGTATTTTTATTGCCGAAGCCGGCCTCGAACATGAACGCACTGGTGCCGATCCAACCGCCCATCGCTTGCGAGCATTGCAGCTTGGTGACGACGGCAAACCGCGTCTGGAACGACAAACCGAACAGTTTCGGACGGGCGTTTTTAATCACACAATGCCGCCGCGGTCCGCGCAAGTTGTCGAATATGCGCTCGATGTTCCTGCCACTGTCGCTTTCCCTCTACAAATCGTCGCGCGATTGCGGCATCGAACGCGTAATCTTCCGGTGCAAAAAGTCGCCTGTGAAGCGACGCGGAACGCACGCGGTGTTGCATTTCAGAAACACGGCGTGAAACTCGATGCGTGCGCTCCGCAACCCGTGACGCTCATTTCTGAAGCGGAATCGTGGATCGGGCCGGGAGAACCTTTGGTTCGTTCGGATAAACCAAAAAAAGCGACATGGCGTCGTCTTTATGACCACGGCCTGGGTATGGTGGGCGCATTGCAAGAACGCCGGGATGAAGCCGGTCCGAGCTTCGTGGCGGCATTGTCGGCGCTCGAAGGCTCGACCGACCCTCGTCCAAAAGCCGTCGTCATGGGGGCCCTGGCCATGTTATCGGGAAGGCAGGGTCGTGTGGATGAAGCGTTGACATGGGTCGACGGTTTGTCCAAACTCGTTCCCAACCATCCGGCCATTTCATATTTACGTGGCGAAGCCTTGTCGCAGGTTTGGCGCTTCGAACAGGCCGCGATTCCTCTTGGCGAAGCCGCCGAACGTACACCGTCCGACGATTTTGTGTGGGTCATGCTCGCGACAGCGCGCGCCAGTGCCGGCGATCCCCGCGGTGCGCTCGAAGCCGTCCGTAAAGGTCTTGCCGTGCAGCCGCGAGACCATGACTTGCTCCGCATTCAAGCATTGTCGCTGGGAGCTTTGCGAGCTCCCGAAAAAGAAACCTCCTTGGTTTGGGATGAATGGCAAAGAGTTCGTCCCGCCGATGTCATTCCGAGCATCAAAGCCAAGTGCAGCAAAAACGTGCCCGATTGTGCGCTCGAACGAAGTCCGGTGCATGTCCACGCCATGCGCATGAAGTAATGAAGTAATGAAGTAAGGAAATTTGGGGAAAAGATGTTGGTCTTTCAATCCTATCCCAACGCAACGATGACCAGTACCACGCTTACTCGTCTGGCGGCAGTTCTCCTGAGTGCTGCATTCGTAATGGGTTGCAAAGAAATCATTGCGAAACCACGCACATCGGCTGACATTTCAACAGAGGCCTTGAGCCTCTACATAAAGGCGCGGAGCAATGGTTCGATTACGCAGATATTCGCTTCTCCCATCGACAAGAACGGTATGGTTCCGCTCGGACCAACCGACAGATTGTTCATTACAGCAGCTGGCCGCAAAGAACAATCTTTCGTTCCATACCGAGGGTATGAAGTGATTGCTCAAGTCGCGTCGGAAGCGACTACCTTTTCGATCGTCCTCGTCCGTGGATCTAAAAGATTTGTAAGCACAATGGAACTGCCACCTCCGTTTGCTTTTGACGCTCATTATGGTTATTATGAGCTAACTGGCGAAGTTGTGATTGAGGCTAGGTGGACGCCAAGCGCCGCAGGATCAGAAATGATGCTGCTCGCTGAAGGGGTTGCGGGTCAATTCCAGATACCGCCTCTGGAAGAAGCGGATGCGCCATCTGCCACGGTGGCGTTTGCTCGAGGCAAGCTCACACGTCCTGAACATGTGCACAAAGCGCGGATTACATCCGATGATATCGTCGTTACCGCGACCCGCACAGGCGGCAAAGTTACGCTCGATCCGGCGTTTGCCAAGATTCAAAATGTTGAAAAGCTTGAGCAAATACGTACGGTTATCGTGGCAGTTCCCCCACCAGTGACTCCTCCTATGCCTATTGCCGTGGATCCCACACCATGAAAAATTCAAAATTGTTTCAATTGCTCACGATGGTGATCGCTTCGTCGACAATGGGGGCACGAGGCTTGGCCTGCATTGGTAATTGCCACGATTATTCCGAGAGTAACATCGTGCCCATTTTGCCACCGAGCAGCGGAGGCGATGTTGGTGTGACCCCGTCGGAATCGACCGAAACCCTGTGTAACATCCATTGCCCGAGTGCGCAATACTGCTCCGCGGCGACCATAAAGCAACCCGATGGCACGACCATTCCTGTTCTGCAATGCACATCGCATTTTGGGTGCAGTGCGGGTAGGCGCCCGGCAGGACTTACAAATCTCGAAAGAAATGAGCCTTCGGCCCAGGGGTTATGGCTGTCGAATGCGGCGTATCTCGAAGCTGCTTCCATTGATGCATTTCGTCTGGTTCGTCGGGACCTACGGGCGTTTGGTGCGCCGCGTCGATTGCTGCGGCAAGCTTCGCGGGCTGTTTGCGAGGAAAAGCGACATACTCGGCGTATGCGGGCCCTCGCCAAACGTGCGGGCATCACGCATCGAGAGCCTCTGGTCATCAAGGCGCCGATTCCCACGCTCGAACAAATGGCCACGCAAAATGCGGTGGAGGGGTGTGTTCGTGAGGCATTCGGCGCACTTGTGGCACAGTATCAGGCCATTCACGCGCGGGATCGCGAAGTTGCCGCGGCCATGAAAACGATTGCAATGGATGAAGCAAATCACGCCGCGCTAGCGTATCGAATCGACGCGTGGGCACGTCGTCGCCTCGGGCCTGATGCTTGCGCGCGCATCAATGCCGCACGCGATGCCGCAGCGCAGGAATTATTGCGCGACGCTGCAGCATTGAATGTAGCAACCGATCGAATTGCTCTCGGTTTGCCCGATGCATGCACGGCGTATACGCTTGGGCACTCAATGCTTGAAGCATTGCAGATTCTTCCGCAAGACCCGAAGCAGAATTGATTTCCGGCCTCGTCGCCGTTGAACGTTTGCCACCTTATATCGGTACGGATGCGCGGATTATTGTTAGATAACCCACAAACGATCGTCGTCGTTACCACAAAGAACTCTTGTCAGGGACGGCAATATTTGGCACAGATGTTCCGCTTCGGGCGTCCGTCGGATTTTACGATGCGGCGAATACGATTCGAGCAACATTGGGAACTTCATGCGACAAATTACGCTACGCGACAGATTGCGGTATCGTTTCGACACAACCCTCTCCGGCGGCGTTGGACCGCTGATTGGCTGGCTGGCCCTTGCTTCGACCGTACTCATTGCGGTTGCTGCTGCAGTGGTCGTCGCGACGGATATTGCTCCGCAGGCAGAAGACGGAACCAAAGCGTCATTTCCGAGCATGGCGTGGTTTACCCTCATGCGAGCGCTCGACGCCGGCGCAGTTGCGGGCGATTCAGGCAGTATTGGCTTTTTAGCCGCCATGTTCGTCGTGACGATTGGCGGCATTTTTCTCGTGAGCACCCTGATTGGCATTTTGACCAGTGGTCTCGAGAGCAAACTCGATGAATTGCGCAAAGGTCGAAGCCTCGTCTGCGAAAAAGACCATACTGTGATCCTTGGTTGGTCTCCGCAGATTTTCGCCGTCGTCTCTGAACTCGTTTTGGCCAATGCAAGCAAAAAGAGTGCGGCCATCGTCATTTTGGCGGAAAAAGACAAAGTCGAAATGGAGGATGCCCTTGGGGAAAGAGTCGAATGGCCGAAAAGCGTGCGGCTTGTTTGTCGCCGGGGTAGCCCGATTGATCCCGCGGATCTCATGCTTGTCAATCCCAATGAAGCCCGTTCCATCATCGTGGTTGCACCCGAGGAAGGTGATCCGGATGCGCATGTCATCAAGACCATTCTCGCGTTGGTGAATGGTCCGGATCGGCGTCCAGACAAATACCATATCGTCGCAGAAATTCGCGACGCATCCAATTTGGAAGCCGCACGTCTCGTGGCCGGTGACGAAGCGC